>JACIXH010000068.1 GCA_014360565.1 Nocardia sp.
TGGGCGCGAACATTCCGTGCATCACCACCGTGCAGGGCGCGGCCGCGGCGGTGCAGGGCATCGAGGCCAGTATCAACGGTGGCATCGGGGTGCGCTCGCTGCAGGAACTGCATTCGAAACTGCGTGGCTGAGATGACATTCGGTCACCGATTGCAGCAGGCAATGCGGCAGTTCGGCCCTGTGTGCGTCGGCATCGACCCCCACCCCGCCTTGCTGCGGGCGTGGAGGCTCACCGAAGACGTCGACGGGCTCGAGGCCTTCGCCGAGATCTGTGTCGAGGCCTTCGACGGCCGGGTCGCCTTGGTGAAGCCGCAGGTCGCGTTCTTCGAGACCTACGGGTCCGGCGGCATCGCGGTGCTCGAGCGCGCCATCTCGGTGCTGCGGGCCTCGGGCACCCTGGTGCTGGCCGACGCCAAGCGCGGTGACATCGGCTCCACCATGGATGCCTACGCGCACGCCTGGCTCAGCGACGGACCCCTGGGTTCGGACGCCGTGACGGTGTCGCCGTACCTCGGCTTCGGCTCGCTCGATCCGGCGCTCAGCTTGGCCGAGGCCAACCACCGCGGGGTATTCGTGCTCGCCGCGACGTCGAATCCCGAAGGGGCGCAACTGCAACGGATCACGGCCGCCGACGGGCGCACCATCGCGCAGACGATGGTCGACGAGGCCGCGGCACGCAACGCGGGAACCGAGTTCGGCTCCGTCGGTGTGGTCGTCGGCGCGACACTCACCGAGGCGCCGGACCTGTCGGCCCTCAACGGTCCGATCCTGATGCCCGGCGTGGGAGCGCAGGGCGGGGGAGCGGACTCCATCCGTGCCCTGGTCGCCGCGGCGAACCTGGCCGCCGTCGTACCCAACGTGTCGCGCGAGGTCCTCAACGCGGGACCGTCGGTGTCGGCGCTGTGTGACAAGACCGCTCAGCTGCAGGAGGAGTTCGCCTTCCTCCAGGGCTGACGTGAGGCGAGAGGCCGGGTCGGCGATGTGCCGGTCCGGCCTCGTCGTTCGGTCCAGGCTCTCCGTGACGACGAGCGTCGTGGGGCCGACCGGTATGTGGCGTTGTCGGCCGACCCATCGGCGATGAACAGGTCCGCGGCGACTGTGTTCAGGCGAGGCAATACGTCGCGGTGACCATGGCGAACATCGACAGTGCGTCCGAGGACGCGGCCGAGCCGACGACCATCGTCAACGATCGGCCGCCGGTCGAACGGAAGGCGTACGAGACGTAGCCGAGCAGCTCGCCGCCGTGCCCCCAGAGATCGGCACCGCACGGCGGCTCGAATCGCTGCAGGCCCAGCCCGTAGTGGAAGCCCATGCCCATCGGGACGGTCTCGCGCATTTGGTCCAGGGAGGCCGGGCGCATCAGGCGCCCGCCGAGCAGTGCGGCGAAGAACGCGTCGAGATCGGCTGTGGTGGAAATCATTTCGCCCGCTGCCCAGTCGAGCGACGGGTTCATCTCCGTCACCTCCATCCGGCCGGCACCCTCGATGTCACGGTGCGCGGTGAGGGCGGGCGCGGGTAGACCGGGGTCGTGACCGGGCACGGTGGTCGCGCTCAGCCGCAGCGGCGTGAGAATACGGTCGCCGATCTCGTTGCCGTAGCTGTGCCCGGTCACGTGCTCGATGAGCAGGCCGAGTGCGATGTAGTTGGTGTTCGAGTACCGGAAGCGGGAGCCCGGCGCGAAATAGGGCTCGTGGCGCACTGCCGTGGCGAGCAGATCGCGGGGCGCGTAGGCGCGGAAACGGTCGGCGCCGCGCCACCGGTTCGTCGACATGCCTGGCTCTTTCATGTAGTCGTAGAGCCCGCTGGTGTGATTCATCAACTGCCGCACCGTGATCCGGGCACCGCCCGGAATCGGCTCCGGCAGCTGCGCGGCGATCGAACCATCGAGTTCGACCTTGCCCTCATCGACCAGCTGGAGTACCACAGCGGCGACGAAGGTCTTGGTGATGCTGCCGATCCGGAACCTGCTGTGCGGTCCCGGCGGGTGTGACTGCCCGGCGGGGCTGCCTTCGTGCTGCCATTCACGCAGGCGCTCGCCGTCGGAGATCCGCACCACCACATCGGTGTCGCTCCAGCGCGCCGCCGCCTCGACCGTGTCCCCGACAACTCGCCACCGTGCCGTCACCAGGACCAGTGCGGCCACCAGCGTGACCGTCAGTACGGTGCCCAGCACGACCGCTGCGGCTCGAAACAACCTCTGTCGCATAGTCTTCGACGCTATGGCCGCCCTGCGGCCCGTAGCGATGGTGTCGGCCCCGCGCCCGGGGTGCGGAAAACCCCACCTCCGGACTCGGGGTGCACCGCGTTCAGCGGGTGGCTGACGCTACTGATCGCGCGGCCGTCGATTCCTAGCGTCGAAAGCATGGATACGACAGGGAATACGACCGAACTGACCGGCATCGCGGGCTGGGCGGTTCAGCTGATGGAACAGCTCGGCGGCTTCGGCGCCGGCCTCGCGATCGCACTCGAGAACCTCTTCCCCCCGCTGCCCAGCGAGGTGATCCTGCCACTGGCGGGTTTCACCGCGAGCCGGGGTCGATTCAGCCTGGCCGAGGTCCTGCTGTGGACCACTCTCGGCTCGGTGGTCGGCGCGCTCGTCCTCTACGGCCTCGGTGCCGCCCTCGGCCGCGACCGCCTGCGCCGCATCGTCGACCGCCTACCGCTGGTCCGCCTGTCCGATCTGGACCGCACCGAGGACTGGTTCGCCCGACATGGCGACAAGGCCGTCTTCTTCGGCCGGATGATTCCGATCTTTCGCAGCCTGATCTCGATCCCCGCCGGTGTCGAGCGCATGCCTCTGGGCCGGTTCACCCTGCTGACCACGGCGGGCAGCCTGCTGTGGAACGCGGTCTTCGTCCTCGCGGGCTACTTCCTCGGCGAGAACTGGCACGTCGTCGAGACCTACGCGGGCATCCTGCAGAAGGCCGTGGTCGCCGCGGTGCTCGTGGCCGCGAGCGTGTTCGTCGCCCGGCGCGTGCGGCAGCGGCAGACACACGCGAGAATCGGTCGATGAGCACCTCCCCGGCGCGATCCGCACGCGTCGCCCCCGCTGCTGTGGGATATCTGCTCGGTGTGGTCACTGTGCCGCTCGACCTGATGGGTGTGCTCGCCGCGCCGTTCGCGGCGGGGCTCACCGACCGGATCGCCCAGTGCCAGCACCGGCGCCTGACCCGGTTGCTCGGCGTGCGATCCAACAGTGTGCCGAGTGGACGACGCGCCGCGGGATACCTGGCGGCCCACGCGGTCGTCGGGGTGCTCGGTGCGCTGGTGCTGGCCCTGTCGGGGCTGGGAGTGATCGTCGCGGTGGCCGTGGTCTACGGCGCGACCACCGGGGCCGCGGTGCCGATCATCGACGCGACCGAACCCGGGCAGGTCAGCTGGGCGACGGTCCTCGTGCTGGCGCTGCCCGGCGCGGTGCTCTGTTTTCTCGCCGTGCAGGGCTTGTTCGGTGTGGTGCGCGCCGAAGCCTGGTGCCTGCGGCGCAGCACCCGTCCGGGGCAGGACGAACTCGCGCAGCGGGTCGCCCAGCTCACCACCACCCGCGCCGAGGTGGTCGAGGTGATCGACGACGAGCGCCGCCGCATCGAACGCGATCTCCACGACGGCGTGCAGCAGCGGGTGGTGGCCCTGTCGATCCTGCTCGGCCGATGGGACCGCGCGACCGAGGAGGCGGGGCGCGCGGATCTGCAGCGACGTGCGATCGCCGAGACCGGGCACATCCTCGACGAGCTCCGCGAGGTGTCCTGGCGGATCTACCCGGCCATGCTCGCGCGTGACGGTCTGTCCGCCGCTCTCGAAGCCCTGGCCGACCGGACGCCGATTCCGACTCAGCTGACCATCGATCTCGACGAACGTCCACCACGTCCCGCCGAATCGGCCTGCTACTTCTCCGCCAGCGAGGCGATCACCAACGCCATCAAGCACTCCGGTGCGAGCGCCATCGATGTCGATGTCGAGCGCGACGGCCGAATGCTGCGCCTGCGAGTGCGCGACGACGGACGCGGTGGTGCCGACCCCGCCGGTCACGGCCTGGCGGGCATCGCCACCCGCGTCACCGCGCTGGACGGCACGATGGCAGTGGACAGCCCGCCGGGCGGCCCGACGCTCATCACCGTGGAGGTTCCGTGCGCATAACCCTGGCCGAGGACTCAGCGCTGCTGCGCGAGAGCCTGGCTCAGCTCCTCACCGCCGAGGGCCACGAGATCGTGGACTCCGTCGGCACCGGGACCGACCTGCTCGCCGCAGTGCGGGTGCGCCCGCCGGACCTGGTCATCGCCGACGTGCGGATGCCACCGGACCACGTCGACGAGGGGATACGGGCGGCCCTCGAGATCCGCCGTGACCAGCCGGGCATCGCGATTCTGGTGCTGTCGCAGTACGTCGAACGCAGGCACGCCGCGGAGTTCCTCACCGGCACCGGCGGCATCGGCTATCTGCTCAAGGACCGGGTCGCCGCGATCGGCTCGTTCCTCGACGCCGTCGACCGGGTCGGCGCCGGCGGCACCGCCTTCGACCCCGAGGTGGTCCGTCAGCTCCTACTGCACAATCGCGGCGATTCGCCACTGCAGCGCCTCACCGAGCGCGAACGCGAGGTGCTCGAGCTCATGGCGCAGGGCTTGAGCAACGCGGCGATCTGCGGGCAGCTCTACATCAGCCGCAGTGCCGTCGAAAAGCACATCAACGCGATCTTCACCAAGCTCGATCTCCCGGCGGGCGAAGCGCACAACCGCCGCGTGCTCGCGATCTTGCAACATCTGCGCGCAGGTGCCGCCCAGGCGTAGATCTCAGGCCGTGATCCGGTCGTTCCTGGCTCGCCACCAACCGAGGGCGCCGACGCCGAGGGGCAGCAGCACCGTCACGAACCCGGACGCCGGCATGAACGCCAGACCGAACACCGTGGTTGCGGCGAGCACGAGCAGTACCGCGCCGGGCACGTACCCCAGTGACCGCTCCAGCGCCATCATCGCGAGCCCGAAACCGATGCTGACCACGCCGAACTGAGTGAACCAGAAGGTGAGTTCCACCTCCTGATCACCGGCGACGAAGACCGCGACGCCGAGCGCGGTATGTGCGGTGCCGATGAACGTCAGGAGGGCTCCGGCGAGGGGGAACTTTGTTTTTGAATCCATATTCATAAACTGTGCCACTAGGCTGATCCGGTGGCAAGACCTCGCCTTTTCACCGACGATCAGGTACTCGACGCGGCACAGGACCTACTCGCCGATCCTGCGATCACCCGCCCCGCCATCACTGCGATCAGTACGGCCGCCGGGGTGCACTCCGGGTCGATCTATGTGCGTTTCGCCTCACGTGACGAACTGCTCGCCCGCCTGTGGCTGCGGTCTGTTCGCCGGTTCCACGAGGGCTTCGTCGCGGCACTCGCCGGCCCCGCCCCGCTGTTGACCGCCGCCACTTTTCTGCCGCGCTATTGCCGTGAGTACCCGACCGAGGCGCGGGCGATGAAGATGTTCCATCGCGACGAACTGCTCGAGGTCGGCGCCGAGGAATTGCGGTCCGCGATCGCCGGAGTCAACGACGACATGAACGCCGCCCTGCTGACTGCTGTGGTGACCGAATTCGGCGTCGCCGACGACCGCTCGCTGGCCATCGCGGGCGCCGCCGTGAAGGCGATTCCGTACGGTCTGGTCCGCGATTACATCGCCCGCGCCGCCCCTGTTCCGGACTGGATCGACGAGGTCGTGGCGACCGCGTCGGGTGCTGTTCTCGACGAGTTTCGGGCCCGATCCTGACGACACGCTGTGCGAAATAGCACGACACGCGGGCATTTTCAGGAAACCCCCTGGTCGCGTACCGCCGGGTTTGCCAGGGTGGAAGCCGGCCGCCACGCTACCCGGTGGCTATCTTCGCCCAAATCGGTATAACCGCAGGTGAGGGTGCATTTTAATAATTCGGCTGTACGATCGTGACGGAAGAATCAGCCGTCACCGCTTCGAGTCCGCGCGCGCCATACGGCATCCGTAATCTTGCCCTGACCTGGGGGTCGGGTTCGCAATCGGCGCGCACCGTGGGTACGGTCGCACAGACCGTCCGGGTAACCGGCGGTAGATCTGGCAATGAACGATGAGACGGAGGAACCCGTGGCCCTTCCCCAGCTGACTGATGAGCAGCGCGCCGCTGCTCTGGAGAAGGCGGCTGCCGCTCGCCGCGCTCGGGCAGAGCTCAAGGAGCGCCTGAAGCGCGGTGGAACGAACCTGAAGCAGGTCCTCACCGATGCCGAGTCCGATGAGATTCTCGGCAAGATGAAGGTTTCTGCGCTGCTCGAGGCTTTGCCGAAGGTGGGCAAGGTCAAGGCGGCGGAGATCATGACCGAGCTGGAGATCGCGCCTACGCGTCGTCTTCGTGGGCTCGGTGCCCGGCAGCGCGCCGCGCTGCTCACCCGCTTCGACTTCGACGCCTAAAGTCTGGTGGACAAAAACACGCGGAAGGGCCGGCTGGTAGTACTGGTCGGCCCCTCGGCCGTGGGTAAATCCACGGTCGTGCGGTGTGTGCGGGAACGCCTGCCCGAACTGGTATTCAGTGTCTCGGCCACCACCAGGGACCCCCGTCCCGGCGAGGTCGACGGCCGCGACTACCGGTTTGTTTCCCGAGCCGAGTTCGACGCCATGATCGCGGCGGACGAACTGCTCGAATGGGCAGACATTCATGGGGGGCTGCAGCGATCGGGCACCCCCGCCGCCCCGGTGCGAGCAGCACTGGCGAGCGGACTCTCAGTACTGATCGAAGTCGACCTGGCCGGTGCACGGTCGGTCCGCACGGCGATGCCGGAAGCGCTTCTGGTGTTTCTCGCGCCGCCGAGCTGGGAAGAACTGGTCTCGCGGTTGCGTTCGCGCGGCACCGAGACACCCGAGGTGATCGAGCGCAGGCTCCAGACCGCCCGGGTCGAATTGGCGGCCCGTGACGAGTTCGACACGGTCATCGTGAACAGCGAGGTAACTACTGCTTGTGAGCAGTTGGTATCGTTGTTCGTTAGCACAAATTCGAGTTCTTGACCCACTAACCAGCAGGAGCCACCCCTAGTGAGTACGGACATCACCGCAGTACCCGCGTACGACACCCCGATCGGCCTCACCAACCCCCCGATCGACGAGCTGCTCGAGCGCACGTCCTCCAAGTACGCCCTGGTGATCTACGCGGCCAAGCGCGCCCGCCAGATCAACGATTACTACAACCAGCTCGGTGACGGCATCCTCGAGTACGTCGGCCCGCTCGTCGAGCCGGGTCTGCAGGAGAAGCCGCTGTCGGTCGCCATGCGCGAAATTCACTCCGACCTGCTCGAACACACCGAGGGCGAGTGACAATCTCTAGTCCGGAGGCGTAAAGACCATGCGGATCGTCGTCGGGGTCGGCGGGGGCATCGCCGCCTACAAGGCGTGTGCCCTCGTTCGCCGTTTTACCGAGACCGGGCACCAGGTGCGGGTGATTCCCACCGAGTCGGCTCTGCAGTTCGTCGGCAAGGCCACTTTCGAGGCGCTGTCCGGGCAGCCGGTGCACACCACGGTGTTCGCCGATGTGCCCGAGGTGCCGCATGTCCGGATCGGCCAGGAGGCCGATCTCGTCGTCATCGCTCCTGCCACCGCGGATCTGATGGCGCGCGCCGCGCAGGGGCGCGCCGACGATCTGCTCACCGCCACCTTGCTGACGGCCCGATGTCCGGTGCTGTTCGCGCCCGCGATGCACACCGAGATGTGGGAGCATCCGGCGACGGTGGCCAATGTCGCGACGTTGCGCGCGCACGGCGCCAACGTGATGTCACCCGCGTCGGGTCGGCTCACCGGCACCGATACGGGCCCGGGACGCCTGCCCGAACCGGAGGAGATCTTCGGTCTGGCCTCGCTGCTGCTCGAGCGCGCCGACGCGCTGCCCCGCGACCTGACCGGTCGCCGTGTGGTGATCACCGCCGGTGGCACGAGGGAACCCCTCGACCCGGTGCGCTTCCTCGGCAACCGTAGCTCGGGCAAGCAGGGCTACGCCTTGGCCAGAGTCGCCGCCCAGCGTGGCGCCCAGGTCACCCTGATCGCAGGCAACACCATCGAGCTCGCGCCGCCCGCCGCGGTCGAGCTGGTCCACATCACCACCGCCGACCAGCTCAAGACCGCGGTCGACAAGCATTCGCTCGGCGCCGACGCGGTGATCATGGCGGCCGCGGTCGCCGATTTCCGGCCGACCCATGTGGCGGCGGCGAAGATCAAGAAGGGCGCCGACGAGCCCGACGTGATCCCGCTGACCAAGAACGAGGACATCCTCGCCGGCTTGGTCGACGCACGCACCGAGGGACGGCTCGCCGGTACCGCGATCGTCGGTTTCGCCGCCGAGACCGGTGACGACAACGGTGATGTCCTCACCCACGCGCGCGCGAAGCTGGCCCGCAAGGGTTGTGATCTGCTCGTGGTCAACGCGGTCGGCGAGGGCAAAGCGTTCGAGGTCGACACCAACGACGGGTGGCTGCTCGGCGCCGACGGCACCGAACAGGCCCTCGATCACGGTTCGAAGGCGCTGCTGGCCAGCCGGGTGCTCGATGCGCTGGTCCCGCTGCTGCGCTGACCGGGGAGTCCGCGTCGATTCCGCGCGAAAACAGTTGCGCGGCAACGAGGGTCGCGCATTCTATCGCCGGTGGGCGTGTTCGCGGGGTGGCTTGGCACTTACTCGCCACCATGTCGGTGGTTTGGAATAGTCTTGATGAGAAGGGTTGCGCGGTAACACCGAATCGTTACCGTCACAAGCCGAACGAGTAACCCGTTGAGGGAGAGGGAATAACTGTGCGTACGACAGGTAGTCGGCTATTCACCAGTGAGTCCGTGACCGAGGGTCATCCGGACAAGATCTGTGACGCGATCAGCGATTCCATCCTCGACGCATTGCTCGCGGAGGACCCGAGCAGCCGGGTCGCGGTGGAAACCATGGTCACCACGGGGCAGGTCCATGTCGCGGGCGAGGTCACCACCTCCGCCTACGCCGACATCCCGCGGATCGTGCGCGAGAAGGTCCTCGAGATCGGATACGACTCCTCCGCAAAGGGATTCGACGGCAACTCCTGCGGTGTCAACATCGCGATCGGTGCCCAGTCGCCCGATATCGCCCAGGGTGTCGATACCTCGCACGAGGCGCGCGTCGGCGGTTCCGACGATGCGATCGAGCGCCAGGGCGCCGGCGATCAGGGCCTGATGTTCGGCTACGCCACCATCGACACGCCCGAACTGATGCCGCTGCCGATCGCGCTCGCGCACCGCCTCTCGCGCAAGCTCACCGAGGTTCGCAAGTCCGGCGTGCTGCCTTACCTGCGTCCCGACGGCAAGACCCAGGTCACCATCGAATACGAGGGTGACCGTCCGGTCCGCCTCGACACGGTCGTCATCTCCACCCAGCACGCCGCCGACATCGACCTGGACAACCTCCTGGCCCCCGATATCCGCGAGAAGGTCGTCGATGCTGTCATCGGCGATCTGAACCTGCCCAGCCTCGACACTTCCGACATCCGGCTGCTGGTCAACCCCACCGGCAAGTTCGTCCTCGGCGGCCCGATGGGCGACGCCGGCCTGACCGGCCGCAAGATCATCGTCGACACCTACGGCGGGATGGCCCGCCACGGTGGCGGTGCGTTCTCCGGCAAGGACCCCTCGAAGGTCGACCGCTCGGCCGCCTACGCCATGCGGTGGGTCGCCAAGAACGTCGTGGCCGCCGGTCTGGCCGACCGCGTCGAGGTCCAGGTCGCCTACGCGATCGGTAAGTCGGCCCCGGTCGGTCTGTTCGTCGAGACCTTCGGCACCGAGAAGGTCGACCCCACCCGCATCTCCACCGCCATCTCCGAGGTCTTCGACCTGCGCCCGGGCGCGATCATCCGCGATCTCGACCTGCTGCGCCCGATCTACGCGCCGACCGCCGCCTACGGGCACTTCGGCCGCACCGATGTCGACCTGCCCTGGGAGCACACGGACCGCGCCGACAAGCTGCGCGCGGCCGTCGGCCTGTAGTAGTCACGGACCGCGTGACAGCGGACGATTCATCGACAGCAGCGGGACACCCCATCGCGAGGGTGCTCCCGCTGCTGTCGCCTGCTCATCTCGACCGCGACTTCGACTACCTCGTCCCCCCTGAGCTGGCCGAGATCGCGCAGCCGGGCGTGCGCGTGCGCGTGCGTTTCGCCGGTCGACTCGTCGACGGATACCTCCTCGAACGCCTTCCACACAGTGACCACAACGGCAAGATGATGTCGCTCGAACGCGTGGTCTCACCGGAGCGCGTCCTCACGCCGGAAGTACTGCGCCTGGCAACCTCGGTCGCCGCTCGCTATGCGGGGACTCGCGCTGACGTGCTGCGTCTGGCCATCCCGCCACGCCACGCCCGCACCGAAACCGGTGGTGCGAAGAAGGCGGATGCCGTCGAGAAGCCGGCGCGTTCGGCGGCAGAGGTTGTTGTCGATACCGTCGAAGATTCGCCGCCGCCGTCGTCAGAGCCCGTCGCAGGCCGAGGCGGGGGCGCGATGGGCGCACCGACATCGGAAGCTGTTGCTGGTGAGCAGCTTTCGCGTGCGACTGGTGTGGATGGCCCCACCGGCGTGAACGACTCGGCCTCAGCGGGTACCGGCGACCTCAGCGATTCGGTTGCGGAGTCCGGCGCGGCAGCGGGGGACAAGGTGGAGTCCAGGGCCGTCGAGGACCCAGTCGAGCAGATATCGAGTCCTGCGGCGGCATCGCGCATCGAGGTCGATGCGTCGGCGTGGGGTCGGTACGCGCACGGCATGGGGTTCGTCGGTGCGCTGGCACAGGGCAGGGGCGTGCGGGCGGCGTGGCAGGCATTGCCGGGGGAGGACTGGGCCGCCCGGCTGGCGGAGTTGGCGGCGACAGTGGTGGCCGCGGGCCGCAGTGCGGTCCTGATGGTGCCGGATCAGCGCGACCTCGATCGATTGCTCGCCGAATGTGTTGCGCTGGTGGGTGATTCGGCGGTCGGGCTGTCGGCGGGGTTGGGGCCCGCGGCGCGGTACCGGCGGTGGCTGGCGGTGTTGCGCGGGCAGGCGCGGATCGTGGTGGGCACGCGTGCGGCGGTGTTCGCGCCCGCACGCGATCTCGGGTTGATCGCCATGTGGGATGACGGCGACGACACCTATGCCGAGCCGCGCTCGCCCTATCCGCATGCTCGCGAAGTGGCGATGTTGCGGGCGCACGAGACGGGTGCGGCGTTCGTCGCCGCCGGTTTCGCCCGCACGGCCGAGATCCAGGCGGTAGTCGAATCAGGCTGGGCGCGTGATCTTCTCGCCGAACGTCAGGTCTTGCGTGAGGTGACGCCCAGGATCAGCGCGCCGGGCGACAGCGACTACGCGCTCGAACGGGATGCACTGGCGCGATCGGTGCGGATGCCCGGGGTGGCGTTCGCGGCTGCCCGTTCGGCGATCAAAGAGAACGTGGCGGTGCTGGTTCAGGTGCCGCGGCGCGGATACGTTCCCTCGCTCGCCTGCGCGAAATGCCGCACGCCTGCGCGCTGTCGGCACTGCAACGGCCCGTTGGCGTTGCCGCACGCCGTCAATGGCGAAGCGGCAAGTCCGCAGTGCAAGTGGTGTGGGATCACCGAGGCGGCGTTTCGCTGTCAGGCCTGTGGGGCGCGTGCGCTCCGGGCGACCGTGATCGGCGCGGCCCGGACCGCCGAAGAACTCGGCCGGGCGTTTTCCGGGGTGCCGATTCGGTCTTCGGGCGGTGGGGAAGTGCTCGACACTGTCGAACCGGGCGCCCAGGTGGTTGTCGCCACCGTCGGTGCCGAACCCCTGGCTCCGGGTGGTTACGGTGTGGCTCTGCTGCTCGACGGCTGGGCCCTGCTCGGCCGCGCCGACCTGCGCGCGAGCGAGGACACACTGCGTCGCTGGATGGGCGCCGCCGCCCTGGTCCGGCCGCGTGGCCAGGTCATCGTGATGGCCGAACCCTCCCTGCCCACTGTGCAGGCGCTGGTGCGCTGGGACCCGGTCAACCACGCCGCCGCCGAACTCGAAGCCAGAGCCGAAGTGGGTTTTCCGCCTGCCGTGCGGCTGGCGGCCGTGGACGGTACCTCCGCATCGATCGCCGAATTGCTCGACGCCGCCACGCTTCCCGACGGTACCGAGGTCCTGGGTCCTGTTCCGTTGCCGCCGACTGCCCGTAAGCCGTTCTCGGGCAACGACTCTCCCGCTGACGTCGAGCGGATGCTGTTGCGGGTCGCTCGGTCCGACGGCGCTCCGCTGGCCCGTGCGTTGACCGCGGCTCAGGCGATCCGCAGTACGCACAGGTCGGATGCGCCGCTGCGGGTGCAGATCGATCCCGTCGATATCGGGTGATCGCCCGGTGCGGCGCAGCCGCCGGACCACGCCCTCGACGACGACTGCGGACGTCTCCATCAGGTCTGCGCTGTCTATAGTTAGTTGTATGACTGAATCGGAAGCGGAGGTCAAGCCCGCGATCGGGAAGCGCGAACGCCTGGTTCAGGCGGCGATGCGCGTGTTCTACCAGCAAGGCATCGAGAAGACGTCGATCGCCGACATCGCGCGCGAAGCCGACGTGCCGGTCGGCAACGTCTACTACTACTTCAAGACCAAGGACCAGTTCATCGCCGCGGTCATCGAGCTGCACGGGCAGGTGTTGGCGGGGGCTGTCACCGAGCTCGCGCAGCTGCCCGGCCCTGCCGAGAAACTGAAGGCGATGGTGGGCAGCTGGGTCGAACAGCGGGAGATGGCGGCGCGGTTCGGTTGCCCGACCGGTTCACTCGCCGCCGAACTCGACAAGCGCGAGGATGCCTTCGGCGGGGAACCGGCACGGGTGATCGGGTTGCTCGTGGAGTGGGCGCGCGAGCAGTTCGCCGAGCTGGGCCGCCCCGACGCCGACGAACTCGCTGTCGCCTTCGTCGCCGCCTACCAGGGAATCTCTCTGCTCACCAACACCTTCCGTGACCCGGAACTGATGGTCACCGAGGGCGCGCGGTTGCAGCGATGGATCGACGAGCTCGCCCGAGGATAAGCGTTGCGGCCGGGAGTGTGGTCCCAACCACCTCCCGACCGCAACGCAAGTGACGTCAGGGAGCTGTCGGCTGCCTACCGGTCGGCCCGCTGAATTCGCGGAGAGGCGGAAATGCCGGCCATCAACTCGTCGATGTTGTCGTGCAGGGCGCGAGTGGCGATCGGGTCGAGCATGGCGGCCAAGCTCGGCATGCCGAGATCGAAATCGGCGTCGAAGCTCACCACGGCGTCGGCGCCGTCGGCGGCAACCTGCCAGCGGCCCTCGAAGGCGACCAGATCGCCGGCGACCTGAACGAACGAGTAGGTGCGGGCGGCCGTGTCGAACAGGTCGCGTTCGGTCCAGCGCAGCGAGCCGTCCCGGAAACGGACCTCCCATTCACTGGTGGCGGCGCCACGGTCGGCATCCCAGTTCACCTCGACCTGCTGCACGCCGTCGGCGATCTGGGGATAGCTGTCGAGATCCTTGAGCTGAGCGAAGACCGTGTCGGCGTCGATGTTCTCGATACGTCGGCTGAGCGAAACAGTGGGCATGACAGAACTCCTGTGATCAGAGGTGAGTGAGCAGTGCGGCGAGTGCGTTGTCGAGCGCGTCCAGGACGGTGCGCTCCTGGTCGTCGGTGAGCACGGCGGGCGGGGTGAGCCGCACGACCGCGCTCGCACCGAGCGAGTGATTGACGATCACCCCGCGCCCGAGCAGATCGGTGACCAGCTCGGCGGCCAGATCGGGTCGGGTGAACTCGATGCCGATGAGCAGGCCGCGCCCGCGTACCTCGCGGACGGTGCGGCCCACGTACTGCGCGCACAGGTCGACAACCGTGGCGAGCATCCGCTCACCCAGTTCGGCTGCGCGTGCGGCGGTGTCACCGGCGACGAGCGCACCGACCGTGGCGATCACTGCCGCCGAGGCCAGCGGTGACCCGCCGAAGGTCGACGAGTGCAGAGTCGGGTCATCGGCGAAGGGGCGAAACGCCGCTGCGGTGGCGAGCACCGCCGAGACCGGAACCACCCCGCCCGACAGTGCCTTGCCGACCAAAACCACATCAGGGCAATCGATCTCGGGTTGATGTGCCCACATGGTGCCGGTCCGGCCGAGGCCGGTCTGGATCTCGTCGACGATCAGGAACGCGTCGTTGGCCCGGCACAATCGCTGGACCGCGCTGAGATAACCCGGCGGCGGGATGACGACGCCACCCTCACCCTGGATCGGCTCCAGAATGACCGCGCCGCGCCCCTGCGCCGCCACGAGCTCGGCCTCGAGTGCCGAGATGTCGCCGTAGGCAATCGCGGTAGCGGGCAGCAACGGCTGAAAACGCTGCTGGTACTCCGGTTTCGGCGTCACCGCCAGCGCGCCGGTGGTCTTGCCGTGGTACCCGCCGAGCATGGTGATCAGCCGGTCTTTGCCATGGGCCCGGGCGATCTTGATCCCGAGCTCGGTGGCCTCGGCGCCGGAATTGAGGAACGCGACGGACTCGAGGCCCTCCGGGGCGATCGAGACCAGCGCCCGCGCGGCCTCGGCGACTTTGGGCTCCAACAGCAGCCGGGTCGCGAGCGGATGCGTGCGCACCTGTTCGACCACCGCGGTCACCACCGGTTCGGGGCAGTGTCCGAGCAGGAACACCGCATACCCGCCGCAGTCGATGAAGGATCGGCCGTCGCTGGTCTCGACGATCGCGCCGTGTGAGGCCACTTCGACCGGCGCACTGACGAACTCGGCCAAGGCCGCGCGCCCCCGGCCCAGATGCGCTCGGTAGAGCTCGACGATCTCGGCGCGTTCGGTGGTCATGCTGTCTTCGTTCGGCATGCGCTTGCTCTCTCCGTGGTGACGCGGGCTGTCGACTCCGGGCTCATGCCGCTACCGTCTCGGGGAGCCAGTACGCGCGCACGGTGCGGGTCAGCAGATCGCGCGCGGTGTCCAGGCTCGGCTGGATACCGACGAACGGGCCGGTGCCGAGGCTCGATTCGAACGGCGCGTCGGTGAACAGCGAGGCCATGGCGAGCAGATTGTCGAACTTCTTGCGCGCCTTGGCATCGAGCACATCGCCGAGCATCGGCAGGATCAGCCGCTGCACCGCTTCGATCTGGAAGTAGCGCGGGCTGTCGAGCTCGGTGCCCTCGGCGCGGTAGAGCTCGCGGCACAGCTCGACGATCGCGCCGGTCTCGATGGCGTGATCACCGGCGGTGAGCCAGTACTCCGAGCCGTCGGTATCGGCCGTGGCGAGGCGGGCCAGCGCCGCCGCGACAACATCCTGGGCGAGGAAATCGACCTGGGCGGTGTCGCTGAACGGCACGAACGGCAGCGCGCCCTTCACATAGGCACCGAGGAAGGTGTGCAACCCCTGGTGGCGAATGATCTGCCCGGTGATCGAATCGCCCATGAGCAGGGACGGACGGGCGATGACGTAGGGCACGCCCGAGGCGCGCACCGCGGCTTCGCCGTCGATCTTGGACCGCAGGTACATGTCGCGACCGTCGGCGCACCCGGTGCCCGTGACGACCAGCGCCGACTCGGCGCGAGCGACGAACGACGAGCTGGTGTGCACCAGATCGGCGCCGGCGACCTCGCAGAATCGCAGCACATTGCGCGTGCCGTTCACGTTGATCGACCGGATGGTCTCTTCGTCCCGGTTGAAATCGACCATGGCCGCCACGTGGATCACGCGGTCGACCTCGTCGGCGATGCGCTGATAGTCCTCGCCGAGACCGAGATCGGGCTGACGGATGTCGCCGCTGAGCCAGGTGACACCGGGACGCGCGGCCCCGGTCTTGCTGTGGCCGACCGCGTAGATGCGGTGGTCTGGCAGTAGTTCGACCAGGGCGCCGCCGATAACGCCGGACGCGCCGGTGATCAGGAAAGTGGACTCACGGTTGATGCTCATGTTCCCTCCACTCCGGGGACGAGGAACCAACGACATTCGTCGTGCACCCGGTAGTAGTTCGGTGGATCCGAGAAGCGGATGTGTTACGCCGTTGTGACCTCCGCGAAATCAAAAGTAGCCCAATGGATTTCGATTTCGGGTGACGCACAGGTGAACTCGGGGAGACCATCGGGCCATTTCCCGGTGCGATCGGGACGAATGTGATCCGCGCTGTCGGAAACCGCGAAAGCCCACGTCAACGGCGCCCGGCGCGAAACTCGCGGGGCGTCGTCGACGTGGGTGAAACGCGGTCAGGCCGTGACGATTTCACGCTCCGGTCGAATGTCGGCCACCTTCGGCAGCGACTCGCCTTCGATGTCGACATGCGGCAGCAACCGCTCGAGCGGGCCCGGCAACCACCACGCCCAGCGGCCGAGCAGTGCCATCACGGCGGGGATCAGGGTCATCCGCACGATCAGCGCGTCGAACAGCACGCCGACGCCCATGGCGAATCCGATCGGGCCGATCATGGTGTTGTGGCTGAACAGGAATCCGGCGAAGACCGCGATCATGATCACCGCCGCCGCCGCGACCACCCGCACACTGTGGGCATAACCGGTGCGGACCGCGGTGAGTGCGTCACCGTCGCCGGCGACGTAGGCCTCGCGCATCCGGGAGACCAGGAACACCTGGTAGTCCATCGCCAGCCCGAACAGCACGCCGATCAGCAGGATCGGCAGGAACGCCAGGATCGGCGCCGGGTGGGCCACGTTGAGGACCGAACCCAGCCACCCCCACTGGTAGACGGCGGTGGTCGCACCGAGTGCCGCGGCCAGCGAGAGCAGGAAGCCCAGTGCCGCGGTGAGCGGAACCAGCAGCGACCGGAACGCGAGCATCAGCAGCGCCAGCGCCAGGCCGACCACGACGATCAAGAACGGCGCCAACGCGGCGGAGAGCTTGCGCGCCACATCGATCGCGATCACCGTTTCGCCCGTCAGGTGCAGGGTCGCACCGTGCTCGGACTGTAGGTCGGCCCCGCCACGCCGGATCGACTTGACCAGGGTGGCAGTGTCCTGCGAGCTGGGCTCGGTGGTCGGGACGACCACGAACTGCGCGGTGTCCGCGGCGGCGTTGACCTCCGGCGGCAGCGTCATGGCGACGCCGGGCAGCGCCGCGATCTGCTCGATCGCGGCCCGGGTCTGGGCCTGGATACGGCTCGGTTCACCCTGGATCACCGCCACGAGTGGCCCGTTGAGGCCCGGCGTGTACGCCTCGGCGAGCAGATCGTAGGACTGACGCGCCACGGTGTCGCTCGGCTCCTGGCCCGCGTTGGGCAGGCCGAGACGCAGGCCGAGGGCGGGCAGTGCGATGACGGCCAGCACCCCGATTCCCGCCAGCAGGGTGAGGACCGGCCGCTTGGTCACCGCCTCGCCCCAGCGGTTGGGCCGCTGCGCCGCCTCGATCGAGGCCAGCCCTCGCCCGCGCGGAATCAATCGCTCGCCGGCGAATCCGAGAACCGCGGGCAGCAGTGTGATCGCCAGCAGGACAACGACTCCCACGCTGGCCGCTGCTGCCAGGCCCATGCCGGTGAGGAACGGGATCCGCGCGATCGCCAAACCGCACAGGGCGATCAGCACGGTCGCGCCCGCGAAAACGACCGCGCTGCCCGCCGTGCCGATGGACCGCGCCGCCGACTCGCGCACCGGCATCCCCGCGGCCAGTTGCTGACGATGCCGCGACACGATGAACAGCGTGTAGTCGATGCCGACCGCCAAACCGAGCATCAGCGACAACGCCAACGTGGCCGAGGACGCGTCGAACAGGGTGGAGGCCGCGACCACGCCACCGGTGCCGATACCGACTCCGACCAGCGCGAGCAGCAAGGGCAGACCCGCGGCCAGCAGTGAACCGAAGGTGATGACCAGCACGGCCATCGCGATCGCCACGCCGACCGCCTCGGACGGCCCGACGAACGAGGCCTCGGTGTAGAACGGCCCGCCGGTGAGCATCGGCCGCAGTCCCTGCGCGCTGAACCGGTCGCGGACCGTCTCCACGGACTGCTTCGCGGTCGGATTCACCGGGGTGGCGAAGGTGATGTCGACGAAGGTGACGTCGCGCTTGTCGGACACCGCGAACACGGCGGGGGTGACGCCGTCGATGCCGGGTGTGCCGCTCAGCGTCGCCAGTTCGGCATCGATCTGGGTCAGCGGCAGCGATGTGCCCTCGGGCGCCCGCACGACGAGCCGGGCGGGCGCTTCGCCCTGGGTGGTCGGAGCGCCCTTGCCGAAGCTGTCCGTCAGCACGATCTGGGCGCGGTCGGATTCGGTGCCGGGAATGTCGAACCGATCGGAAACCCTGGCGCCCAAGGTGATTCCGACGAGTGCGACGGCAGTGGCGATGAGTGACCAGACGGCGACCACCCACCACGGATTGCGAAAACAGAGATCGCCGAGGCGATAGAGAGCCCGCGCCATGGTTACCCCTCCAGGGTATTTAACCTACAACTGGCTGATTACCTACATGTGTAGGATAAGCCCCGTCGCCGGGCGGACGTCAACGTGTCGCGCGACACAGGGACCCATGGATGTGAAGGTGGAAACGTGATTCGAACGCAGCCGGCCGGGCGCAAGCCGACCTCCGACGATCCGCGGGTCCTGCGCAGCCGCGGGTTGCTCCAGGACGCGATCCTCGAGCTCGGACTCGAGGGCCCGGTCGACGGGATCGCCATCTCCGATATCACCGGTCGCGCGGGCGTGAGTCGCAGCACCTTCTACGACCACTACACCGACAAGGAGACGTTGCTCGCTGACGCGATCGAACGGCATGCGCTCGACGCGGGCATCTCGCTGCGGCAGGGCGGATTCGACGACGGGCTACCCGACCGGCCACCGCAATTCCTGATCGGCTACGTCCAGCACGTCGCCGACCACGCCCAGCTCTACCGCAATGTGCTGGGCGCCCACGGTTCGACCGCGGTGCACGCGCGGCTGACCCGGCGGATCGCGACCATCCTCGCCGACGGCATCCGATTGCTCGGCGAGCACGCGCCGATCGCCTCCGGCGTGCCGATCGAGGTCGACGCGGCGGCGCTGGCGGGCGCGATGCTCGCGGTGCTCACGCACTGGCTCGAGCGGTTGCCCGAGACGCCGCCACCGGTCGTGGCGGAATGGATCTGGGAGATCTTCACCCGGGAATGAGGCGTGCTCCGGCGCCGAGCAGGGTGTGGACTTCGGTGGCGGCGCGCTCGCCCGAGGTGAGCGCGCCGTCCATGTAGCCGTTCCAGACGGTCGCGGATTCGGCTCCGGCCCAATGGATTCGGCCGATCGGGACGCGCACGGTATCGCGGTAGGCGGTCCAGGCGCCGGGCGGCAGATAGCCGCCGTAGCAGCCCCTGCTCCATTCCTCCTGGCTCCAGTCCTTCTCGACGAACTGCTCGGGTTCGGCTGCCGCGGGCCCGAAGTGGCGACGGAAGCACGCCAGAACCTCGGCCTTGCGTTCGGCGGCCGTCGATCGGCCGAGCCGGCGCGCGTGGCCTGCCTCGAGGAATCCGAGCAGCACGCCCTTGCTGCCGTCCGGCGGTGAGTTGTCGTAACAGAGTTTCACCGGGCCGACATCGCTGACCGCCTGCCCGTTGAGCCCGTCGCGGCGCCAGAACGGCTCGGCATACACCGCCATGCATTTCACGACCGAGCCCTGGGTGTAGCGCTGCGTCAACTGGTCTCGATGCCCCGGCAGTGGCGGGTCGTAGCTGATCCGGCTGGTCAGAGCCGGGGGAACGGCCACGATCACCGCGCTCGCGCGGGCAGTGCGTCCGTCGGCGACGACGGTGACGCCGTGGTCGGTGGTCTCGATGCGCCGCACCGGTGCCGACAATTCGACCGCGCCGCCCAGTTCCTCGGCCATGCGCTGCGCGATGCGCTGGGAACCACCGACGATGCGCCACTGCTGGGCGCCGTCGACGGTCGAGATCAGCCGGTCGATGCCGCCGCCCGAGTGGAGGTAGAACAGGAAGTGCAGCAGCGAGATGTCGGCGGGTTCGGCCGCGAAGACGGCCTGACAGATGAGAGTGCAGACCTCGCGCGCGCCCTTCGTGCGGACATTGCGGCGCAGCCAGCTCTCGACAGTCTGTGCGTCCCAGACGCAGGCGCGCCGGGCCGTCCACGGCGCGTCGAGCGGCACGGCGCGCGCCATCCGATCCAGGCGCAGCTGGGCTTGGGCGAGATCGGCCAACACGATGGGACCGAGCGGGGGGATCGTGCCGCGGTAGCGCTTGGTGTGGCCGCCGAATTCGGCCTGGGCCAGGCCGTCGTTGTAGGTGGCGTGCCTGCTCAGCCCGAGTTCGTCGATCAGGGCCAGGACGCGGTCCTGGGTGGGGCCGACCCACTGGCCGCCGACCTCCACCACCTTGCCGTCACCGATGGGTTCGTTGAGTGTGCGACCACCTACTCGGTCGCGCGCCTCGAGCACCAGGACGCGGTGGCCCTGGGCGGTGAGTTCGCGCGCCGCGGCCAGCCCGGCCAGTCCGGCGCCCACCACGACAACGTCATAAACATCGGTACCCGCCACGTCGACCCTCCGGTGAACTTCGACTGAACGCTTGTCCAGTTCAAGCCTAGGTCGCCGCGCGCGGCGACGAGGGGAAACGCGCAAGGAGGCGGCGCGTCGGCTTCCGTGTCGCATCCGTTCGCCCGGAATTCGGATTGCTCCTTGCGTTCGATGCATTGCCGATATATCGTCGATAGTGTCAAGAACAACGAGAAAGCCTGAGGAGGCTGTCATGCACAACCAAGAAGAACGAGAATTCGGACACTTCCGGCGCGGTCGCGGACCGGGCCCTCGGGAATTCGGTCCCGATCGCCAGCAGTTCCGCCACGGCGGGCGACACGGGCACGGCCCCGAGTTCGGACCCGGCTTCGGCCCGGGTTTCGGACCGGGATTCGGTCCCGGGTTCGGTCGTGGACGCGGTCGCGGCGGCCGGGGCAGGCGCGGCGACGTGCGGGCCGCGGTGCTGCTGCTGCTCGTCGAGCGCCCCATGCACGGCTACGAACTGATCCAGCAGATCCGCGACCGCAGCGACGACGTCTGGCGCCCGAGCCCGGGATCCATCTACCCCGCATTGGCGCAGCTCGAGGACGAGGGCCTGGTGCTCATCGAGAAGGTGGCCGGCCGTAAGACCGCTCAGCTCACCGACGAGGGCAAGGCGTATGTCGAGACTCATCGTGAGGATCTCGGCGACCCGTGGGCCGAGGTCAAAGAGGATGTCGGCGCCCAGGCGCTGGACTTGCGCGGACTTGTCGGACAGGTGATGGGGGCGGTCGGTCAGGTCGCTCAGGTCGGTACGGCCCAGCAGGCGGCGAAGGCGGCCGAGGTGCTCGCCGAGACCCGTCGGGCGCTGTATCGGATCCTCGCCGAGGACGATGTCATCTCCGAGGATGACGCAACCCCCGAGAAGTGAGGGCGTCGTGAACTGCCTTCCCGGCGTGCGGTTGTCGGACCCATGGAGTAGATGTTTGGGGTATGGAACAACTGGGAACGTTGTGGGGTTGGGGAGTGTCACGATCACGCGCGGCGATATCGGTCACCGCGCTCGCCTGCGCGGCGGTGATCGGTGCGTCTTTCGCACCGGTCGCCGTCGCGCAACCGGCGGGATATCGGCCCGCTGTCGTTCCGCTGCAGGCGGGTCCGGCGCAGTCCGATCACCTCGATGCCGCCCATTACATCAATGCCCACCCGAACTCGGTTCCGGTGGGTCTCAACAACTTCGGGTGTAAGCCCAGCGCCGAGCACCCGCGACCGATCGTCTTGGTGCACGGCACCGACTCGAGCGCGTACTCCGACTGGGCGGGCATCGGACCGCAACTGGTATCGGCCGGCTACTGCGTTTTCGCGCTGAACTACGGCGGCGCACCGGGTGCTGACACCTACGGCACCGAGGACATGCGGATCAGTTTCGCTCAGCTCGCCGAGTTCGTCGACGATGTTCTCGACGCGACCGGCGCGACCAAGGTCGACCTGGTCGGGTTCTCGCAGGGAGCCACGGTCAGCCGGTTCTATGTCAACAAGCTCGGGGGAGCGCCGAAGGTCGGGACCTGGGTCGGGCTGGCCTCGCCCAGCTACGGCGGAGTCATGTACGGACTTGTGCCGGTGGGGCAGGCTGTTCCCGGCATGATGGACGTCTTCGCGAAGGTCACCTCCACGGCGGCGGTGCAGCAGGCTCAAGGTGAACCGCTCATGGTGGAGCTCAACGCGGGCGGCGATACCGTGCCGGGTGTCCGTTACGTCACCGTGGGCAGCCGCGTCGACGAGATGATCCAACCGTTCTCCAACATCGCGCTGCGCGGGGCGGGCGCGGAGAACCTCGTCCTGCAGGACCTGTGCGCCGACGACCTGACCGGGCATTTCCACCTGGTCTACGACCCCTTCGTGCAGCAGTTGCTCCAGCGCGTCCTCGACCCCGTCCGGGCACCCGCACCGGTCTGCACGCCGGTTCCGCTCGGCACCGGCATCCCCGAGGTGATCATCGCAGGCAACTCCTGACGGCCGGGCTGGGCGGAAGGCCCTGGCGAGGTCATTAGACTGGGACGACCGCAATTCGTCCTTCCCGGGAGCCGCCGTGACCATTCAGCCCGTTCGCCTGTTCGGCGACCCGATTCTGCGTTCGCGTGCCGATGCGGTCACCGAGTTCGGTCCCGATCTCGCCACGTTGGTCGCCGACCTCACCGAGACCATGCACGACGACGGTGGGGTCGGGATGGCCGCGCCGCAGATCGGCGTAGGGCTGCGGGTGTTCGTCTACGACACCGGCGAGGCCGCAGGTCACGTGGTGAACCCGGAATGGTCGGCCATCGGGGCCGACGAACAGGTCGGGCCCGAGGGGTGCTTGTCGATTCCCGGCGTGCGTTACGACGTGCGCCGGGCATCGCGCGTGCGGGTCACCGGGGTCGACGTCACCGGTGCGCCGGTGGAATTCGAGGCCGACGGTCTGCTCGCCCGCTGCGTGCAGCACGAACACGATCACCTCGACGGCGTGCTGTTCGTCAACCGGCTCGAACCGGCCGACCGCAAGGACGCGATGCGTACCATTCGCGAGTCCGACTGGTTCCGCGGCGGTGTCACCGTGCGCGAATCCAGTGGTGTGGGCGGTGGTCGCTGATGCGGCTCGTGTTCGCGGGCACGCCGGAACCCGCGGTGCCCTCGCTGCGCCGACTGATCGAGAGCCGAGGCCACGAGGTGGTCGCGGTGGTCACCAGGCCCGACGCGGTCGCGGGCCGCGGCCGCAAGATCATGCGTTCGCCGGTCGGGCAACTCGCCGACGAACACGGTATTCCCGTGCTCACACCGCGCAAGCCCGCCGAACCCGAATTCGTCGCCGCGCTCACCGAACTCGCGCCGGACTGCTGCCCGGTCGTCGCCTACGGCGCGCTGCTACCGCAGCAGGTGCTCGACATCCCCGCCCACGGCTGGATCAATCTGCACTTCTCGTTGCTGCCCGCTTGGCGCGGGGCGGCTCCCGTGCAGGCGGCCATCGACGCAGGGGACGACATGACCGGCGCGTCGACCTTCCTGATCGAGGCGGGCCTCGACACCGGCCCGGTGTACGGCGTGATGACCGAGAAGATCGGTCTCACCGACACCGCGGGTGAACTGCTGGCCCGGCTCGCCGAAGCGGGCGCCGTGTTGCTCGAGAAGACTCTGGACGGCGTGGAAGACGGTTCGCTGCAAGCGATTGCGCAACCCCACGACGGCGTGACCTACGCACCGAAGGTGACCGTGGAGGCAGGGCGGATCGGTTTCGGCGAGCCCGCGCTCGCCATCCACCGCCACATCCGCGCCGTCACCCCGGCGCCCGGCGCGTGGACCGAGGTGAACGGGCTGCGCCTCAAACTCGGCCCGGTGGAAATGGTGGAGGAAACCTTGCCCGAACGTGAGATCGAGGTGCGCAAATCCGGCGTCTTCGTCGGAACATCGACCACAGCGGTCCGCTTGGGGCAGGTGCAACCGCCGGGGAAGAAGATGATGAACGCCCTGGACTGGGCCCGCGGCGCCCGACTCGCACCCGGCACGGTGATCGGATGAGTGCGCCCAGCCGGTCGCGACACAAGACAGCCGCCATGACGACTGTCTCGGAGCCCAGCGGGATCGAGGTGCTGGGATGAGTGCCTCCGACCGCCGCCGTCGCCGCGAAGCCGACGCCGCGAAGGGCATCACCTCGCGCGAGGACCGCAAGCCCACCGGAAAACCGGGTGAGCCGCGCGGTAACAGCGCCCGCGACGACCGCAAGATCACCGGCAAGAACGTCGACGGCGGCTGGGCGGCCCGCGCCGCGAAAGGCACGACCACCCCGCGCGCGGACGGTGACCGCTGGACCGACCGCGGCGGCTCGGATCGTCCCCGTCGTGATGACCGCGACGGCGGCACCCGGTCCGGCGGGCCCCGCCGCACCGATGACCGTTCCGGTGCCGCTCGCGGCGCGCAGGGGCGTGAGGCGGGCAGCCGACGCGACGATGCCGGGCGCTCCGGTGCACCTCGTCGTGCCGACGACCGTCCGGGTTTCGGCGGTGGGAACGAGCGCGCCCAGGGGCGTGAGTCGGCTGATCAGCGTGGTGCCGCGGGTGCGGCTCGGTCCGGGGAGGGACGAGCCGAGCGTGGCTCGTCGCGACC
>JACIXH010000069.1 GCA_014360565.1 Nocardia sp.
GACGCATCGGGGTGGGCCGGCCGGAACACGAAGGCTGTCGCATTCAGAACGCTGAATAACTTCACATTCATCTGTTCATTGTCGGCAGTGCCTTATATGGCGCTGCCGAACTGGATAGTGCCCTTGAATCTGGATAAAGATGCCGCTTGATCGGTGAGAATGTGGCTGCGGACCGATAGCCACGCTGGTACGGTAAATCGTCGGCACAAGAAGCAAATTCTATTGTTTCCCGTAGTGACCACCCCTGCCCGGTTCGACGAGTCTTTGAATGGTTTGTGTAACCCGTTGGCGATGCCGCCACTGGTTCGTGGATTTTGTCTCGGTGCGAGTACACCGTTGTGCGCCGTTCCATTGTTGTGGAGTCATGGATTCGGCGTTCTCGGTGTTCGAATTGCAGATGATGCCCGGAAAGCACGACTACAGGAGCCCCGACGCATGCTGCCCTCCATGTCCCCCACCGAGCGCGAACAATTCCTCGCCGCGACCCGTGTGGGCGTTCTCTGTATGACCGACACCAGAGACGGCGACCGCGCTCCCCTCGCCCTGCCGGTCTGGTACAGCTACGAGCCCGGCGGCGATATCGTCGTCGAGATGGGCCGGGCGACAATCAAAGCCCGGTTGGTGCGGGCCGCCGGGCGATTCAGCCTGTGCGTGCAGGACGAACGGCCGCCGTACCGGTACGTCAGTGTCGAAGGGCCCGTCATCGTTATCGAGGACCCGATCGACCCGGCCGTACGGGTGGCGCTGGCCGAGCGCTATCTGGGCCCGGAGCAGGCGCGCGCATATCTGGCCGCGACCACCGACCAACTCGAGCACGACATCACCTTCCGCATGCGCCCGCAGCGCTGGCGTACCGCCGACTTCGGTGCCTTCGCCGCCGAATTCGCAGACGCCGAGGCGGGCGGCGACACGCGTACCCACTGAACAACACACCGCACGCACCGAGCAAAGCCGTAGGACGGAGAACGACTTGGTGATCTACATCGGCGGTTCATCACATTCGGGCCCGGTATCCACCGAGACAGCCATACCCAGCTATCCCCGCGACGCCTGCCTACCGGAGCTGTTCCTGGCGCAGGCAGCATCCCGGCCGCAGGCGCCTGCGGCGCGTCACGGCGAGCGCACGCTGACCTACGGGCAGCTCGCCGCCCGAGCCGACGCCCTGGCGGCGCGGTTGCAAGCCGGGGGCGTGCAGCGGGGCGAGCTGGTCGGCGTGTGCGGGAGCCGCTCGCTGGAGGCGCTGGTCGCGCTGCTGGGCATCCTCCGGGCGGGTTGCGCGTACGTGCCGCTGGACGAGGACCTGCCGCCGGCCCGAGTGCGGGCCATGGCCGAGGACGCAGGTCTGCGGGCCGCCGTCACCCTTCCCGGCAGCACGTGCCGGATGCGCGGATTGCGCGTGAGCCTCGAAGCTGAGGACGACACGGTGGGCGCGGAGGTCCCCCCATCATCGCGTGAGCCCGCTTCCGCAGGCGACTGCGCCTACGTCGTGTTCACCTCCGGCACAAGCGGTCGCCCCAAGCCGGTGGCCATTCCACACCGCGGCGTGGTCCGGCTCGTCCTGTCCGGCCACCGGCTGCCCTCGCCGGGGCCCGGCGACCGGGTTCTCCACGCCTACGGCTTGTCCTGCGACGCCTCGACCATCGAGATCTGGGGCGCGCTGCTCACCGGCGCGTGCCTGGTGATCGCGGACCGTGAAGAACTGCTCTCGCCCACCGCCCTGGCGGCGTTGTTGCGCACGCGCAACGTGACATTCGCCTATCTCACGACGAGCGTCTTCCACCTCGTGGCCCGCACCCGCCCGGAAACCCTGGCCGGGCTGCGGTTCGTCTCGGCCGGCGGAGAGGCGATGGACCCGCCCCTGGCCAACGCGGTCCTGGCGGCCTGCCCCGGCACCACGGTCGTCAACTTCTACGGTCCGACCGAGAATTCGGTGGTCTCCACCGCCCACGTGCTGAGCCCGCTGCCCGCCGACGCTACGCACGTCCCGCTCGGTCGTCCCTTCGGCGCGTCCACCTGCCACGTCGTCCGGGCCGACGGCTCGGTCGCGGGGCCCGGTGAAGAGGGCGAGCTCTACGTGGGCGGGGACGGGTTGGCGCTGGGTTATCTCGGCGACCCCGCGCTGACCGCCGCGCGGTTCGTGCGACTACCCGAGGTGGAGCCGAGCGGACTGCTGTACCGGACCGGCGATCGGGCGGTATGGACCGACGGTCTGCTGGAATTCCGCGGTCGACTGGATCGCCAGGTCAAGGTGCGCGGCTCACGCATCGAACTCGACGAGGTCGAGGCCCGGTTGCGGACGCACCCGGCCGTCGGCGAGGCCGTAGTCGAGGCCGAGGACGGTGTTCTGACCGCCTACCTCACCGCCACGAGACCAGGCCACCCGCTGCCGCTGCCGGAACTGCGGGCGTACTGCACTCAGTGGTTGCCGCCCCAGGCTGTCCCGGTGTTGGTGGCACTGGACCAGTTGCCGGTGACCAGCGGCGGCAAGGTGAACCGAGCCCGACTGCGCGCGGCCGCCACCGAGGCACAGACGGTGGAGCCGCCCCCAGCCGACGACCTGCTCGCAGTCCTCACTCAGATATGGCACCAGGTGCTGCGCGTACGCCCCGCGCCGTGCGACGACTTCTTCCACCTCGGCGGGGACTCTCTGCTCGTCTCCGAAGCGGTCACCCGCACCCTCACTGTCCTGGACCTCGATGCCGCCCATGGCTCCGGGCTGATCAGAGCGATGCTGGCCGCGCCCACCCTGGTGAGCTTCGCGGCTGCCGTGGACCGAACGCGCACCGGCACGATGGCGACGGCGGAACAGGTCGTCGACTTCGAGCGGGAAACCGAGCTCGGCTTCGACCTGCCTGCGGCACAGCACCCGACGCCGCGCCCGCACGCCCCGCGCCATGTATTGCTCACGGGCGCCTCGGGTTTCGTGGGCGCATTCCTGCTGGACCGACTGCTGCGCTCGACGGCGGCACGCATCCACTGTCCGGTGCGGGCGGCGAACCGGGCCCGCGCCCAGCAGCGGGTCCGCACGGCACTCGCCCGCTACGGGCTGCGTCCGGACGAGGGCGCGTGGAGCCGGGTGGAGTGCTTCCCCGGCGACCTGACCGAGCCCCGGCTCGGCCTGTCGCAGGCGCACGCGGACGGGTTGGCTCGCACCCTGGATCTGGTGGTGCACAACGGCGCCCACGTCAACTTTCTCTATCCCTACGAGCGGTTACGCGCGGCGAATGTGGGCGGCACCCGGGAGATCGTCCGGATCGCAGCGCCGCGTCGGGTGCCGGTGCACTTCATCTCCACGGTCGCCGTTGTCGCCGGGTTCGGCACAGCCGGGGTCCGCGACGTGGCCGAGGACCTGCCGCTGGCGCACGCGGACGGGCTCACTCTGGGATACGCGGAGAGCAAATGGGTCGCCGAAGGAGTGCTGCGGCGCGCGGCGCAACAGGGTCTGCCGGTGACCGTGTATCGACCGTACGAGGTGATGGGCGATCGGACCCACGGCGTGTGCAACACCGAGACGGCCATCTGCTCGCTGGTCAAGACCATCGCCGAGACCGGGCTCGCCCCCGACATACCGCTGCCCATGGACTTCGTACCGGTGGACCACCTCGCCGAGTCGGTCGTCCACATCGCCACCCACCACCCGGCCGAGGGCCGCGTCCACCACCTCACCAACCCGCACCCGGCCATGCTGGCCGACGTCCTCGACCGAATGCGCGCGGCCGGATTCGCGGTGCGCACACTGCCGTACGCGCACTGGGTCGGCGAACTGGTGCGCCATGTCGCCGCGCATCCGACCAGCGCCACAGCCCCGTTCGTGTCGCTGTGCGTGGACCGCAGCCACACCGCGGATATATCGGTCAAGGAGATGTACCTCGCCCACACGTTCCCCAGGCTGGGACGAACCAATACCGAGGCAGCGCTCGCGGGCAGCGGACTGCACTGCCCGCCTGTCGACGCGGCGCTGCTCGACCGCTACCTCGAATACCTCGTCACTTGCGGCTACCTCACCCGACCCGCCGCCGAGCCCTCGGTGTCCAACGCATGAGCGAGTCCGAAACTGTCGTCGAGGTTCCTGCGGTCGAACCGGGGAACGCTGGACCGCCGTGTGCCTACGCCCGGCTGCGCGACGAAGACCCCGTTGTGCGAGCGCAATTGCCCAACGGCGAGACGGCCTGGCTGCTCAGTCGCTACGCCGATGTTCGTGCCGCGTTCGCCGATCCACGCCTGGAGCGGCCGCTGCTGTCCGCCTGGCCGCGCAGCGAGGTCGACGACGCGCCGCCGTGTCTGCCGACGTTTCTGGAGATGACCGGTGAACACCACGCGCGGGTGCGGCGCGCGGTGCTGCCGTTGTTCGGCCGACGGCGGCTCGCGTTCATGGTGCCGCGGATCCGCGCCATGGCGGAGGAACTGATCGACGCGATGGTGGCAGGCGCCGCGGACGGAACTGCGGATCTCGTCGCTTCTTACTGCGAGCCGCTGCCACTGCGGGTGCTGTGCGAGACCACCGGGTTGCCGTACGAGGACCGCGATATCTACCTACCGCACACCCTCGCCCTGCTCGGTGCGGCGGGGCTGTCGAAGGCGCAGGTGCTGGACGCACTGAATGCGTTGCAGGACTATGCGTCCGCGCTCGTGGCGGGCAAAGGCCAGGCGAGCGAGGACTACGTCGGGCTGCTCCTTGCCGAGAGTCGTTGTCCCGACAGCGATGTGACCGGCGACGATGTCGTCAGCTTCATCGTCACGATGCTCATGGCCGGGTACAAAACCAATGCCCAGCACGCAGGCAACGCCCTGCTCGCCTTGCTCACCCACCCCGGCGAGCTGCGGCGACTGCGCGAGAAACCGTCCGGAATCGGTCCCGCGGTGGAGGAGTTGCTGCGGTATGTGCCGCTGATGAACGCGATCAACATCCTCGTCGCGACACAGGACTTCACCCTGCACGGCCGACACATCCGCGCCGGTGACGCGGTCGTGCCCGTGCCGGCGTCGGCCAACCGCGATCCCGTGGCGTTCGCCGACCCCGACCGGCTCGACCTGACCCGCTCGCCCAACGCGCATGTCGCGTTCGGGCACGGCCCGCACATGTGTCTGGGTGGGCACCTGACCAGGCTTCAGCTCGCCATCACGATCCAGGTACTGGTGGAGCGGCTGCCCGCCATCGAGCTGGCGGTGCCGTTCGACGCGATCCCTTGGGACGAATCGACCCCGCTGCGGGCCCCCGCGCGGCTGCCCGTGCGCTGGTGACCGATCAACCGCCGACGACTTCAGGAAAGAGAGGTCCGTACGTCGTGACCGCACCCGACCGAGAACGCTTGCCGCACAGCGTCGAGCTGCACTATCCGTTCAGCACGAAGGGTGACCGTCTCGCCCCTGAACTCACCGCCCTGCAGAGCCGATGTCCCGTGGCCAGAGTCACCACCAATTCCGGCGGCGAGGCATGGCTGGTCACCAGCTACGAATTGACCGAACACGTGTTGCGCGACAGGGCATTTGCCCGCTCCGTGCTCGCCGAGGCCGGCCGCCCGATACAGGACGCCCCGATCCTGGCACCCGAACTGCTCGACGCCATGCACCACCTCCAGCGGGCCGGGCTGCGCGAGGAGGTGTTGATGGCGCTGGGCCGCCACCAGCCCGACCTGCCGACCGACTGGGTAGCCGAGATCACCAGGGCGGGCTTGGACAACATGATCAGGGAGGGCAGCCCCGGCGATCTGCAGCGCCACTTCGCGGAGTGGGTCGCCGCTCAGTGCCTGAGCCGACTGCTCGGCCTGCCCTTCGAGGACCACCGGTGGCTGGCCGAGCGAGCCGACGTGGACCTGACGATGGTGACCTTTTCCGAGGACGAACTCGCCCGCAACTGGGAAGAGATCCGTACCTATATGCACGAGCACATGGCCGCCCGCCACGGTGGCAGGCCGCGCGGCCTGGCGGACCGCCTCGCCGACCTCAACGACCGGCAGCACGGGTTGACCGATCGCCAGTTGTCCAACATCGTCGCGGTCCTGTTCGTGAGCGGATACGAGGACTTCGCGAGCTTCCTCGGCGTTGCGGCACTCAACCTTCTTCGACGACCCGACGTTGTCGACGAGGTTCGCGCCCGGCCGGAGACGATGCCACGGTGCGTGGAGGAGTTGCTCCGGTGCAGTGTGGTGCTGGGCAACGCCATCCCGCGATTCGTCACCCGCGACTCGGAGTTGGGTTCGGCGTTCGTCGAGAAGGGCGATCTGGTGTTGCTGTCGCTGGACGCGGTCAACTTCGACCCCGCCGCGTTCGCCGATCCCGATGTCTTCGACCCGGCCCGTTCGCCGAACCCGCACCTGCGCTTCGGCCACGGCCGTCACCATTGTCCTGGCGCGCATCTGGTTCGCCGTCAGTCCGACACGGCGTTTCGGGTCCTCCTCGACCACTTGCCCGGAGTGCGACTGGCGGTGCCGGTGGAGGACGTGCCCTGGCATCGGCACCGGATGGCGATCATGGCGGCGGCGATCCCTGTCGAGTGGTGAGCTTTTTGACTGAATTTCGGCCACGAGGTCGGTTTCCACGCCAGAAACGAATGGTGGCGTACCGACGGGGCATTTCCATTGTTCATTATGTTATGCCCATGTAGTCGGAAATTCATGACAAGTAGAGTTGACCGCCTTCTATGCCGTGTTAAAGTTCATGCTGCAAGTACGCAAGTCTCCGAGATGTAGTACACGACTACGAATTTGAGGAGCAGTCCATGCGGTTCGTCAAGACAAGTGCGTTCGCTCTCGCCTTTGCCGCTGTATTGGTCTTCGGTGCGGGAATGGCGCAGGCCGCTTCCGTCGAAGTGGATGCAGACCTTATCGGTTGCGCTCTGTCCGCCGATGCGAGTGGAGAAACTCTAGCGGAATTGCACGCGGGTTTCGGCACGTCCATCGAATTGTCCGCGACAGCAGCAGCCGAACTCGAGGCGGGTGGCTGTCTCTGACAATTCCGAATAACGAATAGATCGGTCCGGCCGCCACAACGGTAGCCGGACCGACCTATTTTCGCTCCTCGGCAGTATGCCCGCGCAGTGCGGTTTTCAGCTCACGCTGTGCCATTGCCTGTCGTGGGCGGCGCAGGCCGCGCGACGTTGCTCGTCGGTCATCGCCAGCAGCGCGCTCAGTCTCGCGCCCTGCACCTCGTCGACCGGAGTGAAGACCTGCATCCAGGCGCCGTCGATCAGCGGCAGCGACAGGTTGGTGAGATGCATCGTGATCGTTCCGACGGCGAGGTGTCGCGCCTCTTTGATCAAGCTGATCGGCACCGCCACATCGTTGCTTGCCCACAGGGTCGCGAAAGCCGGGCTGTCGGTCCGCAATCCGTTCACCAAGCTCTGCCACGCCGGGTCGTCGACGTGCTTGGCATAGGCGCCGCGCAGGTAGGCCACCATCCTGCGCAGGTCATCCGCATTGTGCGCGTAGGGGTTACAGCAGTCGGGCGTCATGAACACCCGGCGCAGCACGTTGTCGGTGAAGCAGGGGAACAACCTCCGATAGGCGTCGTTGTGGGCCAGCACATCGAATTTCGGGCTCACCAGCACGGCGGGCAACGGGTCCAACTGTTCGAGGATGAGCGGCACACCCGGGGGAATCGCCGCCTCGGCGACCGCCGTGGCCGGTACCGTCGGTAGGCCGGCCAGCCGGTAGAGGTGCGCCCTCTCCGCCGAGTCGAGTCGCAAGGTGCGCGACACCGCGTCCAGCACCTGCACACTGGCATTGATGGGTCTGCCCTGCTCGAGCCACGTATACCAGGTGATGCCGACTCCGGACAGCTGAGCCACCTCCTCACGGCGGAGCCCCGGCGTTCGCCTGCGTGGTCCCGGCAGCACACCGACCTCGCCGGGAGTGATCCTGGCTCGACGCGACTTCAGGAACTCGGCGAGCTGGGCCCTGTTCGTCTCGCGGACCGCGCCCCTGCCGACCCCATCGCTCATCCGGCCATTGTCGCGAACTTCATCGCTGGTATCCAGGTGCTGCTGGTACCCGGATCGGCGGCCGGAAATAAACCGCCGCCTGCCGGGCTTCCTAGAGTGGACAACGCAATCAGTGAACCATCGCATCGACCCACGGGGACACATGGCAGACCGACTGACGATCATGGCTATACACGCTCACCCGGATGACGAAGTCATCGGCACCGGAGGGGTTTTCGCGCGCTACGCCGCGGAAGGTATTCGAACGGTCCTGGTCACTTGCACCAACGGTGAACAGGGCGATGGCGAGGGCGGGATCAAGCCCGGCGACCCGGGGCACGACGCGAAGGCGGTGGCCGCCCAACGGCTCGCCGAACTCCGCGAGTCGGCGGCGCTACTGGGTATCGAGCATGTCGAACTGCTCGGTTACCGCGATTCCGGGATGGTCGGCTGGGACGGCAACGACGATCCCGAGGCCTTCTGGAACACGCCGGTCGAGCAGGCCGCGGCCCGGCTCGAGGAACTCATGCGCCGGTACCGCCCACAGGTCGTGGTCACCTACGACGAGAACGGAAACTACGGTCATCCCGACCATATCCAGGCCCATCGCATCGCTGTGGCGGCCACGGAATCCTCGGGCATCCCGGACAAGCTCTATTACACTGCGGTCCCCCGCGAATCGGCCCGCGCCATGTTCGCGGCTTTCAAGGAGAGCGGGCAGGACCTCGGTGATTTCGAGCCACCGGAAGACTTCGGTACACCGATGGCGCAGATCACCACCGTGGTGGACGTCGCCCCTTACGTCCGCAGCAAGGTCAAGGCGCTCGAGGCCCACGGCAGCCAGGGCGACAGTATGCCGTTCCTGCAGCTCTCCGAAGAATTCCAGCAGTTGATCTTCGCCACCGAAAGCTTCGTACGCCACATCAACCGCGTCGAGTCCGCCCCCGATGCGGAGACCGACCTGTTCGCCGGCCTGCGCTGACGGCCGCCGCCGCGCGATCGCGGCACACCTGCCGCGAACCGGACCTTGCTCACCCTCCGGTTCGCGGCGGATCCGCCGGGACGCCGAACGCCTGCACGGCGTGCAGGGCGAGTTCGAGATAGACGCGACGGTGCTCGACCGAGTGACCGATCAGTCCTTCGACCCCGCGAATCCGATAGCGCACCGTGTTGGGGTGGATGTTGAGCAGCTCGCCGGTGGTGTGGGCGTTGTTCGCGTGAGCCAGGTACAGACGGGCCGTTTCGCGTAGGCGGGCACTGGTTTCGTCATCGGTGGCGAGGGCGGCGAGTTCGCGTCGGATCAGTTTGTTCATCGCCTCCTCGCCACCGATTCCCGCAGCGAGACAAGCCAGTTCGACATCGTCGTAGCGGGTGAGGATCGGGCTCGGACTACGTCGGCCTGCCACGCTCTGCGCGGCGAGCGCCTCGGTGTGACTCTCGGTGAAGCCGCGTACTCCCCTGCCGCACGTGCCGAGAGCGACATGGACAGCCGAGGGCATCGACGACAACGCGTTCGCGGCCAGGGGTTGTGGCGCACCGCTGGTCGCCGCCCAGCACCACAGTGCTCGGGTACCGCTGCCGATCGAGAGCGGGTGTGCGCTGCCGAGCGCCGCCGCGACAGTGCTCGCGGCAGTGTCGAGCAGCCGCTGCACCTCCGAATCGGGGGCATCGTCCTGCGCCCACAACACGTAGGCGGTGTGGTGGTGGCTCAGCGGATACGACAACGATGTGGCGGCCGCGTCGACGTCGACGGGGCGTCCCGCGAGGATGGTCTGCACGGTCTCGACACGGCGGGCCAGGGATCCGCGTTGCCACTGTTCGCGCTCGTCGGTGTAGGTGAGGATCATCGCCTCGATCGCGGTGTCGAGCCACAGCGACAGCCGGCTCCAGAACATCGTCAGCACCGCCGAGCGAACACCGGCATCGGACACCTGACCCTCGAGTGTGTCGGTGATGTAGCTCCACACTCCGCGCTGACCGACCCGATAGACCGTCAGCAGCACCGTCAGATCGAAACCACGGCGGGCGAGGGTGCGGGCGAGATCGAATGCCTCGGGCGCGAGCTGCACTTCGAAGGCTTCGCGCGCGACCACGGCCAGGAAACCACGCCAGTGGGCGCGCGTGCTGGCGTCCAGTTCAGCGCGCAGGGTCGCGTCCGCGACGAGCTGGGGTAACGACTCCAGGATTCGGTCGTTGATCAGCCCGACCAGGTGATCGAGGGTCGCCCGGTCCTCCGCGGCGCGGGCGAACTGTTGCAACCACTGTGTCGCCGTCAACGATTCCGCCTGCATGCCTCTCCTCATCGTTTGTTCCCGCGAACAGCGCGTCGGGACCAAGCTGTCGCGCGGGCCAAGAATATGACGCCGGTCACGTTCCATTCTAGAAGTGGTCCTGTTCACACTGACAAGATCGGCCGCTTGCCGCGCTGCCGAACAGCGCGATCCACCCCAGGAGAACTCGATGATCGAGCACACCTCGCACTACATCGGCGGCCAGTGGCAGCCGTCGATCGGCACGGAAACGATCCCCGTGGTCAATGCCGCCACCGAAGCCGTCATGGGGTCGATCCCCTCCGGCAACGCCGAGGACGCCGACAACGCCGTCCACGCGGCCCGCGCGGCGTTGCAGTCCTGGTCGACGACCTCACCCGCCGAACGCGCCGGATATCTGAAGCTCGCGGCCGAACAGCTGCAACTGCGCCAGACCGAGATCGCGACCCTGGTGAGCCAGGAGGTCGGGATGCCGTTCGCGTACAGCAATGTGGTCCAGGTCGGACTGCCGGTCCAGTCCCTGGTCTCGATCGCCGAGCTCGCACTGAGCTTTCCGTTCGAAAAGCACGTCTACAACTCGCTGGTGGTCCGCGAGCCTATCGGCGTCGTCGTCGCCATCACACCCTGGAACTATCCGTTGCACCAGATCGTCGCGAAGGTCGCGCCCGCGCTGGCGGCAGGGTGCACCGTCGTACTGAAGCCGAGCGAAGTGGCACCGCTCAACGCCTTCGTGCTGGCCGAGGTGTTCGACGCGATCGGCCTGCCGCCGGGAGTCTTCAACCTGGTCACCGGCACCGGTCCCGGCGTCGGCGAGGCCCTGGTCGCTCACGCCGGGGTCGACATGGTGTCGCTGACGGGATCCACCGCCGCCGGTCGGCGGATCGGTGCTGTCGCCGCCGAGACGGTCAAGCGCGTCTCGCTCGAATTGGGCGGCAAGTCACCGCTGGTCGTGCTCGACGACGCCGATATCACCGAGGCCGTGAGCCATGGACTGGCGGCCTGCTACCTCAACTCCGGCCAGACCTGCATCGCGCTCACTCGTATGCTGGTCCCGCGCGCGAGGCTCGCCGAGGTCGAGGCGGTAGCGAAGGCGGGCGCCGAATCCTTGGTCGTCGGCGATCCGTTCGGCCCGGAAACCATTGTCGGACCGCTCGTCTCGGCTGCCCAGCGCGATCGGGTGGTCGACTATATCGAGCAGGGCGTGGCCGCGGGCGCGCGACTGGTCGCGGGTGGGCCGAGTGCGCCCGACGGGCTGGACAAGGGCTTCTATGTCCGGCCGACGGTCTTCTCCGATGTCACCCCCGACATGTCCGTCGTGCGCGAGGAGATCTTCGGACCGGTCCTGGTCATCCAGGCCTACGACGACGAAGAAGAGGCCATCGCGCTGGCCAACGATTCGATCTTCGGTTTGAACGCGGGAGTGTTCTCCGGTGACGAAACGCGTGCGCTGGCCCTCGCTCGCCGACTGCGGGCGGGCCAGGTCCAGATCAACGACGGCGCCTTCAACATTCACGCGCCGTTCGGTGGTTACGGCCAGTCGGGCAACGGCCGCGAGTTCGGCGAATGGGGTCTCGACGAATTCCTCGAGACCAAATCGATCCAGCTGCCCTGATGCCACCCACCACCGTCAGAAAGTCATCGCCATGACCATCGAATTCAACGCTCGCCAGCGCAAGACACTCACCGCCATCGTCGACACCTTCGTCGCCTCGGTACCGCGCGAGGAAGATCCGAGCGGCTTCTACGCCACCAAGGGCAGTGACGTCGGCGCCGACGCGGCCGCCGAGCAGTACCTGCTCGGCCACCTGCCCGACGAGCAGCTCGCCGGGCTGCTCCAACTCCTCGACACCGCCGCACTGGTCGGGCTGAAGAATCAGCCCCAAGCTGTCCGGGAGGCGATCATCGGCAACCTCGCGCGGATCTCGCCCGAGACGCAAGCAGCCGTCGCAGCGCTGTATCAGCTGTCGGTCCTGTTCTCCTACGGGCTCGCCGACGAGCAGGGGCGCAACCCGTTGTGGACCGGCATGGGCTACCCGGGCCCCGTGCAAGCGCCGCCGAACACCCCCAAGACGCTGTCCGTCATGACCCCGACCGGCGACACCACCATCGACGTGGACGTCGTGATCGTCGGGTCGGGCAGCGGCGGCGGTGTCGCGGCGGCCGTTCTCACCGCGGCGGGCAAGCGAGTGATCGTCGTCGAGGCGGGCGGCTACCGCAACGAGTCGGACTTCGTGCAGGCCGAACTCGCGGCGTATCAGAATCTGTTCCTGCGCGGTGGTTTCTTCCCGACGGCCGACGGCATGGTCAGCCTCGCGGCCGGCGCGACGGTCGGCGGCGGCAGCACCGTGAACTGGTCCAATTCGCTCCAGACGCCCGCGACCGTGCGCACGCAGTGGGCCGAGGAATTCGGGCTCACCGACGTCGCGGGCCCCGCCTTCGACGAGCATCTCGCGGCGGTCACCCAGCGCATCGGCTGCAACGACAAGGTCGCCACGCAGAACGAACCGCACCGACGGCTCTCCGACGCCGCGTCCAGGCTCGGCTACTCCTACAGCCTCGCCACGCTCAACATCGACCCGAAGACCTACGATCCCAACCTCATCGGTTACAGCGGCATGGGCGATCAGACCGGTGCCAAACAGGGCACGATGCGGACGTTCCTGCAGGACGCCTCCGACGGCGGCGCCGAACTGCTGCCCAACACCCGCGCCGAGCGCATCCGCACCCTCGATGGCAAGGCCGCCGGGGTCGACGCGGTCTACACCGACCCGCTCACGCAGCAGACCCACCGCATCACCATCAACGCGCCCTCGGTCGTCGCGGCCGCGGGCAGCCTCGAGACTCCTGCCCTGCTGCTGCGTTCGGGCATCGGCGGGCCTGCCGTCGGCACCGCGCTGCGCCTGCACCCCGCCAGCCTCGTCACCGGTATCTACGAGGATCCGCAGGACCCGTGGTACGGCCCCGCCATGGCAGGCATCGTGCACGAGTTCGCCGAGAAGACCGACGGTTACGGCTACATCATCGAGTGCGTGCAGCACCTGCCCGGGCTGTTCACGACGGTCGTTCCGTGGCGTAACGGCGCCGAGCACAAGGAGCTCGCGAAGAAATACCGCTACCGCGCGGACTGGGTGTTCATCGTCAAGGATCGGGGCGCGGGCAGCGTCACGCTCGACGCGAACGGTGAAGCGGCCCACTGGTATCCGTTCACCGACGAACTCGACCGACGACACTTCCACGAGGCGGCCGAGACGGCGATCCGGCTGCAGGAAGCGGCGGGGGCACAGCAGATCTTCCTCGCCGGGCAGCCCTTCGCGCCGTGGAGTCGCGGCGAGGATCTCGAAGCCTTCATCGACCGGGTCAACCAGGTTCCGATCGGACCGGGCGGCACCCCCGTCTTCAGTGCCCATCAGATGAGCAGCGCCCGCCTCGGCGACGACCCGCGGACCTCGGTCGCCGCGCCGTCCGGTGAACTCCACGACACCCCCGGCGTCTGGATCGCCGACGCCAGCGGCATGCCCACCTGTTCGGGCGTGAACCCCATGATTTCCGTCATGGCCTTCGCACGACGCACCGCGACGAACATGCTCGGCACACCCTGACCCGAGTCCCCCTCGACCCGCTACTCCTGGCCGGGTAGCGGGTCGAGGTGTGCCCGGCGGTCGCCGCGGCGATCGAGTCACCGACGGCCACCACGGTGCTCGGTGACCGAGCAGCGGGCGCGACGATGCGCACGCCTTCGGCCGGGTCGTGGTGGTCGAGGACCGCGCCCCGGACGCGTCAGATCGCTGCCTCCGGCTGCTCGCCCGGCAGACCCGACAGGTAGCGCAGGTGATCGTCCGCATCGCCGAGCGTGTGCCCGATGGTGGTGAGCCGGGCGGTGTAATGCCCGACCGGGTATTCGGCGGTCATGCCGATGCCGCCGTGCAGCTGGACAGCCTCTTGGCCGATGTGCTTGCCCGAGAGGTCGATTCGCCGTTTCGCGCGTGAGGCCACCGTCGGATCGACGACTCCGTCCGCCAGCGACATCGCCGCATACAGACTCATGCTGCGGGCCAGCTCCAGCGACACGTACATGTCGGCCGCGCGGTGGGTGAGGGTCTGGAAGGTCCGCAGCGCGACACCGAACTGCTTGCGGGTTTTCAGATATTCGGTGGTGAGGCGCAACGCCTCGGCCATCGCGCCGACCGCTTCGGCCCCCAGCGCGGCTTGTGTGATGATCACGGCCTCCTCGATGATCGAGGCGGCGTCGAGGCCGGTGCCGAGCAGTTCGGCAGGGGCACCACGAAACTCGATATCGGCGCCGCGGCGCCCGTCGTAGGTGCGATAGGAGGTGCGCACGACCGCCTCGTCGCGGGCTTCGACGAGGAACAGCGCTCTCTCGCCCGTGGGCACCACAGCCGACACGATCAGCCGGTCGGCCTGATCTCCGTAGGGCACAGGGCTTTTGCTGCCGGTCAGCGTCCAGCGGTCGCCGGTGCCGACGGCCAGGGTTTGTGATCGAGCGTCGGGCCAGCGCACGCCGGGCTCGGCGTCGGCGAAGCCGAACAGCTGCTCGCCCTCGACGATGCCGGGCAGCAGGGCTGCGCGCTGGTCCGCGGTACCCGCCCGGCCGATCAGCAGAGCGGGCAGCAGGGCGCAGTCGAAGACGGGTTCGGGCGCCAGGGTGCGGCCGAGTTCCTCCAGGGCCAGCACGGTTTCGATCGGGCCGCCGCCGATGCCGCCGTCCTCGACCGGCACGGTCAGCCCGAGCAAGCCGATCTCGGCGAACGCCGCCCATACTTTCGGATCCCAGCCCGGATCGCCGGCGATCACCTCCGCGCGACGTTCGTGGGTGTAGTGGCGGGTCAGGACGCTGCCGACCGTGTCGCGCAGCAGGGTCTGCTCAGGGGTGTAGGTGAAGTCCATGGCGGTTGCTCACAGTCCGAGGATCGTCGAGGCGATGATGGTGCGCTGCACTTCGTTCGATCCTCCGTAGATGGAAGTCTTGCGGTAGTTCAGGTATCCGGCGATGGTGCGGCGCGCCCAGTCGTCGGTCCGGCCCGCCCTGGCGACGGCGGCGGGGCCCGCGATGTCGACGAGCAGTTCGGTGACGGCCTGCTGCAGTTCGGTGCCGCGCAGTTTGAGAATCGAGGACACGGGGTTCGCAGCGCCGCCGGACGAACTCGCCGCGACCCGCAGCTGCACCAGTTCCAGTGCCAGCAGCTCGTTGTCGAGGTCGGCGATCCGGGCGGCGAAGGCCGCGTCGTCGAGCAGGGTGCCCGCACCGAGCCTGGTCTGGGCGGCGTATTCCTTCGCCAGCGCCAGGCGGACCTTGGTCTGCCCGACCGCGGCGATGCCGGTGCGCTCGTTGCCGAGCAGGAATTTGGCGTAGGTCCAGCCGTGGTTCTCCTGGCCGACCAGCTGATCGGCCGGGACGCGCACGTTGTCCAGGAACACCTCGTTGACCTCGAAGCCGCCGTCGATCAGCTCGATCGGGCGCACCGTCACGCCGGGGGCGTCCATGGGAAACAGCAGCATCGAGATCCCTGCCTGCTTCTTCGGCGCGGCGGGGTCGGTGCGGACCAGGCAGAACATCCAATCCGCGCTCTGGGCGGCGGTGGTCCAGGTCTTCTGTCCGTTCACCACGTAGTCGTCACCGTCGCGCACCGCGACGGTGCGCAGCGAGGCCAGGTCGGATCCCGCGTCGGGCTCGGAGAAGCCCTGGCACCACCAGATGTCGAGATTCGCCGTCGCGGGCAGGAATCGCGCCTTGAGTTCGGGCGACCCGAACTCGGCGAGGACGGGTCCGATCATGTTGGCGTTGAAGGTGAGCGGCTCGGGCACCGAGGCCAGTTGCAGTTCGTGGTGCCAGATGTGGTGCTGCACCGGCGACCAGTCCCGGCCGCCCCACTCGACAGGCCAGTTCGGCACGGCCAGCCCCGCTGCGTTGAGGATGCGCTGGGTGGTGACGTAGTCGTGCTTGCTCAGTTCGTGCATGTGCCGGTTGCGCCGCCGGATGCCGGCGGGGATCTCGCGACGGAAGAAGGCGCGCAGCTCGTCGCGGAAGGCGAGCTCGTCCTCGGTGAAAGCCAGTTGCATGGTCCAGTATGTTACATAGACTTACTTGTGTATCAAATAGAGGATCCGGCACATGAGCAGTTCCCTCGCGACGGCGCGATGCAGCACGGGACGAAACGTCCAGCGTGATCGGCTCATCGCAGCCGCACGGACCGCGTTCACCGCCCACGGCTATCACGGCACCACGATGGACACCGTGAGCGCCGTTGCCGACGTCGCCAAACCCGTGCTCTACCGGTACTTCTCGACCAAGAGCGAGCTCTACCTCGCAGTGATCCTGGACTACCTCGACGAGCTCACCGACAGGCTGCGTGTGGCCCGCGATACAGCGACCTCGGACTTCGACCGGGTGCGCCACACCGTGGGGATCCTCTTCGACTCCCGCCCGCACTCCACGCCGGAGCTGGTGTTCGGTTCCGGCATCATCGGCGACCACACCATCGACACCCGAATCGCCACGGGCACCGCCGAATTCGTCGCAGGCCTGGCCACTCATCTGCACCCAGCCGGCCGAGTTCGACATCGCCACCGCCTGCTCGCTTACGGACTCATCGGGGCGACCCTGGCCGCGGCCGGCGAATGGCACCGCCAAGGGCAACCGATCGCGGAGCAGTCGGCGGTGGAAACCATTGCCCGGTGGTACTGCTCGGGTGTGCGAGAGGGCTGAGCGGGCGCGACATTCGCCAGACGCGCACGGCCGGAGCGGATGCGGAGGCGGAGGTACGCCTAGGCCGCGTCCTGTAAGTCCCGCCAGCTGGAGGGTCGATTGATGCCACTGGCCGATTCGACTCAACCTCACCATCGGTCTCGTCGGTGACCATCACGTAGTTCGAGACTGCCGCACCTGGAGTGCCGTTTCGGCTGTTCACCTGCAGAGACGTAACCCGGTTGTGCGCGACGCGACAAACCTGACATCGTGTCCAGGTGGCCGTACTTCTGGGTGAAAAGAACAGGTTCGCTGTTGAAGTCGGTGACTGGGCCTCGGGGCTGCGTCGAGTGGACCTGTGGGCGGCCGATCAGTGGTTGACCTGCGACGACAATATGGTCTTCATCGAGCAGTTCCGCCGCTCTGTGGAGCAGACTGCTGTCTCGGTACGTTCCGGGCGCGTTCCGCCACTGCCGTTTGCCGGGCTGTCTGCGGTTGCCACTCATCGTCGGTTCGGCACTGCGGCCGCCGACGACCCGATTTGCGAGCTGCGTGAGCAGTTTTGGTTCCTTCATTGGGGACCCACGACCGATAACTTGCAGACCTACGTCTTCCGCGATGGTGACCACCTGGTGATCACGTTTCAGTTTTGGCGTGAGGCGCATTTGCTCGATCATCCCGAGCATGCGGGACAAGTCTTCAAGGTCGAGATCGAGCCTGCAGAACTCGCTGAAATCCTCGAAAGTCTAGATTCAGCTCTGTAGGTCATCGGAGCCAGAGGATGATGGCGGCACCTGATCCAGCACACGTTGCCAGGTGCCATCGGCTGCCCATAACCGCAACCGCTCGTGCGCAGTTTTCCACGGACCGTACCGCTCGGGCAGGTCACGCCAGGGTGCTCCGGTCCGTAGTTTCCACAGGATCGCGTTGATCACCTGCCGGTGATCACGCCGGCGTCGACCACTCCCTGATACCGGCAACAACGGTTCGATTCGGACCCATGCCCGATCAGTCAACTCACCCCGACCAACCACGACATACAGCTAACACCAACCACCACAACGAATTACAGGACACAGCCTAGGCCCGCAGCAGGGCCGCTTGGACACGACTCAAGCGGTCGACGTCACCTTGGAACCCCGCCACGGCGTCGTTGTACAGGAACGCTTCCCACAGCCGGACCAGGGCGTAGGCGAGGGTGGCGCGGTCGATGGGCGGCTGGTAGCCCTGGGCTTGTGCTCGTTCGAGCAGACCCTCCACGATCGAGACTGCCGCCGGGTGGACCACCCCGTCGCTGCGGGTGATCACTCGCAAGGCCGCCGTGGATTCCTGGTCGAAGTAGGTGCGCAGCGAACCGTCCTCGACCAGCCAGTGAATGGCCTGGTCGAGGATCGAGGCGAGCCGTTCTCCGCCGGTGGCGGTGCAGCGCCGTTCGGCGTAGGCGACCATCCGCTCGAGCTGGCGCGCCAAGGCCGCGCCGACCAGCCCGTCCCGGGACCCGAACCACCGGTAGATACTGGTGCGGCCCAGCCCGAGTTGGGCCGCAATGGCATTCGCGTCGACCCGCTTGCCCGCGAGGAAGGCCTCGATGGCCGCGTCCAGCACGTCGTCACGGCTGGCCCCGGCCGGGCGGCCGGGTGCGCGAGTTCCTTCGGTACGTGCCACGCCCGACAGCATAGGGCGCGGTAGGTGACCCGCCGCGCACACACAGGACTGTTCGACGTCGGGCTCCGTCGACCCCGCAGCCCGATGCTCGGTAATGAGTGCCCGACCGCTACGGACAGCAACGTGCTTCGCACTCCACGCGCCACGACGAGGAGGGCGCCTCGTGACAGACGTTTCGCTACCGAGGTACTGCGCGAGGTGAGTGGGCCGCGAGCCACTCCTGGTAGCTCTGGTGCCGAAATTGATACGCGGCACCGGTGACTCTCAGCAGACCGGCTCCCCGCGCCCAGTCCAAAAAGGGCCCTGGTGAGGATGCGAAACCGGATCCAGTGGTGAACAACACTCTCGCACAACCGTATCGGATGCTCGACTTGGCCCGCGCCAAGAAGATCAACACGCCGAGCGAGATACCCATCGGAGCGCCCACCAGAGTCATCAATATCGCCACTACAGGGCTCAGCGCCAGTAACGACAGCGAGAGTCTGCCGTCACTCGCGGCTCTGGCGTACGTCAGGACGGTGACGATCAAGGCCAATACGAGCCATGTGACCACAGCGACGTTAACGGCGGCCTGTGTGTCGTCACGAATGATCCGCTTCTCGTCGAGGCGTGGTTGTTGCTGCCCGGTGAGGCTGATGCCCAAGATCAGTACCAGCGCGACGACTACGCCGACCAAGCCCGCGCCTTCGGCAGCGTCCCGCGGCGACAGCGGTTTCACCGCTGACGCGTGCTGGTTCGCCGAGAAGGCGCAGATCGCACAGACGAGCCCCGTAGCGACACCAACGACCGTGGCCTTGATCCAGCGTTTGGCGCCGCCGGCCTTGTAGGTCCGCCACAATGCCTTTCGCGATGTGGGCTCCGACGGCCAGTAGCCTCGGATGCCACATATCAGCGCGCCCACCAGGCCGGCCGCTACGCCGTCGCGCACCGCAGTCCCCAAGTCGGCACCTGCCCCGACGCTGGGCGCAACCAAGATCGTGAGCATCGCCCCGAACGCCGCGACGGCAGCGACGAATGCGTGTAGCAGCCGGCACGGTAACCGTCCGGCCAGATTCCACAGCTGATCCAACGCGAAATCGTTGCCACCGGCGGGGCTCGTGACTGCGCCATGGCGAGCGAGCGAGCGCATCCACTCCGTCACCTCATCCCTGCTGTACCTCTGCCGACTCTGCGCGTCCCGAGGCTGAGCGGCGACCGCGGCGGGAATCAGCGCCGAGAACAACACATCTTCGATTGCCTCGTGGCTGGTTGCCTCCGTCAGCACGGCTGCCTCCTCTACGCTCGCGTGCTTCAGGAACTGCACCGTCAGACCGAGCATCCAGGGTGTGCGCAGCGACTGCGCGAAAGCCCCGTCGGAATCGCCGTCGAGTTTGTCTTTCAGCCCAGCCCACTTCTGTCCGCCGTTTACATCGCGCCAGTCCTTCAGATGGTCGGCGACCTGCTGTGCCGTCAGTTCTTGCAATGCGACTACTGACGACTCGTGGAGCCCGGACTCGCCGTAAAGTTCCGAGAGCTTGCGATAAGTGTCCCCACGGGCCGTGACAACAACCGGTCTCGCGAGCCAATGCACTTCATTGAGCTGATCCAGTGCCGCGCGTGCGCGAGCTGGTTGTTGTGCATCGCCGTCCATCTCGTCCAGACCGTCCAGGACAGGAAGGATCAGGTTCGTCTCCACGAGTTCCCGCGTCACCCGGAGTCGAAGCGAGTAGTCCTGCGCGATCCGCCGAGCGAGCCACTCTCCGAAACTGTTCGAACCCGGATCCCAGCTGGAAGCATTGAGGCGCACCGGAACCGGCATGCGATCACGCTCGGGGCCCACCCGACCGTCCAGCAGGTCGAGCACGAGGTTCAGTGCAGCCACGGTCTTTCCCGAACCGGGGGCGCCAACGATCACCAGGCGAGAATCCCGCAGCCCGTCGAAGTACTCGCGCACCTCGGCCAGCGATCCGAACTCGCCGCTGCCGACAGTTCGGGTGTCAACCAGCGCGTTCCACCGCAGACCTATACCTTTTCCGCGCGCGACCCCCAACTCTGCGAGTCGGCGCGTCTCGGTCTTCGCCACGAGACCGGCCAGGTCGTCTGCGATCGATGCCAGCGCAGTCGCCGAAATGTCCGGGCGAAGTTTTCGCAGCAGGTATCCGGCTCCTCGCGCCGCGGGCACTATCGCACGACCGACAACGGCCATCTCCGAACCCGCCACAGCCCGGCCCCCTCCATCCAACGCCCCGACCGCTCGGCAACGTGGCTCGAACCGAATTGCCCTCTTGCTCAGACAATTCAGCGCCGAACCTACTAGATGGCTCAGTGCCGAGCCAGCGGCGCCGATCGAGCATCGGCTATGACAAGCGCCGAGAGCGCTCGGCTAGCGTTTGCGGCCGACGCCGCCGACGATGCAGTTGCGAACATCGGAGAGCGGGGTGAGGTGGGGGCCGTCGGACCACCAGTCGTCGCAGCGGACCAGGCCGGGCTCGACCATCTCGAGGGTGCCGAACATTGCCTGGATCTCGTCGCGGGTGCGGAAGCGGCCGCTGCCCATCGGGCTGTGGATGAACTTCTCTTCCATCTTCCGGGCGAGCTCGCTGTATTCGGCGGTCTCGGGGTCGTGGAAGTGGGCGATGGCCACGAACGATCCGGCGGGCAACGCGTCGATGTAGGTCTGCATGAGGGCGGGGCCGTCCTCGCCCAGGTAGTGGTGCAGGGTACCGATGTGTAACAGGGCCAGCGGTCGGGTGAAGTCGAGTTCGCGGCGCACGGTGACGTTGCCGAGGACTTCCATGGGGCGGAAGATGTCGGCTTCGGCGATGCGGGTGCGGCTGTTGCTGGCCAGCAGCGCTTGTGCGTGCACCAGGACGGACGGGTCGTTGTCGACGTAGACGACCTTCGAGTGCGGATTGACCCGCTGAACCACCTGGTGGGTGTTCTCCGCGGTGGGCAGGCCCGATCCGAGATCGAGGAACTGGTCGACGCCCGCCCTGGACAGGAAGCGGCACACCCGGATCAGGAAATCACGGTTGGCCCAGGCCAGGTCGTTGACCTGGGGGGCGACCGTGCGGACCTGATCGAGCACTGCGCGATCGACGTCGAAGTTGTCTTTGCCGTTGAGTGCGGCGTCGTAGACCCGCGCGATACTCGCACGCGTCGTATCGACCCCGACCGGAACAGCACTGGGGTAGGCGGCAGAAGAATGCGACATCGGAGCGCCTTTCGGGGGCGGGTGAGCCGACTGGACCAATTCAGCCTAAAGCATCGGTTACGTTGGCAGACAGGCTATTCCGCCACCGACATCGCATGGTTGCCGAGCCGGGTATTCGGAGTACCCGTATCGACGGGCTCCTATTCACACCGTGCCTGCCGCACCCACGATCAGAGCATGACCCAAATGCTCGAGGCTCCGGTACCCGATGCGACGGGCAGGCGTTCGCTCGCCGTGCTCGTCGTGATCCTCACCGGCCAGTTCATGGCCGTACTCGACGGCTCCATCGTCAATGTCGCCATTGCGTCCATTCGCTCCGATCTGGACACCAGCGGGGCCGCACTGCAATTGATCGTCGCCGGGTATGTGATCGCGTACGCGGTGTTGCTGATCGCCGGCGCGCGCCTGGGTGATCGGTTCACCCAGCGGCGCATGTTCATCGCGGGCCTGGCGGTGTTCACGCTGGCCTCGCTCGCCTGCGGGCTGGCCTGGAACGAGGTGTCGCTCATCGTGTTCCGGTTCGGGCAGGGCGTCGGGGCGGCCGCGCTGGCGCCGCAGGTGATGACACTGATCCAGCGCACATTCACCGGAGCGGCGCGGGCCAGGGCACTGGGTGTCTACGCGGCGATCGTCTCCGGCGGACTGCTGGCCGGTCAGATTCTCGGCGGATTGATCGTCGACGCGGACCTGGGCGGGACCGGCTGGCGCGGGGTGTTCCTGGTGAATGTGCCGATCGGCCTCGCGCTGCTGGTGCTGGCGCCGCGCGTGCTCCCGGTGACCGACCCGCGCACGGATCGGACCGTCGACGGGCCGGGCCTGGTGACGCTCACAGCCACCGTCCTGTTGCTCGTCGTGCCGCTGGTACTCGGACGCGAGCTCGGATTTCCGCTGTGGTCGTGGCTGTGCCTGGGCGCGGGCGTACTCGGCATCGCGGTGTTCGTCCAGGTCGAGCGGGCGGTCGCCGGGCGTGGCCGTGATCCGCTGTTCGCGCCACAGGTGCTCGGCGCGCCGGGCCTGCTCGCCACCGCCACCACCCTGCTGCTGGTGATGGCGACTTTCGGCGGATGGCTGTTCGTCAGCACCATCCACATGCAGAGCGACCTCGGCTACAGCGCGCTGCGCACGGGGATGCAGTTCCTGCCGGTGGGCGTCATGTTCGCGATGGCGGGGCTGTGCTGGCAACGCGTTCCGGCGCGCCTGCACGCGAGCATGATTCCGTTCGGGCTGGTGGTGAGCGCGGCCGCGCTGGGCTGGCTCGCGTGGTTGCTCGCCGACAGCGCCGACATCGGTGCGCAGGCAGCGATCGCGTTCGGGCTGTTCGGTCTCGGCAACGGCCTGGCGTTCAGCCCGTTGATGACCCGGGCCCTGGCAGCGGTGCCGACGACACTGGCCGCCGATGCCGGCGGGATTCTCGTCACCAGCGTGCAACTGGGAACGGTGCTCGGTATCGCGACCATCGGATCGATGTTGTTCGAACTCGCCGGCACGACCGCCGACCCGGTGACCGCTCTGCATCTGCTGTGCATGGTGACCGCGCTCGTCGCCGCCGCTTCGGCCACCGTCGCCGTGCGCCGGATCCGCCGCTGAGCGTGCCGATCGCAAGCACACCGGTCCTGGGCTAGCGTGAGACCATGCACGAGCTCAGGGCCGGTGATGTCGTCGCCGGTTATCGCATCGAGCGGGTGCTCGGGGCGGGCGGTATGGGCAGTGTGTACGCAGCCCGGCATCCGCGGTTGCCGCGACTGGTCGCGGTGAAGCTGCTGCACTCCTCCTACTCGGCGGACCCGGAGTTCCGTGGACGGTTCGAGCGCGAGGCCGAGCTGGCCGGTCGACTCGACCATCCCAATATCGTGGCGATCCACGACCGGGGCGACGAGGACGGCCGGTTGTGGATCGCGATGCAGTATGTCGCGGGCACCGATGCGCAATCAGCGCTGCGGACAGGGGCTCTGACGCCGGATCGGGCCTTGCGCATCGCACGGTCGACAGCGGACGCGCTCGATTACGCACACGCCGACGGGTTGCTGCACCGCGATGTCAAACCGGCCAATATTCTGCTCAGCGAGAGCACGGGCGGGGGCGATGAGCGGGTGCTGCTCACCGATTTCGGCATCGCGAAAGCCATCGACGAGGGCACCGCGCTGACCCGAACCGGGTCGCTGGTGGCCACCCTGCGGTATGCGGCGCCCGAGCAGCTCGACGGGCGCGGCGCAGGGCCGCGATCGGATCAGTATTCGTTGGCGTGCACGCTCTTCCACCTGCTCACGGGGCGTCCGCCGTTTACCGCCACCAGTGCGGGCGCGTTGGTGGGCGCGCATTTGATGCAACCGGCGCCGCGGATCAGTGAGCTGGCGCCGGATCTGCCCGCCGCGGCTGACCCGGTGTTCGCGCGGGCGCTGGCCAAGGACCCCGATCATCGATTCGCCAGTTGTGCGCAGATGGTCGCGGCGGCAACCACGGCATCGACCACCGCGAACGAGCTGACGCGAACCCGCACCGACCCTGGGCTCGGGTCCGGCGGTGGCGCAATACTGTTCACCGGCGGGCCGGTACACCATGTCGCTCATCTGGACGGCCGAGGTCCGCAAGGCGAATTCCTCTCGGCGCCGACGCAAGTCGGCGCCCAGGATTATCGGGCGCCCGTTGCCGAGAATCGGGTGCGCC
>JACIXH010000007.1 GCA_014360565.1 Nocardia sp.
CACCTTCTGCCGGTATTCGTCCAGCGGCTCGACGGGCTCGTCGGTCCGTTCGCCGACTGTCACCTCGGACCCGCCGTCGGGCCGGAACGAGATGCGCACGCCGACCTTGGTCAGCTCGCCTGTCTCGGGATCGCGCTGGCGGGCGATGAGCAGGATCTCCTCGAGCCCGGCGCCCGCGGCCGTCGGCAGCACGTGGCCACCGATGGTCTCGAGCTCGGCGCGCGTGACATCCATGTGCGGCCAGATGTACATCACGATGCGGTTGGTGTTGAGCCGCTTGGCCGAGGGCAGCCGCGACTGGGCCCGGCGGATCGAGTCGACGCAGGTGGCGATGGCGCTCTCGGCGGTGGGCAGGGCTACCAATCGGCCGTCGTGGTCGCGCAGCGCCGCGAGGTCACGGACCTGGGCGAAGGCGATGAGCCGGTCGTCGGAGGGGTTTTCCTTGGCCACGCCGCGGAACAGGTAGACCTCTTCGTCCGAGGACGGCAACCGGGTGAGGTCGAACTTGCGCAACCGCTCCAGCTGCATCCGCTGCGCGATGTAGGGATGCAGACCGCGGATCAATCGTTCCTCGGCCATCCCGGTCACCGAGGGACGGAAGGTGAAGTGGTGGTGCATGACCGAGCCGCCGCTACCGGCGACGGTGGCGGTGATCCGGTGCACCTGCTTCGGCACGGAATGCGCGCCGAGCACGTCCTGCAGCGCCGCGGCCATCGCGTCGTAGTCCTCGGGCTGTGATTCCCAGCTGAGGTAGATGTCGGCGTCGATGGAGACCGCGCCGGTGGCCAATTCGGCCAGACCGTCCAGTGCGGAATCGAGTTTGCCGAAACTCACGACGGTCGACACCAGCGTCGAACCGTAGCGTTCGGCGACGACGAAGGTGGTGTCGCCGACCTGTTCGGTGCGGACACCGGTGAGACCCTTGTTGCCGTAGTAACGCCGCGTCAGCACCTCGAGCATCGGGGTGTGGTCGGGCTTGTCGCGCTCGAGCCGCTGGCCCAGCAAACGCACCAGCGGTTCGGTGCTGCGCACCATCTCGGCGATCCGCGCGCCGCGATCGTCGGCCTGCGGGTTCGCGTCCAGGTAGCTCAGGTGCTTGCGGACGTTGGTGTACACGCGAGCACGGTTGCGACGCAGCAGCGGCTGGCCATACCACGCGTAGACCAGACCGCGGGCGAGGTCGGCGATCACCGGGAAACGCACCTGCGTCGCCGCGACGAGGCGCTCGAGCGCCAGACCGACGGGTTCGCGCAGCACCTGGTCGGGCATCGGCTCGGTCAGCCATTCGCGCAGCAGCGCGGTGACGACGGTGACGGTGTCGGTGGGACGCTGCTGAGCGAGGAAGATCCGGAAGACCGCCGCCTCGAGGTCGGGCGTGCGGTCCAGCTCGGTGATCCCGTAGTGGCGCAGCGCCGTACCGAGTTTGGCCTGGTACGACTCGGGCAGTCCGGCCCGTTCGACGTCGAGACTCTGCAGGTAGGTGTGGAAGTACTCGCGGGCGCTGTGGACGTGGCCTTGGCCGTGATCGTCGTCTGCCGACCGGTTGTGGCTCAGTTCGGCGAGGTCGGCGAACATCTGCACCAGTTCGAGCTCTTCGGCGAGCGGGCGCAGGCTGTCGGCTACGGCTTCGCGGCGGGCCGTGAGGTAGTCGTCGAGGACGCGACGTTCGTCGTGCGGGTCGACGTCGAAGCCGAGCAGCAGGCTGCTCAGGTCCTGCAGGCCGCGGGTCACCCGCTCGTGCGCGCCCAAAGGTGTTGTGGCGCTGGGCAGATCGAGTTCGACAGTGCCGGTGGTCACGGCCTCGATGGCTTCGTCGTCGTCGGCCAGCGGCTCGAGCCGCAGCAGCGGCGCGCCTGCCTCGACCTGGGTGCCGACGGAGACCGCGCATTCCTTCAGCCGGGCCCGGAAGGGTGCGCGCAGCACCGTTTCCATCTTCATGCTCTCCAGCACGAGGACCGGCGCACCGGCCTCGACCTCGGCGCCGACCTCGAGTGGCGTGCCGACGACCAGCGCGGGCGCGGGCGAGCGAACGACGCCGCCTTCGTCGCGGCTGATCCGGTGGGTCACCCCGTCGACGTCGACCACGTGGGTGGGTCCGTGCGTGCCGGTGATCAGGCGGTAGCGAGTGCCGTTGACGATGATCTGGCCGGTGTGATCATCGAAGCGCTCGAGGTCGACGTCGGCGGTGCGCAGGTCGCCACCGGCCTCGATGCCGACGCGGAACCGGTGCGCACCGATGCGGGCGACGCGCACGCGATACCCCGCGCCGCGCAGTTTCAGGTCGAGGGGCCGTCCCGATTCGTGCTGCACCTGCGGACGTCCGCCGGACGCGGTCGAGAGCAGTCGATGCCGTTCGACGCGCTCGTCTTCCTCGTAGGCGTCGATCGCGGCCACGGCGAGCGCGATGGTGGAGTGACGATGGGTCACCAGGCGGCCTTCGCCGCGCACCCGGTCGATCCAGCCGGTGTCGGCGCTGGCGTCGATCACCTCGGGCTGGTCGAGCAGGTCGAGCACGAAGCTCTTGTTCGTCGCGCCGCCCGCGATGACGACCCGGGTCTGTGCCATGGCCCGGCGCAGCCGGCCGAGCGCTTCGTCGCGGTCGCGGCCGTAGGCGATGATCTTGGCGATCATCGAGTCGAAGTCGGCGGGGATCGTGTCACCCTCGCTGACGCCGGTGTCGACGCGGATGCCCGGGCCCGCGGGCAGGTCGAGACGCACGATGCGGCCGGGGGCGGGCGCGAAGTCGCGGTCGGGGTCTTCGGCGTTGAGGCGGGCTTCGATGGCGTGTCCGCGCTCGGCAGGCGGCTCACCTTCGAGCTTCTGTCCCGAGGCCACTCGCAGCTGCGCGTGCACCAGATCGAAACCGGTGGTGAGCTCGGTGATCGGGTGCTCGACCTGCAGGCGGGTGTTGACCTCGAGGAACGCGAACAGCTTGTCACCGGGGTGGTACAGGAACTCGACAGTCGCCGCACCGCAGTAACCGACCGCGATCGCCAGGCGTTCGGCGGAGGTCTTGAGTTCGGCGGTCTGCTCGGCGCTCAGCACGGGAGAGGAGGATTCCTCGATCACCTTCTGATTGCGTCGCTGCACCGAGCAGTCGCGCACGCCAAGGGCCCACGCGGTGCCCTGACCATCGGCGATGACCTGGACCTCGACGTGCCGGGCGCCGGTGACCAGGCGCTCCAGGAACACGACGCCGCTGCCGAAGGCGCGGGCGGCTTCCTGCTTGGTGCGCTCGTAGGCGTCGACGAGTTCGGCTTCGTTGGTGATCACACGGATGCCGCGACCGCCGCCACCGGCGGTGGCCTTCAGCATCAGCGGGTAGCCGATCCGGGTGGCCGCTTCGATGGCGTCTTCGACGGTGTCGACCGCGCCCCGGCTCCACGGCGCGACCGGCACACCGACTTCCTCCGCGATCAGCTTGGCGCCGATCTTGTCACCGAGCTTGCGCATCGCCTCGGCGCTGGGCCCGACGAAGGTGACTCCGATGTGGTCGCACAGCTCGGCGAACGCGGGATCCTCGGCGACGAAGCCCCAGCCGACCCAGGCCGCGTCGGCCTTGGTGGTGACCAGGGCCTTCTCGAGCGCCTTGAGATCCAGGTACGGGCGTGCCGAGGCCGGACCGAGGTCGTAGGCGATGTCGGCTTCGCGGACGAAGGTGGCGTTCCGGTCGACGTCGGTGTGGAGGGCGACGGTTTCGATCGGTAGCCCGGTCGCCGCCGCCAGATCACGGACGGCGTGGATGAGGCGCATGGCGGCCTCGCCCCGATTCACGATGGCGATACGGCTGAACACTCGCCGACTCCTTCCATTTCCCCAGGACATCGTCCTGACGGGTGAGGTTTGCAACTCCCGGTCCGTGCGCAGTCTGCACCCCCGTGACCCATATACAAGCACCGTGCGCGGGTTACCGGCACGTAGCCAAGCCACGAGCGGCCGCAGAGCACCGTACAACCCCACGAACGCGGGCACTGGTGAACAATCACATCCCCCGAGCGAGTGGACGGCCTGGGTCTGCGGTCCCGGGCCATCCACTCACTTGCGACCCTATCAATCATGTTGGCCTACAACATATTCGAGTGGCTTGACGCTCCTGCGGACCGACCGGTCCGCAGCTGCTCACATTCTGCGTCGGCGCGCCGGGACCGAAGGCGCGGCCCGCTGTCATCCGTGCCATGACTTCGCGCCCGAGATCGTGAGTTCTGCCAGCGGGCGCGCCGAATCGGTCGCTTCGGCATGCGGGCTTCTACGGTCGGGACCGTGTCAGAAGAATCGCCGGCCCCGTCCTACGACTACGACGTCCTGATCATCGGGTCGGGATTCGGTGGCAGCGTCACTGCCCTGCGCCTGGTCGAGAAGGGGTACACGGTCGGCGTCCTCGAAGCCGGTCGCCGATTCGCCGACGCCGATTTCGCCGCGACCAACTGGGATCTGCGCCGGTATCTGTGGGCGCCACGGCTGGGGTGCTACGGGATCCAGCGCATTCACCGGCTGCGCGACTGCCTCATCCTGGCAGGCGCCGGGGTCGGCGGCGGTTCGCTGAACTACGCCAACACCCTCTACAAACCGGGAGCCGCGTTCTTCGGCGACCGTCAGTGGGCAGCCATCACCGACTGGGAAGCCGAGCTCAGCGCCCACTACGACCAGGCGCGGCGCATGCTCGGCGTGGTGCGTAATCCGCACATGACCCCTGCCGACGTCGTCATCGAGTCGGTGGCGCGGGAGATGGGAGTCGGCGACACGTTCGTGCCGACGCCGGTCGGGGTGTATTTCGGTGAGCCCGGCCGCCGGGCCGCCGACCCGTATTTCGGCGGCGCCGGACCCGAGCGCACCGGGTGTATCGAGTGCGGGGAGTGCATGACCGGCTGCCGGCACGGCGCCAAGAACACCCTCGTCAAGAACTATCTCGGGTTGGCGGAGCAGGCCGGTGCGGTGGTCTCGCCGATGACCACCGTCACCGCGATCCGACCGCAATCCGACGGTAGCTGGCTGGTCGACACCGAACGCACCGGAAGCTGGTTCCGCAAGCAACGTGGCACTCGGTCGGCCCGTCACGTCGTGCTGGCCGCGGGAACCTGGGGCACCCAGCACCTGCTGTTCCGCATGCGTGACACCGCGATACTGCCCGATCTCTCGCCGCGCCTGGGCGTGCTCACGCGCACCAATTCCGAAGCCATCCTCGGCGCCGGACGCACCGAGGTGGATCCGGCCGTCGACATCACCAAGGGCGTGGCGATCACGTCCTCGTTCCACCCCACCCCGGACACCCACGTCGAGCCCGTGCGCTACGGCAAGGGGTCCAATGCCATGGGATTGCTCAACACCTATCTCGTCGACGGCGACCAGCGTTCGCCACGATGGGCCCGGGTTCTGCTGATCGCCGGGCGCCACCCGGTGCGGACCGCTCGACTGTTGCGCACCAGTCGCTGGAGCGAGCGCACGCTGGTCCTGCTCGTGATGCAGAGCCTGGACAATTCGATCACGACCTACACCCGACGCGGGCTGTTCGGTCGCCGGTTCACCAGCAAGCAGGGTTTCGGCGAGCCCAACCCGTCCTGGATCCCGCCCGGTCACGAGGCGACTCGACAGGTCGCCGCGAAACTGGGCGCCACACCGGGCAGTACCTGGCCGGATGTGTTCAACGTCCCGATGACCGCGCACTTCATCGGCGGCTGCGTGATCGGCACCGATGCCGGCACCGGCGTCATCGACCCCTACCACCGGGTCCACGGCTACCCCGGACTCAGCATCGTGGACGGTTCGGCGATCTCGGCCAACCTCGGCGTCAATCCATCGCTGACGATCGCGGCCCAGGCCGAACGCGCCGCCGCGCTGTGGCCCAACAAGGGCGAATCGGACCCGCGCCCGGCCATGGGTTCCCCTTACGAGCGGATCGCCGCGGTGGCGCCGAACAGCCCCGTGGTCCCGGCCGGTGCGAGCGCCGCTCTGCGCTTGCCGATCTGGCCCGTCACCGCCGCCACCCACGAGGACCACTGAGCGCGCTGTAGAGAATGCGATGAGATAGCCGGGCGAGAGTTTGTGATCTCTCCCGCCTCCCCCGCTTATCGCGCTGCCACACCGTGATTCGACTACCGTCGCCCACAGCTGTTGAGTTCGTTGGAAGGTGGCAGTAAGCGTGGTAACTACCAAGGCGAAGCTCGATGGGCTGGCCGAGATTCTGGCGATCGCCGCGGAACCGGCAGGCGAGGCCGCCGTCGCCAAGCGGGCGAAGAAGGGCATTCCGAGCGTTCGCGAGCGGATGAACATGCTGCTCGATCCCGGAACATTCATCGAGATCGGCGCGCTGGTGCGCCAGCCGGATCAGCCCGATGCCCTCTATGGCGACGGATTGGTCACCGGCCGCGGGCTGATCGGCGGCCGTACGGTGGTGGTGATCGCCCACGATCAGACCGTGTACGGCGGGTCGGTCGGCGTCGCGGCGGCACGAAAGTTCATGCGGGCGTTGAAACTCGCGTTCGACAACGCGTGCCCGGTGGTGACGATCAACGACTCCGGCGGCGCGCGCGTTCAGGACGCGGTCGGTTCGATCGCTTCGTTCGGCGATATGACCCGGGTGCTAGAGAAGCTGTCCGGGTACGTTCCGCAGGTGTCGATCATTCTCGGCAAGTGCGCGGCCGGTTCGGTGTACGGACCGATCAACACCGATGTGCTGATCGGCACCAAGGATTCCTACATGTTCGTCACCGGGCCCGATGTGATCAAGGCCGTCAACGGTGAGGACGTCAGCGCGGAGGCGCTCGGCGGCGCCGAGGTGCAAGCCAAACGCGGCACCCTGCACCATGTCGCCGAGACCGAACAGGACGCCTTCGACTGGGCCCGCAACTACCTCAGCTACATGCCGTCGAGCTGCCTCGAACAACCGCCGGTCGTGAATCCCGGTCTGGAACCCGACATCACCGCCTACGACCTGGAACTGGACACGATCATCCCGGATTCCGACCGCGCGGGCTACGACATGCACGACATCCTGCTGCGGCTGTTCGACGACGGTGAATTCCATGAGATCCGAGCGGCTTTCGCCCCGAATCTGATCACCGGGTTCGCCAGGGTCGACGGCTTTCCGGTCGGGGTGATCGCCAACCAGCCGCTGGTGCTCGGCGGTTCCATCGACGCCGCCTGCTCCGACAAGTCGACCTACTTCATCCGGCTCTGCGACGCGTTCAACATCCCGCTGATCTTCGTCGCCGACACCCCCGGTGTGTTGCCCGGCCTGGACCAGGAGGACGCGGGTGTGATCATCCGCGGCGGCCGTGTTCCGCGCGCGATCATCGAGGCCACGGTGCCGATCATCAACCTGGTGGTTCGCAAGTCCTACGGCGGCGCCTACGGCATGATGGGGTGCCGCCAGGTCGGCGCCGATGTCAGCTTCGCCTGGCCGACCGCACGGATCGCGGTGATCGGCGCCGAGAGCGCGGTCGACCTCGCGGGCAAACGCCAACTGGCCGCCATCGACGAGCAATACCGCGAAGCCGCGCGCGACTTCATGATCAACCAGTACAACGAGACCATCGCCACCCCGTGGATCGCCGCCGAGCGCGGCTACATCGACGCGGTCATCGAGCCATCGCGTACCCGCCTGGAGATCCGGCACGCGCTACGCCTGCTGCGTGACAAGCCACCGGTCACGCCGGAATTCAATCCGCGCAAGCACTCGGTGTATCCGATGTGATCAGCCTGCGCGGGAGTTGGTCTCGCGCAGGCCCCGATAAAGCTCTGTTGATCCGGATCCACGATGGGCCCGGATCAACAGCGCGGCGCGCAAATGGCACAGACCCGACACATCGTTGAGGTCGAATCCGGTCATCTGGCCGATCCGCTTCAATCGGTAATCGACGGTGTTGGTGTGGATGAACATGATGCGCGCGGTCCTGGCTCGTTGCATATTCGTGGAGATGTACACCTCGAGGGTGCGCAACAGCTCCGGATGCGCTTCGAGAGAATCGACGATGGAGCTCAGATAGTCGCGCGCGGAGCCCGGTCGGGTCAGCTGGTATTCGAAGGCCAATTCGTGTGGCCGGTATACCTTGCTCGGGCCACCGAACCGATGCGCGATCTCGACGAGTTCATGGACTTGCTCGGCGGCGCGCGGGATTTCGGCCGGCGTCGCCGTGGTGACCACCGCCCGCACCGGTACCTGTGCCGCGGCGGCGAGGTGAACGATCAACTCGTCCAATTCGGCCTCGGAGAATTCCTGGACCGGCAGCAACAGCGTGCCGCCGTCCACGCTCAACAGCGAGAGCACTTTCCCGTCGCAGCGGTCTGCCAGTTCGGCCTGGACCCGGCGCAATTTGCGGCGTGCGACGACTTTCGCGTCGAGGGACGGGTCGAATTCCTCCGCGTGCTGCGGAAGTTCCAGCGCCATCACGTGATAACGCTCGGCGACCTCGATACCGCACTCTCGCGCCATCGTCGACGTGTTCTGGCCGCCGAGCAATGCCGAGGTCAATGTGTGCACTGCGGTGTGGTGCTCGCTGTCCACCGAACGCAGTTCGCGCACGTAGGCCACCGAGACCGCCGAGGTGATCATGTTCTGGGCGTCCATCAGTCGCCGTGCCACCCCGACCACGGTGTCGTAGTCGTGGTTGGTGACATTGGTGATGACGAGGTCGAAGCCGAGTTTGAAACCCTCGTGCACAGCGTCGTGAATCGTATCGATCGGGATTCCCTCGCGCGCCCAGTCGGCAGCGGCGGCCTGCACCCGCTCCACCCGGCCCGGGATATCACGACCGTCGAGCATGCTCCTGGTCAGTTCCAGGCAGACACGGGTGACCGTGGTGACGTCCCCGTCGAGCGCTTCGCCGGGCAGCGTGCCACACGGGACGACATTCTCGATGAAATGCACCACCATCTGACGGGATATCGTCCGAACATCCTTCAAGGGGTTCGATACCGGCCGCCCCGAAACGGTCAGGAACGGTTCGATGGAAGTTGCGCCAGCCATGTTGAATCCTTCCCACCCAGATCACTGGGCAAGCCCCCAAACTACCGTGAACAACAATCCCCCGTCCAACCTTCGCTTGTGACAAGGATCAAGAGAACGCTGGATCAATGATGCTTTCCGACAAAGAGACCCGCGCGCTGCGGGTCCACGGGCGGCGGTGACGGGTCCGTAGCGGAGCCGCGCACATCTTCACTCCGTGAACGGTGGTCGCCACCGCCGCACATAGCCGTGTTAGCCGGTTACAGACACAAGCTGACCTCGAGCACTGGAAGGGGAAGCGGCACACACACTTCCACCGAACCCGAGACGGGCGCCGCAGCCGCGGCGGAAGCCGGACCGGCGAGGATCGCACCGGCGGACAACGCGATGGCGGTGACGGCGAGCGAACGGGAAATTCTGGAGTTCATAGGGTCATCCTTATTCGTACTCTGTGAAGCATCCCAGCTTCGGGACATCTCGATCAGATCACGGACACCCGGAGATCGCTATCGTCGCGCACAGGTTTTGATGTTCCTATTCCGCCTCCGCGAAATTGTCATAGATTTCCACAACAATATCGTCGGCGAAATTCTCGCGTTCCGCTGTCGATTCAGGTATCGCGTGCCCGGCGACCGCTGACGTGGTTCGAGACGGGTTGCGCCACTTGGCGCATGAGCCAGCTGCGCGGGCCCCCGGCCGGGAGGTCGATCACGGCCGTGGTCTCGAACCCGAGTCGTTCGTAGAAGGAGAGATTGCTCGGATTGGTCGTTTCCAGATGCACCGGGATTCGATCGGCCGCCGCGCGATACATCCCCGCGGCGATCAGCTCGCGACCGTGCCCGCGTCCGCGTGCCGCCGCGGCGACACCGACAGCCATCAGATGCCAGTGCTGTTCCTGGACACCTGCGGCGTAGGTCACGCGCGCGCTCTGGTGCGCGCGTGCGGCGTGCGCTCCGTAAACGTGGCGCGCTTTCAGCCGTCGGCCTACCGTCTCGCGCGGCAGGATGTGCGTGGTGGCCATCCATACCGCCACGCCCACCATCGCGCCGGTGCTGTCGAGTGCCAGGTCCACCCCGTCGCTGCAATCTCGCGAATCGTCGAGCAACGTCCGAAACGAGCGAGCGAGCCGGGTCCTGCGAGTGGACTGGCTCGGATGCAGCCACAGCGTCGCCGGATCATCGGCCATGGACGCAGCCAGCAGTTCGGCGGCGGCACCGAAATCTCTCCTGTTGCCCGGGCGAATCCGCCGAGAACTACCTTGCACCACGTCTCCCACGGGGAGAATGATAATGGCGGGTCGCCTGTCCAGTTGCTCGAGCAGGACCGTCAGACCGCGACCGTACGGGCGCGCGAGTAGGCGATGGCGGTCGCGGCATCGTCGGGGTCTACGGCGGACGACCGGAACCGGATCACCGCGTCGTCGAGTCGCGGTCCCGGGCCGTATTCGGCGAGCAGGACGATGATCGCTTCCAGGGTGGCGGGCTGCGGGTTCGGGTCTGCCAGTAGTTCGTCGAGGTAGGCGTCGGGTTCGAGCAGGCGCAGCGCCCGGCGCGCGTAGGCGTGCACGCGCACCGGCAAGTCGGCACGAACGGTGTCGACGTCGGTCTGCAACGCGGGACGCCCCCGGCGCTGCGGATCCACCCGCAGCGACCACCACGCGGTCAGCTCCTCGCTCATACCGCGCTCGTCGATCAATCCGGGCCCGGTGGCTTGCTCGAGCGCCGCCGGTTCGAGACCACGCAGAGCAGCGCGCCAGTTGCAGAATTCCCACCACGCCACGGGAGTGACGCCGAGTTCCAGGCCGAATCCGAGCACCTGCTGACCGTCTGTCCAGGTCCGCTGGGTGCGGGTGCGCCGAATTGTCGCGACACCGGCGTCGGTGACCTGCGTCCAGGCGGCTTCTGTTCCGTGAAAGCCATAAGGCCGCAACAGCTTTCCCGCTTCACGGGTCAGTCGGCGTAACGCAGAATCCGGTCCGTCCATGTGAGCAGACTAAAGGTGCGCACCGACAAGTTCGGTGCACCGGCGAACAGCGCCTGCTGCGGCCGCATGTCGCGATGACCCTGGCGAGCGCGACGACAGCTCGTTCGGGCTAGGAATCGACGACGCGGCCCGTCGTCGCCGCGAGCACCGCGGCGGTGACATGATCCGGCGCCTCGACCATCACGAGGTGTCCCGCCCCGTCGACGACGATCGCGCGCGCGGGCGTCAAGGTGCGGTTCAGTGCGGCACCGGCTCGTGCGGACAGCACTCGATTCCGGCTCCCCCACACCGTGGTGATCGGCGGAAAGCCGGTGGGCGGCACGAAGTCGTCCAGCACGCCGAGCAGCGGGATCTCGCGAGAGATCGCGGCGGTGACCATCAGCCGACGAGGTTCGGTCCAGCTCTCGCGCAAGTGCGCGACGATGTCGGACGAGTGCGGCGAGCCCTCGGCGCCGAGTTGCTCGGCAACGATCAGCCCGGCCAGCGGGCCCGGAACGCGGACATGCGCCAGCAGTGAATCCAGGCGCACTCGCCTACCGAGCCTGGCCGCCCATGCGGTTCGGGTCGGTCGCAGCGTCGACGGGGTGAGCGGGCTGCTGAGTACCAGCGCCCGCACCCGGTCGGGATGACGCTGTGTGTAGAGCAGTGACAACGCGCTGCCGAAACAGTGGCCGACCAGGGTCACATCGCGCAGATCGCGCTCCTCGAAGAACGCGGTGACCATGGCCAGGTAGTTCTCGATCGTGTATCCGCCGTCGGGTGCGTCCGATTCGCCGTAGCCGATGAGGTCGATCGCGACAACGCGATGAGTCGAGCGCAACGCGTCGAATTGTGCTCGCCAGATGTGCCGGTTGCCACCGAGGTTGTGCAAGAAGACGATCGGCGGGCCCGCACCCGCTTCGTCGTAGGCGATCGAGGTTCCGCGAAAGTCGAAATGGCGCATCCTCGGGCTTCCTTCCAGTGGCAGCCACGTGACGACGTCGTCGTGGTCGATTCACGGTAGCTCCGATACCGGGCACACCCAGGCAGAATGCGCTAGCGGGCAGCCAGCCGGGTGGCCGCGTACTCCGAGATGATCCGTGCGAGTTCCCCGGGCGCTTCTCGGGCAATGAGATGGCCGGCATCCGGCACACAGGCGAGGGTGACCCGACCGTTGCCGGCGAGGAACCGATCCACTTCGGCGTCGGTGAGCGGCGACTGTCCGCCGCGCACGAGCAGGGTGGGCACGTCCGATCCGGCGGCCGTGGCGTGCAGGCGCGGTCCCGCCGCGAGAGCGTCCTCCACCAGATCGGCGCGGTGGTCTCGAAGGCCCAGTTCGCCGAGCCAGGCGCGCACCCGATCCAGATCGGCCCACGGGACCACGTCCACCAGGATCAAGCCGACCACGCGACGCGCCACACCTGGTTCGCCCAGCGCCGCGATGGCGGCGAGCCCGCCGACGGAGGCCCCCACCACCACGATCGGCAACGGTTGGCGCCGCACCATCTCGACCACGTCGCCCGCGAGCACCCCGACGGTCGTCGCGTTCCCCGCGCTCTCACCGTGTCCACGCAGATCGAAGGCCACCGCCCGGAACCCGGCCGCGGCGATCCGGGTCGACACCGGACCCCACACGCCGCGATGTTCGCCCCCCGCGTGGAGCAACAGCACCGTCGGGCCCGCGCCGATCACGGTCCCCCGCAGGATGACCTCATCCACGGTGATGTCGATGTCGGTCATCGATGATCCGTTCGCCGGAGAACGACGCCACCGCTGACCACGATCGCACCGAACAATCGCGAATCACCCTCGCCTACAGCTCGATTGTCGCCGTGCATCGATACTCCTCACCGAATTCGGGACCGGCGATAGAGGACCCGCCGCGGAATTCTGAGATTCGAGTCGACACCCACCCGCGTCCTCCATCCGATCCGGACCGGTCGGAGAAGCGGTGCAGGTTGCCGCCCTGTGCTGACGACAATCATCAGCGACACACCATCAGCGGGTCAATCCTCGGTTTTCCCTTGGCCGGCACCGAGATTCGACGCACCCGCCGCTACGGTCCGGGGATGCGGGTTCAGTCCAGGCAGAACTCGTTGCCCTCGGGGTCGGTCATCACGATCCAGCCGGCGCTCATCGGCGGTTCGGGTTCGAAGCGCTGCATTCGGGTGGCCCCGAGCGCGACCAGCCGATCGCACTCCGCTTCCAATGCCGCCATCCTCTCCTGCCCGTGCAGCCCCGGTGCCGCACGGACATCGAGGTGGACGCGGTTCTTGGCGACCTTGTCCTCGGGCACCCGCTGGAAGAACACCCGGGGCCCATGGCCTTCCGGATCTTCGATGGCCGACTTCGAGTTCCGTTCCTCGGCAGGCACGCCGATGCGGGCGAGGAACTGGTCCCACACAACCAACGGGTCGACGCCCTCGGGCACCTCCACCCCGGGCGGGCCGGGATGCACATATCCGAGCGCATCGCGCCAGAAGGTCGACAGTGCGGCCGGGTCGTGCGCGTCGAAGGTGATCTGGATATGGCGGCTCATCATTGCTCCATTCGTGGCAGACCGTTTGCGCCACCGTAGGCCAGGCGTCCGACAACCCGGGGCGAATCGTCGCCCGACCAGCGCGTCTCCGCCAGCAGCGGTTATATTCCTTGACAGGAATATTCCTGATTGTGAATACTTCAACCATGGACGCGATCGCATCAGCACTCGGAGACGGCGCGCGATGGCGCATCGTCGAACTCCTCGCCGAGCGTCCGCGCTCTGTCGGCGAACTGGCCGACTCGACCGGATTGCGACAGCCACAGACCACCAAGCACCTCCAAACGCTCGCGCGCGCCGGGCTGGTCACCGCCTTCCCGCTCGGGCAACGGCGCGTCTACGCGGTCGAGTCGGCACCGTTGCGCGAGCTCGGGCGCAGGCTGGCCGACCTGGTCGACACCATCGCCGCGCATGCAGGCGAGCGCGACGTGGTCGAGCGCTACCGTGCCGCCATCGAAGCGGAATCGCTTGCCGCGGACAGGGATCGGTGGGCAGACGGGCGCAGCTTCACATTCGAGCGCGTGCTCGCCGCACCGCGTGATCTCGTCTGGCGGTACTGGACGGAGCCGCGCCTGCTCCAATCCTGGTGGGCTCCACCGTCGATGACGATCACCGACTGCGTCGTCGCGCCGAAACGAGGCGGGCGCGCGGCACTGGCCTATCGCGACGCCGAGGGACGGCGCTACCGCTCCGAGGGCCGGGTCGAGCTCGCGGCACCACCGGGCCGCCTGGAGTTCGACCTGTCGGTGCTCGACGAGTCGGGCGCCGTCGCCTTCACCGGTCGCTACGACCTCGTCCTGGGCGAGCACTCCAGCGGTACTCGCCTGAGCCTCGACCTGACCATCACCGCCACCACCGTCGAGGCCGTTGCGGCCATCGCCGGTATCGAAACCGGGTGGAGCCGAGTCCTCGACAACCTCGCGAACACCCTGTCCGACGTCAAGGAGAAGTCATGACCGACCGTCTCGTCAGCGCCAATATCGGCCTCACCCTCGACGGCCGATACAACGGTCCCGGCGGCCCGACCGACGCGCAGGCCATCGTCCGATACGCCACCACCGATGTCGCACGCGATCACCTCACCCGCATCTGGGACGGCGCGACAACGGTGCTGCTCGGCCGTGTCAACGCCGAAGGCTTACTGTCGTTCTGGCCCACGGTCGCCGCCGACCACAACGCCGACCCCCGCGACCGCGCTTACGCGAAGTGGCTGGTCGACACCGAAAAGGTGGTCTTGTCGACCACGCTGACCGAGGCGCCGTGGGAACGCTCCCGCGTCGTGAACGCACCCGCCGCCGACATCGTCACCGCACTGAAAGCCACTGGCGCCGGTGGCATTCTCGTCAACAGCAGCCCCTCGGTGATCAAGGATCTGCTCGCGGCAGACCTGATCGACCGTCTGCACCTGTTGATCTGCCCCGAGATCGCCGGCGACGGCCAGCGGCTGTTCGAGGATGGCCTGCCCGGATCACAGTGGGCACTGGCGCGGCACGAGGTCGGCGAGCTGGGCGAGCTGGCCCTGACCTACGACCGCGTGCGCTGATCGGCGCCGACCTCGCGGAGCGCGGTGATCAGGAAGTCGTTGACCGCCTCGGTGCGCTCGAGGTGCACGAGATGGCCCGCGCCCGGAAGTTCCACTACGGCACGAAGATCGGTGACGTTGGCCCGCAGCGTGGCGAGTGGGTCACGACCGCTGAAACCTTCCATGTCGGGGTCGTTCTCGCCGTAGAGGAAGTAGGCCGGGACCTCGATTCTGGCGTCGGCGAAGGACTCGGACAGTGTCCAGTTGCGGTCCAGGTTGCGATACCAGTTCAGACCCCCGGTGAAGCCGGTGCGTTCGAATTCCGTGGCGATGGCGTCGAATTCGCTCTCCGTGAGCCAAGCCCACGGCAGGTCGGGCGCCTGCGGCAGCACATCCAGGTAGCCGAGCCCGGGCGGGTTCTTCCAGGTGTCGAGGTAGTGATAGTCGCCGGAGAGGGAGAAATAGACGCGGGACAGGAAATCCCTCGGACGCGCGGCGAGCTCGGCATCGGCCACGCCGGGCTCCTGGAAGTAGGACAGGTGCAGAAAGTGGCGTTGGGCGGCCTTTGTCCAGAAGGCGGAGGGCGCGCGCGGCGGACGCGGCGAGTACGGGTTGTTCAGCACCACCACGGCTTCGACGCGTTCGGGAGCGCGCAGCGACAGCTCCCACACCAGCTGGGCGCCGAAATCGAGGCCGACGAAGACCGCCTTCTCGGCGCCGATGTCGTCGAGCAGCGCCAGCAGATCGCCGATCACCGCGACGTTGGTGTAGGCCTCGACATCGGCGGGGGCATCGGTTCGGCCGTAACCCCGCAGGTCGGGCGCGATGGCCCGGAAGCCCGCCTCGGCCACGGCCGCCACCTGCCGCTGCCAGATGAGTCCCGTGTGCGGGAAACCGTGACAGAAGACGACGGGGTAACCCTGCCCCTGCTCTGTGACATGCATCCTGACACCGCCGGTGTCGACGAATCGCTGCTCCACTGCCGCCTCCATTTTCTAGAACGTGTTCTGGTTTGACGGTAGTGTCCTGAGGTCATGAGCGGAACACCCAAGATTCTGGCCGGGCGAGTCGCGATCGTGACCGGCGCCAGTCGCGGTATCGGCAAAGGCATCGCCCTCGAATTGGGCGCGGCCGGTGCGACCGTGTACGTCACCGGACGCACCTCCGAGCCGGGAAGACTGCCCGGCACTGTGCACGACACTGCCGCATCGATCACCGAACTCGGCGGACATGGGATCGCGGCGATCTGCGATCACCGAGACGACGCCGCGGTCGAGAAACTGTTCGCCCGGATCCGTGACGAGCACGGCCGCCTCGACGTGCTCGTCAACAATGTCTACAACTCCCCCGCGGCCGCCCGCTGGCTGGGCCGCAAGTTCTGGGACGTGCCCGCCACAGCATGGGACGAGACCTTCGACATCGGCGTGCGATCACACTACGTGGCAAGCGTTTTCGCGGCGCCGCTGCTGATCGAGTCGGCAGGCCTGATCGTCAACGTGTCCTCCCCCGGCGCCCGCCGATACATGCACAACGCCGTCTACGGCGTGGGCAAGACCGCACTGGATCGCCTCACCGCCGACCTCGCCCACGACCTCGACGGCACCGGTGCGTCCGCCGTCTCGATCTGGCCGGGCATCGTGAACACCGAACTGCTGCAGATGATTCCGGCCGACGAGCACGGCCGTCGTCAGGTCACCCTGCCCGGCGAAGGCACCTTCGACCTCGACGCCGCCGAAACCCCACGCTTCCCCGGGCGCGCGGTGGTGGCTCTCGCCGCCGACCCCGGCCGGTCGACGCGCAGCGGAAAGGCCTGGAAGGTCGCCGACCTCGCCGAGGACTACGGGTTCACCGACGTCGACGGACGCATCCCGCGCGCCGACTGATTCTCCCTAGAAATACCTGCGACAGTGCGTTACATTTACATTGTCGGATCAGCCGCTCGATGGCTGTCCAGGTGACAACGGAGAGAAACAATGACGTTCTCGAAAACCGCGGCTGCCGAGTACGCCGAAACGCTGCACGCACTGTCGGAGGGGTCGGTCCATCGCCGGTTCGACCCCTACCTCGACATCGATTGGAACGCGCCGGAACTCGCGATCGACCGTGACGACCCACGCTGGGTGCTCTCGCCCGAACTCGACCCGCTCGGCGCGACGAGCTGGTATCAGAACCTGCCGCTGCAACGTCGCGTCGAGATCGGCCGGTGGCGGCAGGCCAATGCGGCCAAGGTCGGGCTGGCGTTCGAATCCATCCTGATCCGCGGGATGATGCAGTACGCGATGACATTGCCCAACGGCTCCCCCGAATTCCGGTACTGCCTCCACGAGATGACCGAGGAGTGCAATCACATCCAGATGTTCCAGGAATTGGTCAACCGCATCGGTGACGACGTGCCGGGTATGCGGCCGATGTTCCGGGTGATGTCACCGTTCATCGGCGTCGCCGGCGGTTATTTCTGGGCCATTCTGTTCATCGGCATCCTCGGCGGCGAGGAACCGATCGACCACTACCAGAAGGCACTGATCCGCTCCGACCAGGAGACCCAGCCCGCATTGCTGCGGATCATGCAGATCCACATCGCCGAAGAGGCGCGCCATATCTCCTTCGCCCACGAGTTCCTGCGCACCCACATCGCCAGGATGGGCCCGGTGCGCACCGCCGTCTGCGCGGTGGCGTTCCCGATCGCGATGCGCTGGCTGGCCGACGAACTGGTCAAGCCGTCGAAATCCTTCGCCACCAAGTTCGACATCCCCGACGAGGTTTTCCGCGACGCGTTCTGGCGCAGCCCCGCCTCCCGCCAGATCCTCAGCGGATTCTTCGGCGACATCCGAACTCTGGTCGAAGAACTCGGCATGATGAACCCGGTCACCCGGCAACTGTGGAAGGTGCTGAAAGTCGACGGCGGCTATACCCGCTATCGCGGCGAACCGCTGCGACGCGCGAGTTGATCACTGCCGATGCCGGGCGAATTACCCGCGACATCGTGAACTAGGATCGGCGACGGTAATTCTCGGCACCCGAACGAACAGGACTTCTCATGGCGCGCAAAGTCGTTGTCACACTGGTCGATGATTTCGATGGCACGTCCGCTGCCGATGCAACTGTCACCTTCGGAATCGACGGCGCCGCCTACGAAATCGACCTGTCCGATGCCAACGCGGCACAGTTGCGTGAGGTATTCGAACAGTGGGTTCCGTACGCGCGGCGTACCGGCCGGGCGAAGGCGGGCGCTGCACGCCGCCTCGGCTCGGCACCGGCAGCCGAATCCACCCGCCGCAACGATCTGACCGAGATCCGGGCGTGGGCTTCGCAGAACGGGCACACGGTGTCCAGCCGCGGCAGGATCTCGGCGGACGTCATCTCGGCCTACGAGCAGGCATCAGCGTAGAACTACGGTTCGCCAACAGCACGGCGCGCATTCCAGCGCGCCGTGCTGTTGGCGTTTCACCAGCTGTCCGGCGTGCATCGGGGCTCGATGGCCTGCCTGCGCGCATCGGCGAATCCCGTTGCGCGAGTGGGTGAACAGGCCGGCCTCGTTCGAGTCGCGGTAGAGTGCGCCTGGATCTTTGCCGGGGTGTGAGCGCTTGTTGCGGGGGATATTCGATGGACGAGATACTGACCTTGATCGGCCTGGGCGGCCTGTTTCCGACAGTTGTCGCGGCCGTGTCGGCGTGGCTGTCGACCACGTTCAGTCGCCGGATCAACAAGCGGGCAATCGAAGTGACGATCGCGGGTGACGAGGATTCGATCCTGGTCGGTGGGCCGACGCCCACCGACAGAGCCACACTCACCGAGTTCGGCGGCCCGCCGACGAACGGCCGGCCAGATCCCGCATCGGCGACAACGACGCCCACCATCACCGACGACGAATCGCTGGATCGGGATATCCGCTCCACCGGTGCGATATCCCTTCGCGATTCGGCGGATCCGACGGAGCTTCGAACCGACCCGACGATCCACTCCGCACCGGCGATCCGGCATCGAACGCAGGAATATCTGCGGCAGGTACGCAGTGCGATGGCGCAGAGTACGGCGTTCTTCTGGGCGTACATGATCAGCGGCTGTTGCGGGGTGGTGGTGGTACTGGCCGCGGCATCGATGGTGGCATTCGGGAATCGGGATGCGGCGGCCGCGACCTCGATCATGGGCGCGGTGCCGGTCGGAATCACCGCGCTGTTCTACAAGCGTTCCACCGATCTCGACAAAATGGTGAGTGAGAACCTCACGCGCCTGGGCAAAGCCGATGAGATCGCTGAGGCCAATCGCGCGGCCCATGATGTGGTGTCCAGGATGGGCGCGGGCATCGATCAGGATCGCCTGTTGGCCATGATCGGTGTGCGACAGCTGTTTCCCTCCGCTACGCCATCGGAAGTCGCCGAACTCCTTCGTGCCGTGCCCGTCGAATCCGGAAGCGGGCAGTAACGGCCGTCGGCTCATCGGTGCGCTGTTTGACCTTGACCCCGCGTCAGGGTTGCAACCTTGTCCGATGACCACCGACAACACTTCCCCGACCCGGCACGCACCACCGGTCGGCGGGTTCACCGAGATCGACGGCAAGCGACTGTTCCTACACCGATCGGGCAGCGCCGGGCCTGCCGTGGTGTTCCTGCCCGGCGCCGGTGCGGTCGGCCTCGACTATTTCGGTGTCCAGCAAGATGTCTCACGGTTCACCACCGCCGTGGTGTACGACCGCGCCGGCACCGGCTACAGCGATCCGCATCCCTTGCCACGCACCGCCGCCGCGGTCGCCACCGAACTGCACGAACTACTGCGCGCCGCCGCGATCACCGGCCCCTACATTCTCGCGGCGCACTCGCTCGGCTGCCTCTACGCGCACCGGTACACCCAGCTGTACCCGCAAGAGGTGGCCGGACTGGTCTGGATGGACGGCCTGCACCGCGACTGGGATGCGTTCATGCCACCGGCGACGCGACTGGCCGCGGCCGCGGCACCTGCTCCTGGTCGCGAGCAGCTCGACCAGATCCGCACGACCCTTCGGGCAATGCACGTCGAGCTGCTCGCCGATTACCCCGAACATGTGCGGCACGCTGTGACCGACGCCAAGTCCAGTGCGCAGTGGATCCGTGCGGGCTTCGCCGAGCGCGACGAGTTGCCCGCGGTGGCCGCCGAACTGCACGCCGGGCCGGACCTGCCCGATGTTCCGCTGGTGGCGCTCAGCGTGCTCGACGCCGCGGCAGGCCGATCGCCCGAGGCTTGCGCCGAGATCCACGACGGCAGGCGACGAATGGACAACGCCGTGGTGACCAGGGTTTCGCAGGGCGAACAGCGCATCCTCACCGACACCGCACACCATCGGCTCTGCTTCGACCGTCCCGACGCCGTCGTCCAGGCGATTCACGATGTTGTCGACCAGGTTCGCCGCCGCTAGAGTCGGCGCGGTGCTCACCATCGGCAGGCTCGCGGCAGCCGCGGACGTGACCGTGCGCACCGTCCGCCACTACCACCAGGTCGGCCTGTTGCCCGAGCCCGAGCGCGACGCTTCCGGCTACCGCCGCTACACCGCAGAGGCGGTGGTAGATCTCATCCGTATCAGAACCCTCGCCGACGCCGGGGTGCCACTGTCGCGGATCGATGCGCTGTTGCGTGCGCAACCGCCCGAATTCGCCGCGGCGATCAGCGACATCGACGCCGAACTTCAGCGCAGGATCGATCGCCTCGCCGAGTACCGCGACCGGATCGCCCAACTGACGGGCGGCGAAAGCCTTTTTCTCCCAGCCGAAGTGGTGGCGGTACTGGACCGCATGCGCAGCCTCGGCGTCAGCGAACAGCGGGTGCGACTCGAACGCGATGCCTGGATCCTGTTGCGAGCGCTGGACGCCGACGCCCTCGGGCAGCGGGTCCGGGCCAAGAACGCCGAGCTCGACGACCCCGACACCGCCCGGCTGTACCTGGCGGTGGACCGATCGTTCGACTGGTCGCCCCACGATCCACGGCTCGACCCACTCATCGACGACCTGGATGCCTGGGAAATCAGACACCAGCGCGACGCGGGCCGATCCACGAAACTGGTGGCCTCCCGCATCGCCGAGTCATCCCCCGCCTGGCAGCGCATCGTCGACACCCTCACCCACCGCGCCGAACAACGAGCCGCCCGCCACGATGCCGAATCATCGTGACCGCCCGGCTCGGCGCCGCAGGCCGCACACACCGCGAGCCCTACTCGCGATCATCGTACGGGGCCGGAGCCGGTCGACCGCGTTACGACCAACGCTCCGAACCCGACATCGGCACACCGGGTGAACGAAATCGTCAGCGGCGACCGCTACGTGAAGACATAGTCGCTCAACGGGAAATGCCCACTGCGCCAAGATGATTCGATCGTCGAAGACGGGCGAAGGGGTACATCGCCGTGTTTGTCGAAGTAGTAACTGTTGGCGACGGCGCAACTCTTGTCCCAGAACACCTGCCCGCCGCGGCGGGCGAGCATCTCACGGAAGTAGCGGTCGTTGGCCTGTTCGGAGACCTCGATGCGGGCGGCGTCGTTGGCGCGAGCGTGGTGCAGGCAGCGCAGGATGTGGCGGGTCTGGTTCTCGATCAGGGTGAAGTAGGAAGCGCCGTTGTAGCCGTAGGGGCCGATGATGGAGAAGAAGTTCGGGAAGCCGGGCACGCTCACGCCCTCGTAGGCTTGCAGCCGGTTCTCGTCCCACCAGGTCTCGAGGTCGCGCCCGCCCACGCCGTGCAGGTCATAGGTCGGCATATTGCCCGACTCCATCACTTTGAAGCCGGTAGCGAGGATCAGCACGTCGACAGGGTGTTCGGTGCCCTCGGCGGTGCGCACCCCGGTGGCGGTGATCTCGCTGATCGCCGCGGTCTCCAGGGTCACGTTCGCACGGTTGAAGGTCGGCAGATAGTCGTTGGAGAAGCTGGGGCGTTTGCACCCGAGTGCGTATTTCGGCGTCAGCGCGGCCCGGACGGCGGGATCTTTCACCTGACGGCGCAGATGGGCCAGGCCGGCGCGTTCGCCGATCGCGGCCGTGGGCAACGAGCGGTGGTAATGCGCCGCGAGCGGGAAGGTGAACTCGACGTAGGTCTGACTCACCATCCGGGTCACGGTCCGTCCGCCGGGGATCTTCAGCGCCAGGCGAGCAGGCAGGGGCAGCGGCAGATCGGGGCGGGGCAGGCACCAGATCGGCGTGCGCTGGAACACCGTCAGCTGTTCCACCCGCGAGGCGATCTCCGGGATCACCTGGACCGCCGAGGCTCCGGTGCCGATGATCGCCACCCGCTGACCGCGTAGGTCCTGGCAGTGGTCCCAGCGCGAGGTGTGCATGGTCGCGCCCGCGAAGCGCTCGATACCGGGGATGTCGGGCAGCTTGGGTCTGGTGAGCACGCCGGTCGCGCTGATCACGAACCGCGCGGTGAGCTCGCCCTCGGTGGTGTGCAGCACCCATCGGTCGGCGCTTTCGTCGAAATCCGCACCGACCACGGTGGTGCCGAACCGGATTCGCGGTCGCAGTTCGTATTTGTCCACGCACGATTCGGCATAGGCCTTGAGTTCGCGGCCGGGCGCGTACACCCGCGACCAGTCGGTGCGCTGCTCGAAGGAGAACTGGTAGCTGAACGACGGGATATCGACCGCGACACCCGGATAGGTGTTCCAGTGCCAGGTGCCGCCGACGCCGTCGGCCTCGTCGACGATCAGGAAGTCCTCGAACCCGGCCTTGCGCAACTCGATCGCGACGCCGATGCCGGAGAACCCGGCACCCACGATGACGATCTCGTGGTCGATTCCCTTGGTGCTCACGCGCTCTCCTTCACAAGTTCCGCCGACGGATGCAGGCGGCCGGGCCGGGCGACGGTGCGCACGATGTGGCCCGCGTCCTCGGCGTAAACGATGGTGTCCACCCGGTGCTCGATGCCGTCGACCGTGCGCACCCCCAGCGGAACCAGCCGCGCGATCGGCCAGGTCACCAGGGTGCAGTGCGGTTGTCGCAGCGTGCGGTAGTAACTGTCGTGTACCGCGACGCCCGCGGTGTCGTCGGGCGTGAGACGGTGACGCAGCCAGGCGTCACGCACCTGGACACGGAGGTTGACCCGTGCCACCCATCGGATGAGCCGTTGCGGCGCTCGACGCAGCGCCGTCGCGCCGGAGCGCGGTAGGCGCGGGAGCACCCAGACCGGCTCGGTCTGGAACACCGTCACCCTGGCGGCCTCCGCGGCGATGCCGGGCAGCAGTCGCGCCGCCGCCGCCCCGCTGCCGATGATGGCGACGCGCTGACCACAGAATTCGTGTCGCGGGAGGAATGCCGTGCAGTGGAGCCGGCGACCCGCGAAAGTGTCGGCGATACGGGGGGTCGTCATTTCGCCACCGGTTCGTAGGTGAGTTCGTCCGACCACGACGGCCTGCGGCCGAGAACACGGATCGGGAAGTGGTCGATGCAGGCGTTGGACACGTCGGCCAGCAGCTGGAACGGCTGACGCCGGTGAATCGTCGCCTTCCCGTGCATCTTCACCACGTGATACAGCGGAACCCGCCGGATGGCCGGACTGCGCTGCCCCACGTTCTCGTAGCGGCGCACCGCCTGCCACAGTTTCTGCTCGTCGAGGCCGAGCGCGATGATGTTGGCCGACATCCGCGACAGCAGCGGCGCGTAGAGCAGTGCGCCGAGCACGAACGACGGGCGAACCGCGAAACCGGCTGTCTCGATGGCGATCCGGCGCAGCGGACCAGCTCCGAGTTGTTCGAGGACCTGGAAACCGACTGCCAGATGCCGGGATTCATCATTGTTGATGTGGCGGAACACCGCGTGACATACCGGGTCCTCGACCTCGTCGAGCAGAAACTTCACCAGAGCACCGTCGAGCGCGGTCTCCAGCGACGGGATGACCGTCCCGAGGACAGGCAGCGTCAGTTGGTCGGCATAACGGTCGAGCCAGCTGATCACGAGCCGGATGTTCTTGTTGGGCACCGGCATCGATTCGCCGTCGGCGAGCATGCCCCAGCGGCGCATCAGCGCGAGCTCGGCATTGGCGTGCTTCTGCTCTTCGGCGTGGAAGTACCGATAGATCTCACGCAGCGCGCCCGGCGGCGCCTGGCGGGTCAGGGCGGCGAAGCCACGAGCGCCCACGTGTTCGATCCACACCAGATCGGCCATGAACGTGGCAAGGCGCGGGCGTTGCTCATCGGTGATGGTGTCGGCACCGGGTGCGTCCCAGTCGATATCGGCCAGCGCCCACTGCTTGGCGCGAATGGTGTCGAGCATCTCGGGATAGGCGAACGTCATTGTTCGATCTCCTTGGGGTGGATGGATCAGCGCACGACCCGCTCCAACAGGCCCGCTGACCGGGTGTAGGTCGCCGGTAGCCAGCGCTTGGCCTGCCACAGAACCTTCGCTTCGAGCTGGGGCACCACATACAGTTCGCCGCGGTCCACCGCGTCGAGCGTGGTGGCGACGATGGCGGCCGGTGCACGGCCGGTCCAGCGCAGCAGCAGGCCGCCGAGTCGCTCGGCGGTGTCGTCCAGCGGCGAATCCGGGTCGAGGATGTTGGTTTTCACGCCGGTCGGACACAGCACCGTGACGCCGACGCCGGTGCCTGCCAGCTCGGCCGACATCGTCTCCGACAGCGCCAGCACTCCCGCCTTGCTGACGTTGTAGGCGGCCATCCGCGGTGCCGCGCCGAACGCGGCCGCCGAGGCGACGTTCACCAGCGACCCGCGCCCGGCAGCGCGCAGGATCGGCGCGAAGACATGGCAGCCGTGGATGACGCCCCACAGGTTGACTTCGAGCGTGCGCTGCCAGTCGCCGAGAGCGAACTCACCGACCACCGGTCCGCCCGCGGCGATACCCGCGTTGTTGACAACCACGGTCGGCGGGCCGCCGAACCAGTCCTGCGCGGTGGCTGCCAGTCCCTCGACCTCGTCGATCGCGGTGACGTCACAGCGGGTGCCGATCGCCTTGCCACCGGCCGCCTCGACCGATTCGACCGTGTCGGCCGCGCGATCGGGGTCGATGTCGGAGCACACGATCCGCCCGCCGCGGCGCGCCAGCTCGATCGCGAAAGCACGTCCGATGCCGCTACCCGCGCCGGTCACCACAGCATCTGCCGCGGTGGTTCGGCGGTGTCCGCTCAGGGGGAACAATCGCATGGCAACTCCCGGGGTCGGCCCGGCGAGGCTCGAACTGGTGGCATCTGCCACCATTGGCCGCACCTGACACCAATTAGGCGCGCGGAGGAGTACTTTGTCAACCATGGATGTGCGCGCACCGGCACGGACCTGGGGCGGGCGGACCGCCGAGGAGCGCAGCGCGCAGCGGCGGGCCGGCCTGGTCGAGGCCGCCCTCGATATCTGGCTCGACAACGGCTGGGCCGCGGTGACCATGCGTGGGGTCTGCCAGCGAGCCTCGCTCAACGATCGCTACTTCTACGAGCACTTCGCCGACCGCGACCAACTGCTCGCCGCGGTGTGGGACGAGGTGTGGGAAGAGGTGTTCGCCGAGCTGGCCGGCGTCGTCGCCGCGCACGCCGACCGGACTCCGCTCGAGATCGCCGGCGCCACCATCGCGCGCGCCGTCGAATTACAGACCGATCTGCGCGGGCGGGCCAGGATTCTGCTGGCCGATCACGCGGGCAGCGCCGTGCTCGAGCAGCGACGCAAGGCCATGCTCACCGATGCGACCGACGGGCTCGTCGCCATCGCCTGGCCCTATCTGCGTCCCGGTGTCGACGAAACCGCCATGCGGATGAGCACACTGGCAGGCATCGGCGGTTTCATCGAACTGCTCTCCGCCTGGCGCACCGGCGTGCTCGACGTCGATGCCCAGCGGATCGTCGAGCACAGCACCGCGATCGCCATGCAACTCGGCGCGGTATTCCTGCCTCCCGAGCTCGACGACAGCCCGAAATAGTTACTGCGCAGACCCTTTCAGCGCGCGCAAGCCGGCTGCCATGAATTCCGGCGTGGCCTCGGCGGCCCGGTCGGCGGCCGATCCCGTGTCCGAACCCTGGCGTGCGCGATGGGTGATCCCCTCACCGATCACGCCGAGTTTGAAGTTGGCCAGGGCGAGGTAGAAGCCCCAGTTGTCCAGGTCGCGGCCGGACGCGGTGGCGTAGATCTGAGCCAGGGCGTCGGGGGCAGGCAGGCGCGGGCTGGTCCACGCGGCGTCGGTGCCCAGAATCTTGTCGAAGATCGGGGCTCGGTAGACGCACATGAGGGCCACGTCGGTGAGGGGGTCACCCAGGGTCGACAGCTCCCAATCGACAACCGCGCGTACCGTTTTCGGGTCATCGCTGTCGAGGATCGTGTTGTCGATCCGGAAGTCGCCGTGCACGATCGAGGCCGCCGATTCGCGCGGGACCGCCTCGGACAGTGCCGCGTGCAAAGTCGCCACGTCGGGGAGCTCGCGAGTCTTGACCCGTTCCCACTGCGATGACCAGAGCGCGACCTGCCGAGCGACGAAACCGTGCGGGCGGCCGAATTCTTCCAGACCGACCGAGGCAGGGTCCACCGCGTGCAGATCAGCGAGAACGCGGACCAATTGGCGCGCACTGGAATTCACCTGATCGTCGGTGAGCGCTGCCAGATCGCGCTGGTCGCGGATCACCGTTCCGTCGACGAACTCGACAACGGTCATCGGCGCGCCGAGGACGGACCCGGTCGCGTCGAACGCGATCGTCTCCGCCACGGGCACCGCGGATTTACGCAGCGCGCTGGTGACGGTGTATTCGCGGGCCATGTCGTGCGCGGACGGGGTGAGCCCGGCGACCGGCGGGCGACGCACCACCCACCGCGAGACGTCATCGGCGACGGCGAACGTCAGATTCGACCGACCGCCACTGATCAGCTCGACGCGCAGCTCACCGTGCACCGGCACACCCTGGGCGCGCAGGAACTGCTCCAGAGCGCTGATGTCCATGCCCGGCAGTGTCATTCGGAGTCTCGCTTCGCTCGCTTGGCCGCACTCACCGCACGCTTGGCGATGGCCCAGCGATGCACCTCGGAGGGACCGTCGTAGATGCGGAAGGGGCGCACTTCGCGGGAGAGGCGGGCCAGCGGCAGGTCGGCGGAGACGCCGAGACCACCGCACATCTGCATACTCCGGTCGACGATGCGGAAGATCGCCTCGGCGGCATAGGTTTTCGCGATCGAGGTGGCGTTCGCGGCGGGTTCACCACGGTCGAGTTCCCAGCAGGCCCGGGTCAGCAGCGCACGGGTGGCGGCGATGTCGATCTCGTTGTCGGCGATCATCTTCTGGACCATGCCGAGGTCACCCAGGCGCGAGCCGAAGCCCTCACGGTGGGCCACGTGCGCGAGGGCGACGTCATGGCCGCGGCGGGCGGCGCCGAGCCAGCGCATCACATGGGTCATACGGGCCGGACCCAAGCGCACCTGGGCGTATTCGAAGCCGCGGTCGACCTCGCCGAGTACCGCCGACTCCGGGACGAGCAGGTCGTCGAAGAAGACCTCGCAGTGTCCACCGATCATCGACTTGTCGAGGGTGTCGATATGACGGCCGACGCGAATACCTGGACTGTCGGCGGGAGCCAGGAACATCGTCGCGCCGCCACGCTGTCCCGGCTCGCCCGAGGTACGAGCCATGATGATGAAGAAGCCCGCGCCGTCGGCGCCGGTGATGAACCACTTGTGGCCGGTGATGCGCCAGCCGCCGTCGGCGCGGACCGCGCGGGTGGTCAGCGCGGACGGGTCCGAACCCGCACCGGGAGCCGGTTCGGTCATCGCGAAGGCCGAGCGCACCTCGCCGCGCGCGAGCGGGGCGAGGAACTGCTGCTTCTGCTCCGGATCGGCGATGTGGGCCAACATGTGGACATTGCCCTCGTCGGGGGCGGCGATGTTGAGCGCTGTCGGGCCGAACAGTGAATAACCCGCCTCTTCGAACACCGGCGCACGGTTGGACATGTCCAGACCGTGGCCACCGTATTCGAGCGGCGCGTGCGGAGCGAAGACGCCCGCCTCACGTGCGGCCTGCTGCAGTTCCACGCGCAGCTTCTCGCCGCCGGCCGCGGTGATGTCCCCGTCGTGTGCGTCCTCGATCGGGAGTACGCATTCGCGAATGAAGGTGCGGGTCCGGTCGGCCAGGCTCTGCACCTCGGATGGATAGGACAGATCTATCGGCACGGGTCCGCTCCTCGGCTCGGTCACCGAACGATCGCTCGGCACATTGACTGTCACGACAGTGGCATGTGTAGATTCCTGCTGTCAACAGGCGTGGTCGAGCCAGCGCATCGTTCAGCTATGCTGAACAGCGTGGAGTCGACAGCTGCCGAGCAGCATGTGGTGGGGGCGCGGGTGCGCTCCGCGCGCACCGCGGCGGGGTTGTCGTTGCGGGCGACCGCGCAGCGGATCGGCGTCAGCCCGGGCACCCTGAGCGCCATCGAGACCGGCAAGACCGGTGCTTCGGTCCCCCGATTGCGATCCATCGCCGCCGAGTTGGGCACGACAGTGCGCTGGTTGATCGGCGAGGAGCCCGTCACCACCGCCGAGCACGGGCTTGCTGCCGAACCCCGCGCGACCACCGCCGCACCGCCTATCGAGCGTCGTGGGCGCGGCGTGCGCCCCGGCGAGCAGGGCTCGGGCGCACCGTACTCGTGGCGCGAGTTCCCGTCGCTCGACATCGACCCGGTGCTCGCCGCCGCGATCGACTCCTTCGTCGAGACCGGCTACCACGGCGCCACGATGCGCTCGATCGCCGCGCGCGCCGGCATGAGCGTGCCCGGCGTGTACCACCACTACCGCGACAAACAGGACCTGCTGGTCCGCGCGCTCGACCTGACCATGGACGAGCTACACCAGCGGGTGCGGGCCGCGCGCCGCGACGGCGCGAACGGCCGCGAACGAGTGACCCGCGTCGTCGAAGCACTGGCCTTGTTCCATACCCATCGCCGCGAACTCGCCTTCATCGGCGCCAGCGAGATGCGCAGCCTCCACCCGGCCGAACGCGATCGGATCACTCGCTCCCGCAACGAGATCCAGTACCTGCTCGATGCCGACATCGACGCCGCTCTCATCGAGGCGCACCGGCCGACGGAGCACGCGCGCGAGGCGGGTCGCGCCATCGCGACGATGTGTACCGCCCTGCCCCAGTGGTTCCGGCTGGACGGCCCGTCCTCCCCCGAACAGATCGCGGGCGCCTACGCCGATTTCGCGCTCGGACTACTCGGCATCGAGCGAAGCTAGCGCCGATACAACAGCGGCTGTACCACCCAGAGACTGAGAAACAGCACGGCGGCGACCACGCCTGCGATCACACCCGCGGTGGTGCCCGCGACCATGTCGAAGATCAGCACCGCCATGCCCGTCAGCGCGACACCGAGCAGCGCGATCCCGGCGATGGCCAGGCGGTGGGCGCCGGTCACGAGGACGTCGAGGCGGTGTCGCCGGAACAGCAGGCGGTGGATGGCCACGGGGGCGACCAGCAGTGCGGTCGCGATGATCGCGGCCCCGACCACGACCAGGTAGATCACGCGCAGTGGGGTGCTCAGGGTGTCGAACCTGGATTGGAACGGCAGCGTCAACAGGAAGCCGGTCAGGACCTGCACACCGGTTTGGAGCACGCGCAATTCCTGCAGCAGTGACGACCAGTTCCGGTCCAGGCGCTGAACGGTGTTCTCCCCGCGCACACGCGCATTCCACGCGGCGTCTTCGCCATCCATCGCCGCTCCTCGCCACCGCGAATAACTGCCGACTTCATGCCATCCTACTTGCCGATATCCGGAACCGGCCGATCCACGAGCAGACAGATCAGCGGTGCACGGGAGACACCGCGCACCGCCGATCGTCGAACATCAGTTCACCGCGTACGGGTACACGTCGGAGCGACCCTGGAACGACAGGATCCGCGGATTCTGCACCCGGCCGGAGCGAATCTCGATGGCCCGCCGAATCGTTTCGCTCGCGTCCCACGCCTCGGGGCCGCCGAGCACGACGGGCAGATACTCGAGCAGAGCTTCGGAGTTCTCCCACGTGGCCGAGTCCCAGAGGAACGAGGGGCTGTGGTCGACGCCGTAGTAGTGCAGATCATCACCGATGGTGAACATCGGCTCGGTGAACGAGGTCGGACGCGAGAATTCGAAGCCCATGCCCTCGTCGCAGGACACGTCGACGAAAAGCGCTCCACGCGCGAACAGCTCGAGGTCGGCGTTGGTGACGAACATCAGCGGGTCCTCGGTGTCCTGGAACATGCAGTTCACCACCACGTCGTAGTTGGCCAGCATCTCCGCCAGCGGGCCCGGCTCGGGCGCCTTCAATGCCAGCGTCCGTCCGGGCACACTCGGATCACGCTGAAAATGCTGCATCCGCACCGAAGCGAACGGCGAGGCCACCGCCGACACGCTGCGCTGGGTCAGCACTGTCACATCGCTGATCCCCAGTGCCGACAGCGCTCGCACCGCACCGCGCGCGGTGGCGCCGAAACTGATCACCGCGGCGCGCATCCGGCGACCGTAATCCCCAGTGACCCCGCGCAATTGCAGGGCGTGCATGACCGAGCAGTAACCGGCCAGTTCATTGTTCTTGTGGAAGACGTGGACGCTGAACGCGCCCGACTTCGTCCAGTGGTTCATCGCCTCCCACGCAATCAGCGTCAGATCACGATCCACGGCGAGCTGGGTCATGCGCGCGTCCTGCACACAGTGCGGCCAGCCCCACACGATCGTGCCGGGGCGCATCTGCTCGAGGTCTTCGGACAGCGGCTTGGCCAGCAGGAGCACGTCGCTCTCGGCGAACAGTTCCGCACGCGTGCGATGGCCCGCCACCAGCGGGGCGAGTACTTCGTCGGGATAACCGAAACGGTCACCATAACCGTGTTCGAGATAGATCTGACCGCGCAATTCGGGATCGATGCGGTCGAAGTGAGCCGGGTGGATGGCCAGCCGGTGTTCGTTTTCCTTACGAGAGGTCGCGACGACGCCGACGGTCAGGTTCTTCACAGTTGCTTCACCTGGTCAGCTTACCCGCAGGCCGATCAGCTCTCCGCCTCGTTGGTGATGTCGTCGAGGGACTCGCCCATGGTCTCGGGGACCCGGCGATAGCAGAACACCAGCGCGAGCGCGGACACGACGGCGAAGATGAAGAACATCGTCGAGGCGCCCCAGAGTTCGCCCAGCGGCGGGAAAACCAGCGAGACCACGAAGTTGCCCATCCAGATGAGGAAGGTGCAGATACTCATCGCGGTCGCGCGGATCGGGGCAGGGAAGATCTCCGAGATCAGCAACCAGGTGGGCACGCCGACGCCGAGCTGGAAGGCGCACACGTAGACGATCATCAGCGCCAGCAACACGTAACCGGTGGCGGTGCTCTGCGTGAGCCGTTCGATCAGAGCCATGCCCACGAGCGCGGCGATCATCACCGCCAGCCCGATGAACATCGGCGGGCGCCTGCCGATCTTGTCGACCAGTCCCATTCCGAGGATTACACCGATCACCGCGCCGATGCCGATGCCGATCGACGAGGTGACCGCCGCACTGTCGCCCATTCCCGCTCGGGTGAGCGTGGAGGGCGCGTAATAGATGACGGTATTGACACCCACGAATTGCTGAATCAATGCCAAACCGACGCCGGTGTAGAACAGCGCACGCACCTTCGGCTTGTGCAATTGGTCGCTCAGGCTCGCTTTGACCGCCGCATCGGCAGCTTCGGACTGCTTGATCTCAGCAATCGTCGGCTCGACATTTTCTGGGTAATAGGACTGTTCCAGCACCTTCTTCGCCGCGCCGTCGCGACCCTGTTTCAGATACCACCGCGGTGAATCCGGCATGAAATACATGCCGATCACCAGTGCCGCGGCGGGCACGGCCGCCATCGCGAGCATGAGCCGCCAGTTTCCGGTCGGGGCGAGCAGCGCGTTGACGATATAGGCCAGCAATTGTCCGCCGGCGATCATCAACGAGTTCATCGAAACGAGGCGCCCACGATAGGTCGGCGGGGAGATCTCGGAGACGTACATGGGGACCACCAGCGAGGCGGTACCGACGGCGACGCCGAGGACCAGCCGGGTGATGATCATGGTCGTCGCATCGGGCGCCAGCGCCTGGGCGATCGCGCCGACGAAGAACAGCACACCGGCGAACAGCAGCGTCATCCGTCTGCCCCACCGGTCGGCCATCCAGCCGCCGGTGATCGAGCCGATCGCGGCGCCGATGAGCAGCGAACTGGTGATGACACCGACCTGGGCCTGGCTCAGCGCGAAGTCCGGCGTCAGGTAGACCAGCACCCCGGAGATGACACCGGTGTCGTAGCCGAACAGGGCGCCGCCGAGCGCGGCGATCACCACGACGGTGAGCACGAACCGTTTGATCGCGGCCCGCATCGCGACCCGCTCGGACGAGTCGGGCGGGGTATCGACCGGCGGTTCGGTCACCGGAGACACGACCACTCTGCGAGCGTCGTCGACGACCGTATTCGGTACCCGCACAGGTGTGCCGGTATCGGATCCGATCAGCCCCGGGTCGAGCCCCGTCGGCGGTGGCGCGGACGGATCGAGGACCGAACGGTGCGGCCTCGGTTCCCTATCGGCGGATCCACGAGAGGAATCGGGCATATCCACACCTCCGCCGGATGGAGTAGGTCGATTCCTGCACCCTAACCGAGCTCGGAAGCTCCGCGATACCTCGAAATCGTTGCCCATTTCGTCGGCGATCGCGCTGAGATGAGGATCGGAGAATGGTGCCCCACCCCCTGCGTGGAACAACATTCCCCGATCAACACGTCATTATCGGACTTGCCGCCACCGAAATGTAGGCCGATCGCCGATCACAGCGATCAGTTCTCGGTAGCTATCCGTCGCCATTCATCCGTCGAATCGTGACATCGGAAATCTCGCACTTGCCCGATGCCGGGACCAGTGCGGCGTTCGGCTATCGCCGGTGCAGCGACCAGACTGTCACCACGCCCCACAGGGCCAGGCGCACGGCCGCGGCCATATACAACAGGTAGGCCAGCACCACCAGGACAGGCCCGTAATTGCCCGCCCAGTCACCCAGGCGCAGCAGGCCGCCCATCCCGAGGCCGAGCAGGATCACGCCGAGGATCAGGGCAGGTGTCGCCAGTGGCGCCACGGCCGATTCGGCGGAGGAGATCGCGGCGAGGCGGCGACCTCGCTCGGTAACTGACAGATTGCTGTTCGGTTCGACGTAGCTGCTGCTCATAACCATCAGATCCCTTCCGGACAGCCGTCCCGACACGGCCGATCAGCGATCCCCACGGGATCTTTCGACTGCCGTCGCACCGCGGCGGACGTACAGGGCGTTCGTGACCACGGATCCGCGTCGACCCCGGTCGATTATCACGAACGGTTAACGTTCAGCAATTACGAGACTGCCAGCTGGACCCATTGCGCAACAGATGATGTGATCTGCATCACATCGAACAGGTGTGCGACACGCCGGGGTAACGCCTGTTACATTTCGGGCAAACAGGCGCTGGAGCTGCCGAAACCCCCGGGCAACTGGACGTTTGCTCAAAAGACTGCCATTCGTGTCATTTATAGAACTGTTACGGCCCTGACGTGCGAAAACACGCCTCGAAGCCACACCGCGATCGGTTCGGTACCTCCCGGTCCATCGACACGGCTCCGCGACGGAACACCGCTCGGTACGCCCGCCTTTCGCGCGAAAGACGCACGCCCCGAACCACTTCGGCGCGCATTCATCATCGAAACCGCGCCGTGACGCGCGAGTTCTCCTACCATGGGCCACGTCTCACACACAGCACTGCACGAGGGGTCCTCGACGATGAGCGACAACGCGAATGTGATCGACCAATCCACGCCGAGCATCGCCCGGGTCTACGACTATCTGCTCGGCGGCAAGGACAACTACGAAGTGGATCGCGCGGTCGGTGACCACTTCAAGGTGAACCTGCCCGGATCGGTCGCTATCGCGTTCAGTAACCGTCAAGCCCTGACCCGCGCGGTCCGCGAGATGGCCGAGGCCGGGCTCACCCAGTTCCTCGACTTCGGCAGCGGGCTACCCACCGCCGACAACGTGCACCAGGTCGCGCAGTCGATCGACCCCGACGCGCGAGTGGTCTACATCGACAACGACCCGATCGTGCTCGCTCACGGTCGCGCGCTGCTCGCGACCAACGACAACACCACCGTCGTCCACGCTGACGTCCGCGATTACGCGGCGATCAGAACCGATGCCGAAGTCACCCGGCTGATCGACTTCGACAAGCCGGTCGGGCTCATCTTCAGCGCGATCCTGCACCACCTCAACGACGACGAGAACCCCCAAGCCGTGGTCTCGTACTGGGTCGATGAGATCGCCACCGGGTCGAGCGTGTTCATCTCCCACTTCCGCTCCGGCGACAACGCCGAAACCGTCGAGGCGGAGTCGACCCTGCAGTCGACCTTCGGACGTGGCCGCTGGCGCACCGACGCGGAGATCACCGCGCTGTTCGCCGATCTCGCGGTGCGAGAACCCGGCGTGGTCGCGGCGGCGCGCTGGCATCAGGTTGATGACGATTCCGCACCGGCCGCACCGGCCGATCGGGAGCTGTCGGTCTGGGAAGAACTCATCGTCGCCGCCATCGCCGACAAGCGATAGAATCGATCGGCGCGGCTCCGCAGTTTCCGGCCGCGACATCCTGTGCGATCGATGTGGGATCGCGTCACGTTCCGCTACTGTCCTTCTAGTTTTCGATGCTGCTGGATCGTTCGTGTCGCTTCGCCGCAATCACGTGCCGTGAGATCCACGCCTCGTGCTTCGGCGACCCTCTCAGACGAAGGACGCCGGTCACATGCCCGCACCCGTTATCCTGCACGGCCGCATCGCACGGCTGGAACCTCTTGCACCCCATCATGTTCCCGGTCTGATCGCGGCGGCCGCCACGCTCGACGGCTCCGGATTCACCGTGGTCCCCCACGGTGAACAGGAAGCCCGCACCTACGTCTTCCAGGCCGAGGCCGCGCAGTTGGCAGGCACGGCGCTGGCCTTCGCGATCGTCACCGTCGCCGACGAGTGTGTGGTCGGGGCAACGCGATTCACCCGGCTCGACTACTGGCAGGGGCCGCTGACGTGGCCGTTGTCGGCCGAACCGGTGACCGCGCTGCCCGGCGGGGCGATCCCCGACGCTGTGGAGATCGGAAATACCTGGCTCACCCCCGCGGTGCGGGGCGGTCAGGTGAATCTCGAGTCCAAATTGCTCCTGCTGGCCCACGCCTTCGACGATTGGGGTGTGCGGCGGGTGACGCTGCGCGCGGACGCCCGCAACCAGCGCTCCCGGGCGGCGATCGAACGCCTCGGTGCGGTGAGCGACGGTGTGCGGCGGGCACATTCGCGCGGACTCGACGGCGCGGTGCGCGATACCGCGTTCTATTCGATCCTGCACGACGAGTGGCCAGGGGTGCGCGGGCGAATCCACGAGCAGCTGGCCGCCCGCGCGATGCGCTGCGCCCCGCTGATGCCCGCCGTTCCCGAATCGTTGCGGCCGTTGGCTTCCTCGCCGATCGGCTGACCCGTCAGGACCGCGACGACTCGACGCGCTCGACGATCAAGTCGGCGAGCTCGCCCGGGCGTTCTTCGGGAAGCCAGTGCGAGCCCTCGAGGACGGCCAGCCGGTAGTCGCCGGTGACGTAGTCACTGGTCAGCTCGGCGCCTCGGCGGGTCAGCGCCGTGTCGCCGGTGCTCCACACGTGCGTCACCGGCACCGATACCCGCTCTGTCACCGCGCGCGGGGTGGTCATCGCCAGGGCGCGATACCAGTTCAGCGCGGTGGTGAGCGCGCCCGCGTCGATGATCTCCGTGTGCACCCGGGCGATCGCGTCCTCGGTCATGCCCGTTTTGGCCAGCATCTGGTCGAACAGGGCGGGCCGCGCGCGAATGATGCGCTCGGGCAGCACCGGCAGCTGGAACAGGGCCATGTAGGACGAACGCAGCAGCTGATCGCTGCTGATCATCGAGCGGGCGAAGGCGCCGGGATGCGGCACCGACACGGTCACCAGCGTGCGGACGAGTTCGGGCCTGGCCGCGGCCAGCGACCAGGCGACCATCGCGCCCCAATCGTGACCGACCAGGTGTACCGGCCCACGGTCGATGTCGTCGATCAGTGCGACCACGTCGTCGACCAGCTCGGGCACCCGGTAGGCGAGGCGACCGGATGGTCGCGCGCCCGGCGAGTAGCCGCGCTGGTTCGGGGCGATCGTGCGGTAGCCGCGGGCGTTGAGCAACGCGGTGAGCGGAAGCAGCGAGGTGGCGGTTTGCGGAAAGCCGTGCAGCGCGATGACGACAGGGCCGTCCGGCGGGCCGGAGTCGACGACGTCGAACTCGAGTCCTGCCCTGCCGAACGAGGTCAACCGGGTGTTCAACGAACCCTCCGTCCCACTGAACTTACTTTTCGGTAAGTTACCCCTCGCCTACCGCACGGGTCAACCGGGGCCGCTCTCATCTGCCCGTTCCGCCGTGCACGACGGCCACGTCCGCACCGCCCAGGTCGAAGGCACGGTGCAGGATGCGCACGGCATCGTCGAGGTCGGTGTCACGGACCAGCACGGAGATGCGGATCTCGGAGGTGGCGATCAGGTCGAGGTTGATGTTCGCCGCGGCCAGCGCCTCACAGAAGGTGGCGGTGACGCCCGGATTGTCCCGCATGCCCGCGCCGATCAGCGAGACCTTGCCGACCCGGTCGTCGTAGCGAACGTCGGCGAAACCGATCTCGGCGCGGCGCTCGCGCAGCAGGGCGACCGCACGCGCACCGTCGGCGGCGGGCAGGGTGAAGGTGATGTCGGTGCGGCCGGTGCCGGTGTTCTGCACGACCATGTCGATACCGATCTCGGCATCGGCCACCGCGCGAAACACCTTGGCCGCGTAGCCGGGTTCGTCGGGTAGGCCGACGACGGTCACCTTGGCCTCGTCGCGATCGTGCGCGACGCCGGTGAGGACGGCCTGGTCGGCCGGGATGTCGGTCATCGAGCCGAAAACGGTGGTGCCGATCGCGTCGGTGTAGGACGAGCGCACGTGCACGGGCACCTGGTAGCGGCGCGCGTATTCGACGCAACGCAGCATGAGGACCTTCGAACCACAGGCCGCCATCTCCAGCATTTCCTCGTAGGAGATCTGATCGAGTTTCTGGGCGTCGCTCACGATGCGCGGGTCGGCGGTGAAGATGCCGTCGACGTCGGTGTAGATCTCGCACACGTCGGCATGCAGTGCCGCGGCCAACGCGACGGCGGTGGTATCGGAGCCGCCGCGGCCCAGGGTGGTGACGTCGTTGCTGTCCTGGCTCACGCCCTGGAACCCGGCGACCAGCACCACTTCACCGTCATCGAGGGCGCGCCGCACCCGGCCCGGGTCGACTTCGATGATCTTGGCGCGACCGTGGGCGCTGGTGGTGATCACACCGGCCTGCGACCCGGTCAACGATCTCGCCTCCGCACCGAGGGAATGGATCGCCATGGCTACCAGGGCATTCGATATTCTCTCGCCCGCGGTGAGCAGCATGTCCAGCTCACGCGGTTCCGGTGCCGTGGCGATCTGACCGGCCAGCTCGAGCAACTCGTCGGTGGTGTCGCCCATCGCCGAGCAGACCACCACCACATCGTGGCCCTGCTTCTTCGTTTCCACGATCCGCTCGGCGACCCGCCGGATCCGCTCCGCGGTGGCGACCGACGAACCGCCGAATTTCTGCACAACCAGGGCCATCTGCGAAGTCCTCTCCCCTGCTCCCCCGCACGCAATCCGCGGGTGACCCTGTCGAGTATCCAGGCAATCCGGGCACGGTCGTACCAATTCGGCAACGAAAGCGTCTGCCGCCGAACGTTTTCGGACCGCTGCGACGGCGATGCGATCCTCGGTCTCACCAGGTGACGCCACATGAGCACGGCGCCGACAGCTAGGCGCGCGACGACGATGCCGGACACCACAGCGGCGCCGAAACCGCCTCAGCCGAAACGGATCTCGGGATCGTCCTGGTGTGGACCGTCGAGGGTCGGCTGCGGTATATCGCGGAGGTGCCGGTCGAGGAAGGCCGTGACATATCGGCGCGTCAAGTCCATCGCGCGGTAGCCGTCGATGGTTGTCGCGGGGACCTCGACACCGAGCGCGGTGGCGATCGGGGCGTAGTCGGTGAAGGACGAGTGCGATGCGCCATCCACCGTCAACCACCGTTTCCATCCGGTGAAGGTGTCGTAGGTTCCGGCCCATTCGGCACCGTACTCGCCGTCGGGCGCATGGTGAGGCGCGCCCATCATCAAGAACGGGCGGTTGAGCGCGCGGCCGTCAGGGACAGCGGGGAACGTTCCGTCCAGGTTGAATCCCGCGCGGATCCTGGCGTCCCCGGCGAGCGCGTACGGTGCGGTGAACCCGCCCGCCGAGTGACCTCCCATGGCGATGCGCGTCGAGTCGAGCGGCAGACGTCCGGTCAACTCGTCGAGTACGAAGGACACGTCCTTCGCGCGGCCGATCGCAACTGCGGCGCCGTCCAAGCGGCCGTGGCACGCAACGCATTCGGTGATGCGACCATCCGGGAATGTCACCGCCGCCGACTCATAGGTGTGGTCGATGCCGATAACGAGGTAGCCGCGACTGGCGAGCTCCTCGGCGAGGCCGGTGAGCGACGCGCGCGGCATGGTGAAACCTGGCGAGAGCACCACGGTGGGCAGTGGAAAACTCCACCTCGGCGCACTGACATAGGCATGGGTTCCTATCCGGCTCATCGCCTCGGGCGCCACGCCCGCAACACCCAGCGAGGCGACCACGAGCGCCGACTCCTGTGGCGTGGCATAGGGCCGCAACCTGCCGACCGGCACCGACGCGGGATACCAGGCGGAGACCATCAATTCGCGTTCGCGATCCGGCACCCACGGGTCCGGCCGATCGTCGATCAGGTGGAACTGCTCGACCCCGACCGGGAACGGCCCGGTCGGGGCAGGCAGCGCGGAGCCGAGCTCGGGCCGCCCGGATCCGGCGGGCGCCGCAGCCGCGGGTGCGGCGGCGCACGTCAACAACACAGCCACGAGGACAAGGAAACGGGTGACACGCATCGGCTCACTTTCGGGGCAATCGATCGTCAACCGCCGAGTCTCGTCCTCGGACAAGTCTTTACGCATCGGGTAGATCCCTGAAACACACCCTGAGCCCTACGACCGTCCAGGTGGTCCGGACCCCTTCGACGGTGGTACCTCGATCACCCCTGTTCGGTGGGCACGACGATCAGTTCGGCGATGTTCACGCGGCGTGGCGCCGAGACGGCATAGGCGATCGAGTCGGCGATGTCCTCGGGTACCAGGATTTCCAGTCCGTCCCGCCATTCGCCGAGCTCGGCGCGCCGGGTGTCGTCGCGCATTCCGGCGCCGAGTTCGGTGCTGACGAATCCGGGTTCGACGTTCTTCACCCGAACCCCGCGCGGGCCGAACTCGGCGCGCAGATTGCGGGTCAGGTGGGCGACGGCCGCCTTGGTGGCGCAATAGACGCCGTAGTTCGGGAACGCGACGTGGCCGGCGACGGAACCGACCAGCACCAGGTCGGCACTGCGGCCCAAGTCCGCGGTGGCGAGTAGGTCATCGATGAATGCTCTTGCGGTGTACAGCAATCCGTTGAGATTCGTCCCGACCATCTGATCCCATTCGTCGATCTCGGCCTGTTCGAACGGCGCGCCGAGCATGGCGCCCGCGTTCGCGACGACCAGATCGACGGAGCCGAACTCGGCACGCACCTGGGCTGCGGCATCCAGAACCGACTGCCGCACGCTCACGTCGACGGTCACCGCCAGGGTGTTCGCGCCGATACTGAGCGCGAGGTCTTCCAGCCGATCCTTGCGCCGCCCGAGCAGCGCTACCCGCATGCCGTCCGCCGCCAGTCGACGCGCGGTGGCAGCGCCGATGCCGCTGGATGCTCCGGTGACGACGGCGACTCGTCCTTCGATGTTGTTGTTTGTCATGGCCACAACATTCGCCTGGGTGCTCGGCGCCTGCCAGGTCGGAAACTTCCTGGTAGCGGCAGGGCCACCCAGCCGCCGCGAGGTCGGCATACCCTCGAAGGCATGGATTCCGACAGCAGTCTCGGTGCGTTCCTGCGGGCCCGCCGCGAGCAGGTCAGCCCCGAAGAGTTCGGGATGGCCGGCGGCGGTCAGCGGCGCGTGGCCGGGCTGCGGCGCGAGGAAGTGGCCATGTTGGCGGGGATGAGCGCCGATTACTACATCCGGCTCGAACAGGGCCGCGACAAGCATCCGTCCGATCAGATCGTGGCGGCGCTGGCCCGGGTGTTCTCGCTCGACGACGACGGGATCGCACACCTGCGGGAGCTGGCGCGCCCGGCACCACGACGCCCCCGTGCGCCGCGACGACCGGAGCGGGTCACGCCGAGCCTGCTGCGCCTGATGCGTGCCTGGTCGGACACCCCGGCGCTGTTGTACGGGCGGTATATGGATGTCCTGGCCGCGACCCCGCTGGCCGTCGCGCTGAATTCCTGTTCGACGCCAGGGGTCAACCAGGTCAGAATGGTGTTCCTGGATCCCGAGGCACGCATTGTCTTTCCGGATTGGCCGAGAATCGCGGCCGAGACCGTGGCCGGTCTGCGGGCAGGCGCGAGCACCGACCTCGACGACCCGCGCCTGACCGAACTGGTCGGCGAGCTGTCCTTGAAGAGCGAGGACTTCCGGCGCCTGTGGGCCAAGCACGAGGTCCGCGCGAAGACCGCCGGCGCGAAGCGCTTCCTGCATCCGCTGGTGGGCGAGATCGCCTTGTCCTACGAGACATTCACCGTCAACGGCGCACCGGGCCAGACGCTCGTCGTCTACCACCCTGAGCCGGGCTCCGACGCCGAACAGTCACTGGCCCTGCTCGCCGCCGTGCCCGTCGACACCGCCCCCGTGAGCTCGCCGGTGGTCCGCTGACCCTCGCTTACAGGCTGAATGCCACCGAGCGCAGGATCAGCACGGCGATGAACACCACGGTGAAGGCGAGATCGAGAGACATTTCCCCGATGCGGACCGGCTTCAGTACCTTGCGCACCGGGGCGATGACGGGTTCGGTCGCGGCGTGGGTCACCTCCCGTCCCTTACGGGCCCACTGCGGGCCGTTGCCCAGCGCATCGATCCAGTCCACCACCATCCGAGCGATCAGCAGCAGCAAGAACACGGTCAACGCGTAGCCGACCAGGGTTCCGATAAGACTCATGACGTACTCCTCGCGGAGGCCACAGAGGACCTCTTACCGCTCTCAACGTGCCCGACCTTGCCAAGGTGTCCACCACCCGGCACTTCTCAGACGATTATCAGGCCTGCGGTCGTGTTCTTCGGCGTGAGCACGGGCGCGGCGTGGTGGCATCCGAGTGGCAGCGGTGAGTTGCGGTCAGACGTCGTCTACTCGCCGTGGCGCGCGTCGGTCGGCTCGTAGCGGCGGGTGAAGTCGAGAATGCGGGCTGTCACCAGCTTCGGAATCTCGTGGAAGATGCCGTGCCCGGCGCCGGGGAAGATCTCGACTTCACAGGTGGGCACGTTGTCGCGTAGACGCTGCTGCGCCAGTTGGTTGTCGACCACCAGCGACTGCGACCCGAACAGCGCCGCGGTCGGCGTCGTGATCATCGCCAATCGCTCGTCGGTGAACATCTTCGGATAGCCGATCGCGGGGACATATCCCAGCGATGCCTTCACACCGTCGAATTCCGCGTCGGTCAGGGTGACGCCGGGATTGAGTCGCGCGTTCATCTTGCGCAAATTCTTGTCGGTCGGGTGCGCGCCGATGCGGATCATTGTCCACAGCAGGCTCCATTTGACCTTGGTCAGCGTGCCACCCGGCTCGATCACGGTCAGGCTCGCCAACCGTCGCTGCTGCGTGGTGGCGATGACCATCGCCTGCCATCCACCCTGCGAGTAGCCGACCAGATGGACTCGGTTCACGCCGAGACCGTCGAGGAGTTCGCCGAACCAGGTACCGAAACCGGCTTCGTCGATCGGCGCGGTCTGCTCGCTGAGACCGGGAACGCCGATCATTTCGGGCATGTAGACGACGTGATCGCGGGCGAAGTCCTCGATCACGTGGTTCCAGGCCAGGCTGTTGGCGCCGAGGGAGTGCATCAGCACGATCGGCACGCCCTCTCCCGCCCCGGCTTCACGCAGGCGAGTGGGACCGAAAGAGGTGGCGATATCGAGCGTGGTCGACGGGATCGGCCACTGCTTTTCCAGTTCTCGATAGGTCCGCAGGTACTCCTCGCGCGCGGCCCGTCGAGTCATCGCCCGAGGCGGACTCGACGGGGCGACATTCCAGTCCGTCGCCGCGGAAGCCGGGGTCTCGGTGCGGTCGGTGCAGTACTACTTCGGCACCAAGCGGGAATTCCTGCTCGCCACGCACCGCGCGGTCGTCGAGGATTCCGGCGCCCGGCTGGCGCAAGGGTTCACGACGCTGGGACCCGGTGCGGGCCCTCGCGATATCGTTCGGACGATCCTGCTCGCGCTACTCCCCCTCGACGAACCGAGTAGGCAGAACGCGATCATTCTCGGCATCTTCCACGCTGCGGCGCTCACCGGTACCGAGATCGAATCCGCGGATACCGCAGGCGCACCGACCTACATCGTCGGTGCGGTCGCCGAGCAACTGCGGCAGCTGCGCGGGCCCGATGCCGACGAGCGAGCGCTGCTCGCCGATGCCGAGGTGATCCTGCTCGCGCTCGGCGGGCTCGCACAGGGAATGCTCACCAACGACGACTATGCCGCGCGCGCACCGCAATTGGTCGATCATCTGCTCGACCGCGTGCTCGACGCCTGAAAAACGAAGGGCCCCGGCGATATTCGCCGGGGCCGCTCGTGCGAAGCTCGAATTATTTCTTGCGTTCCTTCTTTTCGCGCACACGCACCGAGATGCGCACCGGCGAACCGTCGAAGCCGAACTCTTCACGCAGACGGCGCTCGATGAAGCGGCGGTAGCCCGCCTCGAGGAAGCCGGTGGTGAACAGCACGAACGTCGGCGGGCGGGTACTCGCCTGGGTGGCGAACATGACGCGGGGCTGACGGCCGCCACGCATCGGCGGCGGGGTGGCCGCGATGACTTCCTTGAGCCAGGTGTTCAGGCGACCGGTGGAGATGCGCTTGTCCCAGGACTCGAGGGCGGTCTCCATCTGCGGCACCAGCTTGGCCACGGCGCGGCCGGTATGGGCGGAGATGTTGACCCGCTGGGCCCACGGCACGCGCACCAGATCGCGATCGATCTCGCGCTCGAGCATGTAGCGGCGGTCCTCGTCGACCAGGTCCCACTTGTTGAAGGCCAGCACCAACGCGCGACCGGAGTCGGCGACCAGGCTGATCACGCGAAGATCCTGCTCGGTCATCGGCACCGAGGCGTCGATCAGCATGATCGCGACCTCGGAGGCCTCCAGCGCCGACTTCGTCCGCAGCGACGCGTAGAACTCGGTGCCGGTGGCGTTGGAGACCTTGCGGCGCAGTCCGGCGGTGTCGACGAACTTCCAGGTCTTGCCGCCCAACTCGACCAGCGAGTCGACCGGGTCGACAGTGGTGCCCGCGACATCGTGGACCACCGAGCGCTCGTCGCCTGCCAGCTTGTTGAGCAGGCTCGACTTGCCCACGTTCGGCTTGCCGATCAGCGACACGCGACGCGGGCCCGCGACAGCGGTACCTTCGCGCGGCGTCTCGGGCAACGCGCTGAGCACGTCGTCGAGGAGGTCACCGGTGCCACGACCGTGCGCGGCCGAGACCATGCGCGGTTCGCCCAGGCCCAGCGACCACAGCGTGGCAGCCTCGAGTTCGACCTTCTGGTCGTCGACCTTGTTCGCCACCAGGATCACCGGGACCTTGGAACGGCGCAGCTTGCGCACCGCGGCCTCGTCGGTGGTGGTCGCGCCGACGGTGGCGTCGACGACGAGCAGGATCGCGTCGGCGGTCTCCATCGCCACCTCGGCCTGTCGGGCAACGTGCTGCTGCAGGCCCTTGGCGTCGGGTTCCCAACCGCCGGTGTCCTGCACCATGAAACGGCGCCCGGCCCAGTTGGCCTCGTACGAAATGCGGTCACGAGTCACACCCGGAACGTCTTCGACAACCGCTTCACGGCGGCCGAGAATCCGGTTGACCAGGGTCGACTTGCCCACGTTGGGCCGCCCGACCACGGCGAGGGTCGGCATCGCGACGTGCTGTTCGCCTTCGCCGTCCCCGTCGATATCGAGGACATCCCATTCGGACTCGTCGGTCCAGGTTCCGTCGCCTACGAGAATCTCTTCGATCATCGCGGACCTCCTGTCGTGGCCGAAAGCTGCTGAGCCACCACGCGATACAGCTCCTCGATGGTCTGATCCATCGTCAGGTCGCTGGTGTCGACGAGCACCGCGTCGGCGGCGGGGCGCAAGGGCGACACTGTGCGGGTGGAGTCGAGGGTGTCGCGGCGCTCTACGTCGGCCAGCACGGCCGCGTAATCGTCGCCGCGGCCCTCGCGGATGTTCTGAGCGTTGCGCCGCTGCGCGCGTGCCTCCGCGGAGGCGGTGAGATAGATCTTGGCGTCGGCGCCGGTGAGCACGACGGTGCCGATGTCGCGGCCTTCGACCACGATGCGACCGGCCATCGCCACGATTTCGCGCTGCAGGGCGACGAGCTGCTCGCGCACCTGCCCCACCGCGGACACCGCCGAGACGGCCTTGGTCACAGCGTCGCCACGAATCTCCTGCGAGACGTCTTCACCATCGAGTTCGATGACTTCGTGACTGGGATCGGTACCGATCGACAGTGGCATCCCCGCAACGGTTTCCGTGATCGCGGCGGCGTCGGTCAGCTCTACTCCGGCACGGAGCACGCACAGGGTCGCGACCCGGTACATGGCACCGGTGTCGAGGTAGTGGGCGCCCAGGCGTGCCGCGAGACGACGCGACACGCTGGACTTGCCGGTGCCGGAGGGACCGTCCATCGCGACAACGAGGGCTACGTCACCGGTCATTCGGTCACCGGCGAACTCCAGGGGAAAGTCCACACCGTTCACAGCTGCACCGCCTCGTAGAGTTTGCCGATCTCGTCGCGGCCGAGCACCCGCAGCGTGCCGGGGCGCTGGTCACCCAGTGCCACCGGGCCGAGGTGGGTGCGCACCAGCCGGATCACCGGGTGGCCGACCTCGTCGAGCAGCCTACGCACGATGTGCTTACGGCCCTCGTGCAACACGAGCTTCACCAGCGAACGACCCTGGTTGGCCTCGAGCATCATGAACTTGTCGACCTTGGCCGGCCCGTCTTCGAGCTCGACGCCTTCGCGCAAGCGCTTACCGACCAGGCGGTAGTTCACCTCGCCGTCGACGGTGGCCAAGTAGGTCTTGGGGACCTCGAACGAGGGGTGCATCAGACGATGCGCCATCTCGCCGTCATTGGTGACCAGCAGCAAGCCCTCGGTGTCGGCATCGAGACGACCGACGTGGAACAGTCGCTGACCGGCGGCGATCCGCTCGGCGATGATATCGCCGACGCAGGGGCGCCCCAGGTCGTCGGACATGGTGGACTGCCAGCCCCTGGGCTTGTTCAGCACCAGGTGCACCAGTTCGTCGCGGACCACGACACGGGTGCCGTCGACGCGAACGACCGCGTTCTCGGCGTCGATGCGCAGACCCTGCTCACGCACGATCTTGCCGTCGACCTCGACGCGACCGGCGGCGATCATCTCCTCGGCCGCGCGGCGCGAGGCCACACCTGCCTTGGCGAGGACCTTCTGCAGGCGTTCGCCTTCGCCCCACGGAAGCTTCTTGGGGCCCTCGGTGGCGTCGGAGTGCTGATGACGCGCGGGCTTGGCGTTGTTCAGGATCGTCGGAGCGACAACCTTCTTCTGCGGCTTCGAGGTCTTCTGGCGAGCTGCGAAGGCCTGGGTGCCTGCCGAAGCGCCGCTGCGCTGACCAGCCGTGCCACCACGCTGGACGTCACCACGGGGGTAACCACCGGCGGAAGACCCACGACGCTCGTCACGCTGACCACCGGCGGGGGCGCCACGACGCTCGTCACGCTGACCACCGGAAGAGGCTCCATGACGGTCATCGCGCTGGTAGCCACCGGTGGAGCTACGGCGGTCATCACGCTGGTAACCACCGGAAGAGCCTCCGCGACGGTCACCACCGGCCGGGGCGCCGCGACGGTCGTCACGCTGGTAGCCACCGGGCGCACTGCCGCGACGATCACCACCGGCAGGGCCGCCGCGACGGTCATCACGCTGGTAGCCACCGGGCGCACTGCCGCGACGATCACCACCGGCAGGGCCGCCGCGACGGTCATCACGCTGGTAACCACCACCGGTGGGCCCACGACGGCCGCCGGATTCGGCGTCACGCTGGGAGCTGCCCGCGGACCGAGCTGCTGTCTGATTGCCGCGCTGGAAGCCACCCGCGCCGGTGCCGCGCCGGCTGGGAGCCGCTGCGCGGGAGCCACCCTGCCCGGTGCGCGCACTGTCGCCGCGGTTACCCACGGTTCGACTCGCGCCACTTCGGGGCTGGTCGCTGCGATTTTTTCGATCCGGTGTGCCATCTCGGCGAGCGGAATTATTCATCTGTCCTGTCAATTCAATCGTCGGTGCCGAGATCCATGTCGGACTCGGCGGGTTTCTTCAGCCTGGTGAACCGGGGATCGGTTTCCAGACTCTCGCTGATCTCATCGATCAGATCGACGCCGGGAAGCAGCGGCGCCAGCAGTGGCAGGTCGCCGAGGGAGGCGAGCCCGATCCGTTCGAGGAACAACTCGGTGGTGCGGTACAACGTGCCGTTGGTTTCGGGGTCCTGACCAGCTTCCGCGATCAGGCCTCTGGCCAGCAGCGTGCGCATCACTCCGTCGACGTTCACCCCTCGGACCGCGCTGACCCGCATGCGGGTCACCGGCTGGCGGTAGGCGACTACCGCCAAGGTTTCCAAGGCTGCCCGGGTCAGCTTCGTCCGGGCCCCGTCGAGCAGTACCCGCTCAACGTAGGGCGCGTACTCCTGACGAGTATAGAAGCGCCATCCGTCACCGACGAAACGCAGGTCGATGCCGCTGCCCCGTTCGGTCAGTTCGGCCGATATCGCGCGCAGGACTGTTTCGACGCGCTCGCTGGTGTCGTCCAGGGCCGCTGCCAGCTGTTCTGTCGGCGCCGGGGCGTCCACGACCAGCAGCATCGCCTCCAGTGCCGAGCGCAGTTCGAGGTCGTCGAGTGGCTCGGAGGTGAATTCCGCCACTGCTTCTGTCATGCCCTGTCTCCTCCGATGATCGCGGACCCTTCGTCGTGACGCCGCGCTGCCGCCGGGCCTGACGCGTTCATCCGTAATCCTCCTCGAAGCTCAGCGCCGCTGCCTCTGCGTCAGGGTCGAGCTCGCCGAGCCAGCTGACAGCCAACGGCCCGAGCGGATCGGGTTGGTCGAAGGCGATGGTTTTACCGCGGTACAGCTCCAACAACGCCAGGAATCGCGCCACGATTTCCACCGGCACTGTGCACTCGGCCACCAATTCGGCGAAGGTCGTCCAACCGCCGGGTCCGCGTTCCTTCAACAAGGCAAGCACCAGTTCGGCCTGCTCGGCGACCGAGATGGTGTGCATGTGCAGATGACCGAGCCCGACTTCGGCGATCGGGCGAGGCCGGAACGCCGCCGCCGCGATCTCGGCGAACGCGGCGATATCCACCCCGAGGGTGACCTCGGGCAGCAACCCTTCGAACTGTTCCTCCAGCGCCACCGACCGCGGATACCGGCGCAGTGCCGCGGCTTCCAGTTCGGCCAGCAGCTCGGCCACCTGTTTGAACGCGCGGTATTGCAGCAGTCGCGCGAACAGCAGGTCGCGAGCGTCGAGGAGTTCGAGGTCGTCGGCGTCGGTCATTTCGCCCGAGGGCAACAGCCGGGCCGCCTTGAGGTCGAGCAAGGTGGCGGCCACGACGAGGAACTCGGTGGTCTGATCGAGAATCTTGTCCGCGCGCAGCTTGGTGTTCTCGGACAGCTCGGCGGTCAATGCCTTGGTGTAGGCGATGAATTCGTCGGTGACCTGGTGCAGCGCGACTTCGGTGACATCGAGTTTGCGCGAGCTGATCAACGTCAGCAGCAGATCGAACGGCCCCTCGAAATTGGTGAGCCGCAAGTGGAAACCGGTTTTCTCCGCGGCCGGCACCGCGTCTTCGGGTACTGCTCGCACCGCAGGTGTAGCTACGGTCACCGGCCAGACCGGTGGATTACTTCACGGGCCATCGCTCGATACGACTCGGCGCCGCCCGACTTCGGCGACCAGGTGGTGATCGGCTCACCGGCGACGCTGGCGTCGGGGAAACGCACCGTGCGCGAGATGGCGGTGTCGTAGACCAGATCACCGAACACCTCGACCACCCGCGACATCACCTGACGCGAATGCAGCAGGCGCGCATCGAACATGGTGACCACGATCCCGTAGAGGCTCAGGCGGGGGTTGAGCCGGTCGCGCACCTTCTCGACGGTGTCGTTGAGCAGCGCGAGGCCGCGCAGCGAGAAGTATTCGCATTCCATCGGAATGATCACGCCGTCGGAGCAGGCCAGCGCATTGACCGTCAGCAGACCCAGCGAAGGCTGGCAGTCGATGAGGATGTAGTCGTAGCGATCGCGCACGCCGTGCAGGGCCCGGCCGAGCGACTGCTCGCGACCGACCTCGTTGACCAACTGGATCTCGGCGGCGGAGAGGTCGATGTTGCTGGGTAACAGGTCCATGCCGTCGACCTTGGTGGTCTGCAGCACGTCGTCGACCTTGGCCTTACCGCCGATCAGCAAGTCGTGCACCGTGAGGTCGAGGTCGTGGTGGGCGACACCGAGCCCGGCCGAGAGCGCGCCCTGCGGGTCGAGGTCGACGAGCAGTACACGGCGGCCGTATTCGGCCAGTGCCGCACCGAGATTGATGGTCGAGGTGGTTTTTCCGACCCCTCCCTTCTGATTGCACATGGCGACAACGAGCGCATCACCGTGCCGCTGGACCTGCGGTGGATCAGGGACCAGTCGCAGCGGCCGGCCGGTCGGGCCCATCTCGACGGGCTCGGTGACCTGTTCCGGCCCACCGTCCCACGGTGTTTCCGCTGTCGTCACGTCCGCTGCTCCTTATACGTTTTCCTTGCCGGTAACCCCTGTCGAGGGTAGCGAGGCCGGTCCTGCGACCGGTTCGCTTTCGTACGGGTCCAACTCTGGATAGACGCTACCGCTCGGACCGGTGAGGTACAGCATGGCAACGCCGGGCGTGTTCGCACGATACCTGCTCAGCGCCTATCGGTGGTGCCCGATCACGTCGCACGCGGGTGGGCCGTGGCCCACACTTCGCGCAGGGTACTGACCGTCACGAGGGTGTAGATCTGGGTCGTGGTCACCGAGGCGTGGCCGAGCAGTTCCTGCACTACGCGCACATCGGCTCCGCCGTCGAGCAGGTGGGTGGCGAAGGAGTGACGCAGCGTGTGCGGTGACACCGTCGCCCCGATTCCGGCGCGTTCGGCGGCGGTCTGCAAAACCTGCCATGCGCTCTGCCGTGAGAGTCTGCCGCCGCGAGCGTTGAGGAAAAGGGCTCCGCCGCAACCTTTTCCGCTCGCGGCGAGGGCGGGCCTGCCACGCACGAGATAGGCGTCGACCGCGGCGAGGGCCGGGCGACCGATCGGGACGAGACGCTGTTTTCCGCCCTTGCCGTGCAGCACCACGCAGCGTTGCTCGGCGTCGATGTCGTCGACGTCGAGTCCGACCATCTCCGAGATGCGCGCGCCCGTGGAGTAGAGCAGTTCCAGCAGTGCCCGATCACGCAGTCCGCGCGGACCGCCGTCGGAACCCTCGGGTTCGCCGCCCACCGATTCGAGCAATCGCAGAACCTGGTCGTAGGGCAGCGCTTTGGGCAACCGGCGCCCCGGTGCGGGCGGTTTCACCGCGTGCGCCACATCGGTGTCGGTGATGCCCTCGGCGGCGGCGAACCGGTGCAGCCCGCGCACCGCGATCAACGCTCGCGCCACCGAACCGGCCGCCAGCGCAGGGTGATCGGCGCCGCCGGATCGCAACACCATGGTGAATTCGGCGACGTCACCCTGGGCCACCGCCGACAGACTCTCGACACCGCGACCGGTGAGGAAGTGCCGGTAGCGGGCCAGATCACGACGATAGGCGCCGAGCGTGTTGCGCGCGGCGCCGCGCTCGACCGCCAGGTGGTCGAGGTAGGCGTCGATCTCCCGCTCGAGCACGCCCTTGCCCGGCTAGTCCCCGCCGACCGGTGCCGCCGGGTCGGCGATCCGAGCGCGGGCCGCTGCGGTACTCACGCGTGGTTACCGCGAGCCGGCACCGACTGCGCCTCCGCGGCCTTGCGGCGCAAGAAGGTCGTCGGCTGGCCGGGCCACGGTGCGTCGGGCGCGCGCAACGGCGCCCCGCTCGCCTGCGCGGCGGCATAGGCGAGCACCCCGGCGACCGCGGTCGCGTTCACGATCTGCCCCGCCAACGCGGCTCGCACCGCCTCGTCCACCGGCATTCGCACCAGTTCCAGATCCGCTTCCTCGTGCTCGGGATCGGGACGGTCGGTATCGCGCAGACCGGTCGCCAAGAACACCCGCAGCGCCTCGTCGGTGAAACCCGGCGACAACGCCACATCCACCAGCACCGACCAGTGCGCCGCGGCCAAGCCCGTCTCCTCGGCCAGTTCACGCTTGGCCGCGGTGAGCGGGTCCTCACCGTCGATATCGAGCAGCCCGGCAGGCAGTTCCAGCAGCCTGGTACCGATCGGATGGCGGTACTGGCGGATCAACACGACCTTGCCGTCATCGTCGAGCGCGAGCACCGCCACCGCGCCGTGATGCTCGATGACCTCGCGCTCGGCGACCCGCCCGTCCGGCATTCTGACCTGATCCTGACGCAGAGCCAGGATCGCACCGCTGTAGAGCACCCGGCTCGACACCGTCTCGAAGTCGTGACTACCGGGCTCGCTCATGCGTTCCTATCGCCGATGTTCCTAGGCTTCCGCAGCTTCTGCAGCCTGCTCCGCGAACTCTTCCTCCGGGAAGTCTACGGGAAGGCGTTCGGCCAGTTTATATTTCAACGCGGCGTTGATCAGCGCCGCGAACAGCGGATGCGGGCGCGTCGGACGGCTCTTGAGCTCCGGATGCGCCTGGGTGGCCACCAGGAACGGATGCACCGAAGCCGGGTACTCGACGAACTCGACCAGGTGCCCGTCGGGCGAGGTACCCGAGAACACGAGACCACTCTTGGCGATGGCGTCGCGGTAGGAGTTGTTCACCTCGAACCGGTGCCGGTGCCGCTCGGAAACGTTCTCGGTGCCGTACGCCTGGGCGACGACCGAGCCCTTCTTCAGAGTCGCGGGATAGGCGCCAAGTCGCATGGTGCCGCCCAGATCGGCTGCACCGGCGACGACGTCTTCCTGATCGGCCATGGTCGAGATGACCGGGTTCTCGGTGTCGGGCTCGAACTCGGTCGAGTTCGCGTCGGCGATGCCGACCGAACGGGCGGCCTCGATGACCACACACTGCAAACCGAGGCACAGACCGAGCAGCGGGATACCGCGATGGCGGGCATAACCGATCGCACCCAGCTTGCCCTCGATACCGCGAATACCGAACCCGCCGGGGATCAGCACAGCGTCCACATCGCGCAGTGCCGCCTGCGCACCGACCTCGGTCTCGCACTCGTCGGAGGGCACCCAGCGGATGTTCACCTTGGCGCGATGGGCGAAACCGCCCGCGCGCAGCGCCTCGGTCACCGACAGGTACGCGTCCGGCAGATCGACGTACTTGCCGACCAGCGCCACCTCGACGGTCTCGCGGGGGCTGTGGACGCGATCGAGCAGATCGCCCCACACCTTCCAGTCCACGTCGCGGAATGGCAACCCGAGCTTGCGCACCACGTAGGCATCGAGGCCCTCGCTGTGCAGCACCTTCGGGATGTCGTAGATCGACGGCGCATCGGGGGTGGAAATGCAGGCTTCCACGTCGACGTCGCACATCAGCGCGATCTTGTTCTTCAGACCCTGCGGCACGTCACGGTCGCAACGCAGGATCAGTGCGTCGGGCTGGATGCCGATATTGCGCAGCGCGGCCACCGAATGCTGCGTCGGCTTGGTCTTGAGCTCACCCGAGGGCGCCAGGTACGGCACCAGCGACACATGCAGGAAGAACACGTTGTCACGACCCACATCGTGTCGGACCTGGCGGGCTGCCTCGAGGAACGGCTGCGACTCGATGTCACCGACCGTGCCACCGATCTCGGTGATCACCACATCCGGCACATGCCCCTCGAGATCAGGACCCTGCATCGCGAGGATGCGATTCTTGATCTCGTCGGTGATGTGCGGGATCACCTGCACCGTATCGCCCAGATACTCGCCGCGACGTTCCTTGGCGATCACCGTCGAATAGATCTGACCGGTGGTCACGTTCGCGTCCATCGTGAGATCGCGATCGAGGAAGCGCTCGTAATGACCCACGTCCAGGTCGGTCTCGGCGCCGTCTTCGGTGACGAACACCTCGCCGTGCTGGAACGGGTTCATGGTGCCCGGATCGACATTGAGATACGGGTCGAGCTTCTGCATCGTCACCCGCATACCCCGCGCGGTCAGGAGCTGACCGAGACTGGAGGCGGTGAGACCCTTACCCAATGAGGAGGCGACGCCACCGCTCACGAAGATGTGCTTGGTGGCATTTTTTGCCTGATTCCGTTGATGACCCACGGACCACCACTGTACCGCTAGTCCGCCTCTCCGCGTATTTTGCCGGTCGTTTGCGGGCGGCGTGTTGGGTTCGCGGGCCGGCGGAAAGGCGCTGAGCGACTTCTGGACGTACCCGGTGAGTTACCCATGTCCTTGCGTAATCAGCTGTTGCGCCGGTACGCGGGGTCGCAGGATCTTGCTTTCGAGGTGATGCGGTTCTCGATCAGCGGGGCATGGCTGCCAGGGTCAGGGAGGTCGCTGATGGGCCTGTTCCGTAGCGGCCCGCGCCGCCGGTGAGTTGTTCTGTCAGGGCGAGTGTTGTTGTTACTCGGCCTATTTCGCGGTCGATGTTGTCGACTGTGGTGACTGTTGTCGCTAGGGGGGCTTGGGCTCGGACGTTGGCTATCGCGGCGTTGTCTTCGGCGGCGCCTGCGCGGCCTGCGAGGACTGCGCCTGCGGCTCTGGCTCGGAGGGCGGCGGTGAAGCGGGCGATAGTCGCGCCTTGGCCGGTGTCGGATTCGACACCGTTGCCCGTGATCACCACCGCGAGTTGCGCCGGTCTCGTCGGCGGGTCGGTGAAGGTGAGGAAGTTACCGCCTCGGAGAGTTTCGAGGATGAGGGACAGTTCCTGGGGAGTGCTGCGAGGGTTGTTGGTCGTGGGGTCTTGGAGCAGGGCCAGACCGAGGAGATCGCCCGCGATGCTGCCCTGGTCTACGGCGCCGGTGTCGAGCTGGGCGCCCGCGGGGACAATGTTGGTCAGAGCGGAGCGCATGCGGTCGCCCTCCCCCGCATCGACGAAGGCGTCGGTGAGGGCGATGCGGCCGGTCAGCGTGGCGCCCGCGGTCTGCAGGGAGTTGCTCACGCCGTCGATGTCGGCGGGATCGGCATCGGGCGTGGTGAGGACGACGACGGTGCGGTCGGCCAGGGTGCCGTTCAGGATGCGGGGGGCCGAGCCCGCGACGAACTGGTCGGCGGCGTCGAGCCGGGCGGTGAGTTGGGCATTGTGCGCCGACAGCTCGTTCACCTGCGTATCGAGGTTCGTTGCGTCCGATCGGAGTCCGGAGATCATGTCCCCGGCGAGGGTGTGCGAGCCGAGGACCACCCCGACCGCGAGCGCGAGGAAGATCGCCGCGATCGAGACGGCGTGTTGACGCAGCGAGATCACAGCAGACCACGCACCCACAGCACGAAGCGGTTCCAGTACTCGACAGCCCAGTCCAGCATCTCGGAACCATTGTGCGAGGCCAGAATCACCACGACGATCGCCACCAGCGCGGCCAGCACCACCAACGCCACCGCCGCACCCGTGGATCGATGCCGGTACAGCGTCGATACCGCGTTGGCGTCCACCAGCTTGGCGCCGACCTTCAACCGGACCAGGAAGGTGGCCGGATTGCTGTCGCGGCGGCCACGGTCGAAGAAATCCTCGAGCGAGGCGGGGGCACCCGCCAGCACGATCAGCGACGCGCCGTGATGCTCGGCGAGCATCAGCGCGAGATCGGTCGGCGAACCCGAGGACGGGAACGTGGTGGCGCCGATACCAAGATCCTGGATGCGTTCGAGGCCCTTGGCATGGCCGTCGGTGTCGGCGGGCAGGATCATCTCGGCGCCCGACTTCAATGTCTGCGTGCTGATCTCGTCGGGATCACCGACGATCAGATCCGGCGTGTACTTGAGCTTGCGCAAGGTATCGGCACCGCGGCCGACCCCGATCAGGATCGGCGCGTACTCCTTGATGAACGGCTTGAGCCGCTGCAATTCCTCGAGATGGCCCGAGCCGTCGGCGATCACGACAACGTGCCGGTTGCGCATGTCGAGCTCGATGTCGGGCACGCCGACACCGTCGATCAGCAGCGCGCTCTCGGTGCGGACGAATTCGGCCGCGTTGCCTGCGAACGCGTCGAGGTGGTCGGCCAGGCCGTTGCGCGCCTCGATCATTCGATCGGCGATCGCCGACTCGTCGAACTCGATACCCTCGACCAGGACCTCGGGTTCTTTCTTGGTCAGCCTGTCGGTGTAGACGATGCCACCGTCGATGCGAACCTTCGAGCCGTCCTTGATCTTGCCGAACGCGTCGGAGGACACGGTGTCCATCAGCACGATCCCGTTGGCCACCAGCACCTCCGGTCCCAGATTGGGATACCGGCCCGAGATCGACGGGGAGGTGTTGATCACCGCGAGCACCCCGGCCTCGACCAGCCGGTCGGCGGTGTGGCGGTCCAGGTCGGTCTCGTCGAGGACTACTACATCCCCTGGACCGACCCGCCGCAGTAATCGACCGGTATCGCGATCCACCCGGGCGATCCCGGCGACGCCGGGCAGCGTTTCTGTGTTCCGCGACAACAGCGCCGGCATCTTCATGAGGCCGATGATGAAGCCAAACCCTCAACCTTTGGTGGAGGCGCGCCGGTCGGAGCATGGGTGGCGACTACCCGTATGCTCCGGGTCACAGACATTTCGGACAGGAGACACATCCATGCCACGTAGCACCGTCGAAACGGTCTTCGACGCACCTCGCGACATCGTCTACCGCCTCTTCGCCGAGCGTGAGAGCGTCAGCCCGCACCTGCCGATCCAGGTCAAGCTCGTCAAGGCGGGCGACCCGGCCACCGGCGTCGGCGCCCAGCACCTGCTCGGCTTCGGCAAGGTGGGCGTCACCGAGGAGATCACCGCGCTGGTTCCCGGCGAGCGGATGGAATACAAGATCGTCAAGGGCGCCCCGGTCAAGCGCCACGTCGGCGCCATCACCTTCGCCGACACGGCTGAGGGCGGCACCCGCGTCGTCTACACGATGGACTCCGAGCCGTCGCTGCCCGTGCCCGCGCCGGTGCTCGAGTTCGGCCTGCGTCAGCTGACCAACCAGCTCCTCGGCGGCGTGCGCAAAGCTCTGCGCTGATCAACGGCGACGTCGCCTGCCGATGTGGCAGGCGACGTCGCTGCTGTCAGGCAGGCAGCCGCTCGGCTCGAGCCGTTTCGAGAAGTTCCTCCGCGTGCGCACGGCCGGTCTCGGTGTCGTCGAGGCCCGCGAGCATGCGTGCCAGTTCCACCACTCGTTCGTCATCGGTCAGCGTGCGAACACCGCTGTCCACCTTGCCTTTTCCGTCGTCGGACTTGTTCACCACCAGGTGGGTGTCGGCGAAGGCCGCGACCTGGGGCAGGTGGGTGACGACGATGACCTGGTGGGTACGCGCCAGGCGCGCGAGGCGCTTGCCGATCTCCACCGCGGCCCGACCGCCGACACCGGCGTCGACCTCGTCGAACACCATGGTCGCACCATGGTCGGAACCGGCGAGCACCACTTCCAGGGCCAGCATCACCCGCGAGAGTTCGCCGCCGGACGCACTTTTGCTCAACGGCAGCGACTGCGCACCGGAATGCGCGGAAAGCCGGAATTCCACTTCGTCACAGCCGTTGGACCCGGCGTGCAACAGCACTCCGTCGACATCGAGCGGCGCCGAATCCTGCGCGCCCGCCTGCATCGGACGGACCTGGACTTCGAGGCGCGCCTTGCCCATCGCCAACCCGCCCAGCTCGGTACTCACCGCCGTCGCCAGCTTGCCCGCCGACTTGGCGCGGGCCGCACTGAGCTTGCGGGCTGCCTCGCGCACCTTGCCCGCGGCCGTCTCGACCTCACCGGCGAGTTTGGCCAGTGCGTCCTCGGACACGTCGAGCGAGTCGAGGCGCGAGCGCGACTCATCGGCCCAGGCGATCACACCGTCGATATCGGGCGCGTATTTGCGGGTGAGCGATTTGAGTTCGGCCTGACGGGTGAGCATCGAATCCAGCGCGCTGGGATCGGACGGCAATTCCGACAGGTAGCTGCTGAGTTCAGTGGCCGCGTCGACGACCACCGCGATCGCCTCGCCCAGCCGCGGAGCCAGCGCGGCCAGCGCCGGGTCGTCGGCGGAGTCCAGGCGGGCACGGGCGACGCCGAGCAGATCGAGCACGCCGCCACCGTCGGCGGGCGCGTCGCTCGGGCCCGACAGCGACTCGTGCGCGGCGACGGCCGCCTCGCGTAACGAGTCGAGGTCGCTGAGCCTGCGGATCTCGGCGACCAGGCGGACGTCCTCCCCCGGCTCGGGCGCGATGTCGTCGATTTCGGCGAGCGAGTGCTTGAGCCGGTCGGCCTCGAGCGCCAATTCCCTACTGCGCGCGGTTCGTTCGAGCAGCTCGGTGCGCGCGTCCAGCCAGGACCGGCGATGCACCTGGTACTTGCGCAGGAGCGCGGCGACGCCGTCTCCGGCGAACTGGTCGAGTGCCGACAGTTGTTGTTCGGGGCGCTGCAATCGCAACTGGTCGTTCTGGCCGTGCACGGTCAGCAGCCGGGAGGTGAACTCGCCGAGCACCGCGGCTGGCACCCCGCGACCACCCAGGTGGGCGCGCGAGCGTCCGTCGCTGTTGACGGTGCGCACGGCGATCACGCTGCCGTCCTCGTCGGCCTCGGCGCCCGCCGATTCCAGCACTTCTCCCACCGCCGCGCGTGCTGCCTCGTTCACGTCATCGACGACGAAACGGCCCTCCACAACGGCTTTCGTCGCGCCGAGGCGCACCCGTCCCGCGTCGGCCCGCGCACCACTGAGCAGGTGCAAGCTGGTGACAACCATGGTCTTGCCCGCACCGGTCTCACCGGTGAGCACGGTCAGACCGGCATGGAACTGTGCGGTGGCCGTCGAGATGACACCGAGTCCGTCAATCCTGATCTCTGTCAGCATCAGTGCTCTTCCGTTCGCTGTCTGCCCCGCCAGCCGGTGACCGGCAGCTGGAACTTGCGCACCATCCGGTCGGCGAAGGGCGCCGAATCGAGCCGCACCCAGCGCACCGGACGTTCGCCGCGCACCATTTCCGCGCGGCCGCCACGCGGCAACGCGAGAGTGCGCCGGCCGTCGAGGAAAACGATCGCATCGTGCCCGGTCGCCACGGTTTCCACGGCGATGAGTGATTCCGGGCTGGTCACCAGTGGCCGCGCGAACAACGCGTGCGCGTTGCTCGGGATCACCAGCATCGCCTCGAGTTCCGGCCACACCACCGGACCGCCCGCCGAGAACGCGTAGGCGGTCGACCCGGTAGGAGTGGAGATGAGGATGCCGTCGCAGCCGAACGCCGAGACCGGCCGCCCGTCCACTTCCAGGACCACTTCCAGCACACCCATTCGCTGGGCGTTCTCGAGGCTGGCCTCGTTGAGCGCCCAGCCGCGTTCGACGATCGTGTCGTCGACGCGCACGGTGACGTCGATGGTCATCCGGTTCTCTACCTGGTAGTCGCGGCCGACCACCTGAGAGAGTGCCTCGTCGAGGTTCTCGGCCTCGGCTTCGGTGAGAAAACCGATGCGGCCCAGATTGATTCCGAGCACGGGTACACCGGCAGGCCTGCCCAGTTCGGCCGCGCGCAGGAACGTGCCGTCGCCACCGAGGGCGAGCACCATCTCGCACCCCTGCGCCGCGGACGGGCTGTGCGGCACCACGCGCACCGGATAGCCGGCGTCGTCCTCGAACCGGGTGCTGTCGGCCTCGTCGGCCAGCACCCGCAGGCAGATGCCCGCTTCGGCGAAGATCTTCGCCACCCGGTGCGCGGTCTCGATGATCTCTGCGCGGCCGGGATGGGCGACGAGCAGGATCTCCCTGCCGCCCGCTTGCGTACTCACTGCGGACCCTCCTCGACAGCGTGCGCGACCAGCGCCCGCACCTGTTCTGCGTCGTAGTCGACCGGGCCTGCCTTGCGCAGCCACAGGAAGTACTCGACATTGCCCGACGGGCCGGGCAGCGGGCTGGCGACCACCCCCAGAGTGCGCAGACCGAGCGCCGCGGCGGCGGCCGCGACATCACACACCACTTCGATTCGCAATGCCGGGTCACGCACCACCCCGCCGGAACCGACCCGATCCTTGCCGACCTCGAACTGCGGCTTCACCATCGGCAGCAGATCGGCGCCCTCGCCTGCGCAGGCCGCCAGCGCGGGAAGCACGAGCCCGAGCGAGATGAACGACAGGTCGCCGACAACGATTTCGACTGTGCCACTGATGGATTCAGGGGTGATGTTGCGCGCGTTGGTGCGGTCCAAGACCGTGACCCGATCGTCGTTCTGGAGCCGCCAGATCAACTGGCCGTAACCGACGTCGACCGCGACCACCTCGCTCGCGCCCTTGTTCAGCAGCACATCGGTGAACCCACCGGTCGAGGCACCGGCGTCCAGGCACCGCTTACCCGCGATGCTGAGACCCTCCGGTTCGAAGGCCTCTAGCGCACCGAGCAGTTTGTGTGCACCACGCGAGGCCCACGACACCTCGTCGGGTTCGTCCCGCACGATCAGTGGGGTTCCCGTCTCCACGGCTGTCGCCGGTTTCACGGCGACGGTTCCGGCAATCAGGACACGGCCCGCACCGATCAGCTCGACCGCGTGTTCTCGCGATCGAGCCAATCCCCGGCGCACCAGTTCGGCGTCCACCCGCGCTCGCCTGGCCACCTCAGATCTTGTCCACTGTCGCCAGCGCGTCCACCAGCACGTCGTGCGCTTGCTCGAGGATGCGCGCACGGCGGGTGATGTCGGCGCCGGTCTCGGTGTTCTCCGCCGGGCTCACGGCGGCACGGGGGCCGAGTTCGGCGAGCAGGGCGTCGACTTCGTCCTTGATCCGGTGCGGATCGGCGGGTTCCTGCTGCGGCGCAGCGCCGGGCAGGTGAGCGCCGGGCACGGGAATCCCGGGCCGGGGTGGCTGTGACGCGCCGTTCGGCGGTGAACTCGCTGTACTCATCGTGGCGTCAACGCTATCGGATTTCCGAATCGGCTGCGCGCACCCGTACCGCCCGGCCGGGATGCTGTCGCAACAGTTCCGCGATGTCGGCCGGTGCGACGGCCTCTGCCAGGACCTCATCGTTGAGGGCATCGAGGGTGGCGGCGACGAAGGTCGGGATCCGGGCGGCCGGCGCTCCGATGACCTCCTCGAGCGTGCTGACTCCGGTCAGCACCAGTAACGAGTCGAGGCCGAGGCCGTTGGCGCCCTCGATATCGGTGTCGAGGCGGTCGCCCACCACCAGGGAGCGGCGGGTGCCCGCCCGCTCGATCGCGTCTTCCATCAGCGGCGCGTAGGGCTTGCCCGCTACGAGGGGCTCACGATCGGAGGCGGTGGCCAGCGCCGCGACCATCGAACCGTTGCCGGGGGCGAGGCCGCGTTCGTTGGGCAAGGTGCGGTCGGCGTTGGCGGCGACCCACAACGCGCCCGCACGCAGGGCGTAGGCGGCTTCGGCGAGGTCGGGCCACGCGGTCGCCGGCGAGTGGCCTTGCACGACCGCCGACGGCGGAATGTCGCCGAAGCGGCGGACGGGGTCGAGCCCGACAGCTTTCACCTCGGCGGCCAGATCATCGGTGCCGACGACGAGCACCTTGTCGCCGGGACTCAGGCGTTCGGCCAGCATGCGGGCGGCGGCTTGCGCACTGGTCACCACATCGGCGGCGGTGGCCGGGTAGCCGAGCTCGTCGAGGTGGTGCGCGACGGCGCCGGGCCCACGCGCGGCGTTGTTGGTGACGTAGACGAGCCGCTGCGCTGAATCACCATCCGGTGCAAGCGCTTTGGGCGCACCCTCGATGACCTCGGGTCCGCGGTACAGCGTCCCGTCCAGGTCGAGCAGCAGTGCGTCGTACTGATCGCGCAACCGGTTCATACACCCTCACTCCGTTGTCACTGCCGGGTCGAACACATCCGCGACCCTAGGCGACGGCACCGACAGCTCCGGTTCCCCTCGGCCGTCGAATAGCACTCGTACTGTTCATGATCGAGCATGTGGCAAGCGCGCGTGCGAGGTGTCCGGTTACCGGCTTCTCGTCCAGCGCGTCGCGGCGCACGGATCCCACTGTCTCGGCCGAGTGGATCCGGTTGTCCGCGAGTGCGTTCGACCGTTCCGAAGAAGCGATCCACCGCCCGAGCACAGCTGCGCCGGCCCAGCGTGGTCTTGCCCGGCCTGGCCAGGTTTGCGTCCGGCCGAACGCGAAAGGCCGCAGCCCGGGGAACCTGTACGGGTTCCGGGGCTGCGGCCTTCGGTGCTTCTACTGTGCGTCGCCGGTGAGTTCGGTTGCCCGGTCCTCGGCGTCGGTCTCGTCGTCGAGATCGGCGGCTGCGGCGTTGAGGAACCACTGCAATCCGTCGTCGGTTCGTCCTGCTGCCACCAGCGCGTCGGCATAGGCGTAGAACAGGCGCGCCGCGGCGGAACCGGTGCGCGAGGGATCCAGATCGGAGGCCTGCAGGGTCACCACGGCCTGGTCGAACTGACCGAGATCCATCCTGGCTCCCGCGACCACCATGCGCAGCTCGGCGGCCTCGTCGCCGGTGAGGGTCTGTGCTTCCTCACTGCGGCCGAGCTCGATCGCCCGTTCCGGCCTGCCGAGACCGCGTTCGCAGTCCGCCATCACCGCGAGCAGCCCGGCGCCACCCGACATGCGTCGTGCGGTCCGCAGTTCCGACAGTGCCTCGGCCCACTCCTCGGCGTGGTAAGCCACCACACCGGCGGTCTCCCGCATCACTGCGATACGGCCGGCACGCTGGCGTGCGGCCCGAGCGTGTGCCAGCGCCAGACGCGGGTCGTCGTCGAGCAGTTCGACGGCCATCACCATGTGCCGGGCCACCGAATCGGCGTTGTTCTTGTCCAGGCTCAGCAGATCGCGGCGCACTGCCGGATCCAGATCGGAAGCCTGCACGTCCTCGGGCAGATCGGGCTCTTCGGGACGAGCCGCCCGGCGATCGTCGGGCCGCCCACCCGTCGTACGAGCGCCTTCACCGCCACGACGACGGTCATCACCGCCACCGGAACGTGCGTCGGATTCCGAGCCGCCACGAGGACGGTCGTCACGATCCGACCGAACACTGCGATCAGCGAATCCACGTCGCTCGCCACGATCGGCGTCACCACGAGGGCGGTCGTGCGAACCGCTGGAACGGTCGTCACGATCGATTCCCCGCGCGCGTTCGCCGCGGTCGGACTCGCCTCGGGAAAGGCTGTCGCTATCGGCGCCGCGCGGGCTTTCGACAGTGGCGTCCGCACGCAGATTGTCCTGCTCCGGAGCACGATCGTCGCCGGCGGTACGCGACTGCTCGTCGCGATCCGACCCGCCACGCGAAGTGGCGTCGAGATCACGCGCTCGGGTGTCGAGATCGGAATCAGCGCCGCTCTCCGACTCGACTTCGGCCGGCTCGCGGAGATTCGTGGCACTGGGACGGTCGGCTTCGACGGCCTCGTCGACTACTCGCGCCTCGCTCGGCGCAGAGTGCTCGGCCGCCGCGTCCTGGGACTGCTCGGCGGACGCTGCCGACTCGCCTGTCGCGGGCTTGTCGCTCGCTGTGGTCGAGGTATCTGTCGCGCCTGTGGTCTCGTCGTGCTCGGTGACCGCGTCCTCGACATCGGAATCAGCTGCTGCCGAGACGACGCCGAGCACATCACTGTCGCGTTCACGACGCTTCTCGCGATAGGTGCCATTGAGCGGCTTGCCGTCCTCGCCAACGAACTTGCCCTGGCTGCCACCGGAGCGGGCATCCCGATTGAAGCCGCCACGGCCACGATCGTCGTCGCGCCTGGGTCCACGATCGTTGTCGTCACGCCGCGGGTAACCACCCTTGCCACTGTCGTCGCGGCGCGGGTAACCGCCCTTGTCGTCACGCTTCTGGTAGCCACCACGATCGGAGCTGCCGCCACGGTCACTGCCGCGCGAACGGTCGTCGCCTTCGTTGCGACGGAACCCGCCACCCGAACCACCTCGGGGACGGTCATCGTTGTTGCCACGGTAGCCACCACGGTCGCCGCCGCGATCCGAACCACCGGCAGGACGCTGGCCGCCGCCTTCGTTTCGCTTGAAGCCACCACGCTCGCTCGAGCCGCCTCGACCGGCGTCATCGCGGCGCTGGTAGCCGCCGCGGTCGCCACTGTCGCTGCGCTTGAATCCGCCGCGATCGTTGTCGTCGCGCTTCGGGTAACCACCGCGATCATTGTCGTCGCGCTTTGCGTAACCACCACGATCGTTGTCATCACGCTTCGGGTAACCACCGCGACCGGCGTCGTCCCGCTTCGGGTAACCGCCACGGTCGCCACTGTCGCTGCGCTTGAATCCGCCGCGATCGTTGTCATCACGCTTCTGATAGCCGCCGCCACGGGCGTCGTCGCGCTTCGGGTAACCACCACGACCGGCGTCATCGCGCTTCGGGTAGCCACCTTTACCGGCGTCGTCGCGACGCTGATAACCACCGCGATCGGCGGAACCACCGCGATCGGAACCACCGCGCGGACGATCGTCGTTGCCACGGTAACCACCACGGTCACCGGATGCGCCACGGTCGCTCGAGCCGCCACGACCGGCGTCATCGCGGCGCTGGTAGCCGCCGCGGTCGCCACTGTCGCTGCGCTTGAATCCGCCGCGATCGTTGTCGTCGCGCTTCTGATAGCCGCCACGATCGTTGTCGTCGCGCTTCGGGTAACCACCACGACCGGCGTCGTCGCGCTTCGGGTAGCCACCACGACCGGCGTCATCGCGCTTCGGGTAGCCACCTTTATTGGCGTCGTCGCGACGCTGGTACCCGCCACGATCGGCAGAACCACCGCGCGGGCGATCGTCGTTGCCGCGATAACCACCACGGTCGCCGCCGCGATCGGAACCACCGGCAGGACGCTCCCCGCCGCCTTCGTTTCGCTTGAAGCCACCACGCTCGCTCGAGCCGCCTCGACCGGCATCGTCGCGGCGCTGGTAGCCGCTGCGGTCGCCACTGTCGCTGCGCTTGAACCCGCCACGATCGCCGCTGCTGCCACGATCGTCACGGTTGTATCCGCCGCGCTGACCCTCGGGACGACCGGAGCCGCCGCGATTGTCGTCGTTGCGACGGAATCCACCACGATCGGAACTGCCACGATCGGAACTACTGCTTCGGCCGGCGTCGTCACGGCGGAATCCGCCGCCCTCGCCACGGCCCGAGCCGCGATTGTCACCGTGTCCGCCGTGGGTGCGATCGGTCGGTTCGCCTCGCCGGCCGAAACCGGGGGCGTCTCCGTCCCGGCGGAAAGGCTTCCGTCCGTCGTTGTGTTCCGACACGGCGATCCCTCTCTAGGTTCCCCGACCTTGCGGGGAGTGTTGTCAATGGCCCCGCCACTAAGAATTCAACCACGGACGAAGGACGGGGCATCGTCCGCCTGGCGTACCGAACTCGCATCGAGTCCACAAACGCCGATAGGGGACCCAAATAAGGGTCCCCTATCGCGAAGGATGTTCCGGCAGTGTCCTACTCTCCCACACCCTGTCGAGTGCAGTACCATCGGCGCAGGTGGCCTTAGCTTCCGGGTTCGGAATGGGACCGGGCGTTTCCCCACCGCTATAACTACCGTAACTCTATGAAACTAGACAGCGCTCCCCCACCAAAACCAACCCCAAAAAACGGGATCAGTCTGGTCGAGTGTGCTGCAGTGTCTGTTGTTTCAGAAAC
>JACIXH010000070.1 GCA_014360565.1 Nocardia sp.
ATAGCGAGATAGTTTCTTTTACACTCGGTTCTTGCCCGTTCTCTGGACCGTTGTGCTCAGCTGCCTCGACCTTCGCCTCGAACAGCCAACCTCCGCCGTGGCGCGGCCGGATCCCACCGACCGCGCCACGGCAATCTGGGTCTTCGAAGGCACCAACCAGGACCTCGAATACCACCGCCTGTTCGGCGGGCAACTGCTCGCGCAGTTCGTGCGCGCGGCGGCCTTCGCCTGCCCCGACAAGGCCGTCAAATCCGTGCACGTCCTCTTCGCGCGGGAAGGCAAGAGCGACGCGCCGGTGCACTACATCGTGCACGGGCAGCATCGCGGCCGGTCGTTCGCCGCCCTCACCGTCACCGCCCGCCAGAAGGGCGACATCATCGCCACCGCATCGGTGTCGATGCATGCGCACGAGGAGGGCCGGGCGCTGCAGACCGTCACGCAGGTACCACCCAGGCTGTCGGCCGACCACGCCATCGAGCACACCCTGCTGCCCTGGGAGACCCGCGCCGCCGTCGACCTCGACAGCGGAGACGTCGGCGCCCCCGAATACGACCTCTGGATGCGCACACCCGAAGTCGGACCGGAATTGGCGCCCGCCCTGGTGGCCTACGCCACCGACCTCAATCTCATCCCCACCGCACTGCGCGTCGTCGAGGGCATGGACCAGCGGGGCAACGGCACCGAATTCACCTCCGCCACCACCTCACACACGGTGTGGTTCCACCGCCCGTTCCGCACCGACGACTGGTTGCTGATGCGCCACCACAGCCCGATCCTGGCGCACGGCCGGTGCTTCGGCCGCGGTGACATCCTCACCGAGGACGGCACCCTGGTCGCGTCGTTCGCCCAGGAAGCCCTGCTGAGGTTCCGGCCATGACGCCGCGAGCGAGCACCGAATCGCTGCGCGTGGTGCAGTGGGCCACCGGCGGCATCGGCACCCGTGCCCTACGCGGGATCATCGAGCATCCGAGACTGACCCTGGCCGGGCTGTACGTGCACTCGCCGGACAAGGCAGGCATGGACGCGGGTGAACTGTGCGGGCTGCCCGCGACCGGCGTGACCGCGACCTCGAATATCGACGAGATCCTCGCCCTCGACGCGGACTGCGTGCTCTACGCGCCGCGTCACCCCGACCCCGACGAGCTGAGCCGCATTCTGGCCTCGGGCGCGAACGTGGTGAGCACCTGCGGTCAGTTCCATCACCCGCCGAGTATGGATCCCGCGCTGCGCACCGCGATCGACACGGCGTGCCGGACCGGGCAGACATCGGTGCACAGCACGGGCAGCAGTCCCGGCTTCATCACCGAAGCCCTTCCGCTGGTACTCACTTCGATCCAGCGCCGGCTGACACACCTGGCGATCCACGAGTACGCGGACCTGTCCGCCCGCGCTACACCCGGCATCGTCTTCGACGTGATGGGTTTCGGCGCCGCACCAGAGCAGTTCGCCACCCACCGGGCCGAGCATCTGCGTGCCGCGTTCGGCCCGTCGCTGCGTCTGGTCGCCGACGCGCTCGGCACCCCGCTCGACGAGGTGAGCGTGGGCACCGAGATCGCCGTGACCACGCGGGACGTACCCATCGCCGCGGGCGTTGTGCCCGCGGGAACGGTGGGCGCTCAGCGCATCACGATCTCGGGCAAGCGCGCGGGCGAGACGCTGATCGAGTTCCGCGCCATCTGGTATTGCACCGACGACCTCGATCCCGCCTGGGAAACCCGCGCCACCGGCTGGCACATGATCATCGACGGCGACGCCCCACTCGATATCGACATCAAGTTCCCGATCACGCTCGAACAGCTGGGCCGCAATTCCGGTGCCTACACCGCCAATCGGGCCGTCAACGCGATCGCGCCCGTCTGCGCCGCACAACCGGGCATTCGGACCACCCTCGACCTGCCCATGTTCGGCGCGGTCTTGGGATAACGCGAAGCTCGTGGATCGCGGTAGCCGCAGGCAAGGCCCGACCGGATCACGGCCGGGCCTTGTTCGATATATCCGATTCTCGGACCGCTCGCCGCGCGTACTCCCTACATGGTCGAGATGTCGACTCCCTCTGCCCACAGGTCCGCATCTCACCGGTCAGACGAGTTTCCATAGCGCTCCTCGAGAACGCGACGCAGTACCTTGCCGGACGGCAGCCGCGGAATGTCGTCGGTGAACACCACCCGGCGCAACCGTTTATAGGGGGCGAGACTGTCCGTAACCAGTTGGGCCAGTGCGGCTTCCGTGGTCGCTTCGCGGGTGGCGACCGCAGCGACGACCGCCTCCCCGTCGGCGGCGTCGGCGATCCCGAACACCGCGCAGTCGCGCACGGCCGGATGCGCGAGCAGCACCGCCTCGATCTCGGCGGGCGCCACCTGGAATCCGCGAACCTTGATCATGTCCTTGGCGCGATCGGTGACCCATACCCAGCCGTCGGCGTCGACCCGGCCGATATCGCCCGTGCGGTACCAGTCCTCGTGCAGCACGGCTTCGGTCTCGTGCGCGGGCAGATAGCCGGCCATCCGCGCAGGCGATCGCACCTCGATCTCCCCGGTTTCCCCGCAGTCGAGCGGCACGCCGGAATCCGTCGACACCACCCGGACAGCCACGCCGGGCAACGCCTGCCCCACGGTGTCGAGGCGGGCGCCGATCAGCGGATTGCACGCGATCACCGGCACCTCGCTCGCCCCGTAGGCGGGCAGCCATGACACGCCGGTCCGGCGGATGACCGTCTCGGCCACACTGACCGTGACCGGGGTCGCTCCCCACATGATGTAGCGCAACGACGACAGGTCGTAGGACTCGAGGTCCGGATGCGAGGCCAGCGCCAGCGCGATGGGCGCGACCGCCATCTCGATCGTGATCCGATCGGCGGCAATGGTTTCCAGCATGCGTTCGAGATCGAAGCGCCGGTGCAGCCGCACCTGCGCGCCCGCGGCGAAGGCCGTCAGGATATTGAGCAGGCCGAGGATGTGCGAGGGCGGTGTCAGCACCTGGATCCGGTCGGCCGCGGTCATTCCCAGCGCCTGACGCCACTGCTGCACGGCGGCGTCCAGCGAGGCGTGGGTGTGGCGCACCGCCTTGGGCATTCCCGTGGTGCCGGAGCTGAAGACCAGCACCGCGTCACCGCCGGGCCGCGGCGTGCCCATGAAGTCCGCGGCGGGGCGGATGGGCTCGTCGAGCGAGAGCATCGGCATCAGTTCAGCGAGCACCGGATGGTCGCCGACCGCCGCCGACGGCCCCGTGAGCGCCAGCGCGTGCTCGACCTCGAAGCGCTTCCAGGCCGGACTGAGGAGCACGACCGCCGCCCCGAGCCGCCAGACGGCCTGCACGGCTATCACGAACTCGGGCCGGTTCGACGACATCAACGCCACCCGTTGCCCGGCACACACGCCGCGCGTGGCCAGCTCCGCCGCCAGCCCATCGGCCAGCGAGTTCAGCGACGCAGGCGAATACTGCCGCCCTTCGAAGACCAGGGCGCTCGACTCGTGCACGGTATTCTCCTTGCCAGCCGGGCGACCCCATTGAGAAGATCGCACCTAGTAGTAGAGAATATAATTCTCCAATGACTAGAATCGCAATATCAGAAGGAGGTCAGTGATGGCGAGACCCCCGCTTTTCCAGCGTGCGACGGTGACCCGGATCATCAAGGAGACAGCCGACGCGCGCACCCTGGTGCTGACACCACACGAGTGGCAGTTCGCCTATGCGGCCGGACAGTTCTGCACCTTCAAAGTCGAGGTCGACGGCCGCGACGTGTACCGCGCCTACTCGATGTCGAGTGCGCCGGAGACCGACACCGAGATCAGGACGACGGTGAAACGGGTGCCCGGCGGCCAGGTTTCGAACTGGATGCACGACACATTGACCGAGGGCGACGAAGTCCTCATCACCGCGCCGACCGGCAAGTTCTGCCTGCGCCCGGCGCCGGGACCGTTCCTCGGGTTCGCGGGCGGCAGCGGGATCACGCCGATCCTGTCCCTGGCCAAGAGCGTGCTGGCCACCACCGATCGGCGGGTGAAACTGCTGTGTGCTGACCGGGATCGCGCCGCGATGATCTTCGACGGCGTGCTCAGCGAGCTGGTGACGCGATTCCCGGACCGGCTCACCGTGGTGCGTCACATCGATGACGAGAACGGTTTTCCCACCCCGGAGCTGGTCCGGGAGTTCGTCGGCACGGACACCGACGGCGACAGCTACATCTGCGGCCCGGAACCCTTCATGGCCATGGTCGAGGCGGCACTGCCCGGACCGGGCCAGATCTTCTCCGAACGCTTCGGCAGCGCCCCGCCGCCGACCGACGCCGCCGAGACGACCGGTCCCGTTACCACTGCCGAGCCCGCGGTCGACGCGGGAACCGTCTCGATCCGCCTCGGGCGCAAACGGGCCTCGGTGCCGCGCAAGGAGGGCGAGACGATCCTGGAGAGCGCCCGGCGCGCCGGCCTTTCCCCGCCGTTCTCCTGTGAGGCGGGCAATTGCGCCACCTGCATGGCGAAGGTGACCGACGGGCACGCCACCATGCGGGTCAACGACGCCCTCTCCGACGACGAGGTCGTCGACGGTTATGTGCTGACCTGCCAGGCAGTTCCGGACACCGCGTCGATCGCCGTCCACTACGAGGACTGAGCGTCCCCCTGTTTCTCGAATGAACCCGACGAGGAGTTCGACGATGTCCGAAAACACCCACAGGTACGAGGCCGGCCTGCGCGTTCGGCGGGAGGTCGTCGGCGCGGAGTACGTGTCCCGGGCCCTCGCCGATGCCGACGAATTCACCGCGCCGCTGCAGGAATTGGTGACCGAGTTCTGCTGGGGGGCGATCTGGACCCGGCCGGACCTGGACCGGCGCTCCCGATCCATGATCACCCTTGCCATGCTCACCGCGCTCGGCCGCCCGAACGAGCTGGCCACCCACGTGCGCGGTGCGCTCACCAACGGCGTCACGCCCGAGGAGATCCGCGAAGTGCTGCTGCAAGCCACCGTGTACGCCGGTGTGCCCGCCGGTGTCGACGCTTTCCGGGTCGCCCGGCAGGTCATCGAGGAGAACGCCCGTGCCTGAACAGGATTCGGTCGCGTTTCTCGGCCTCGGCAATATGGGTGCACCGATGGCGCGCCGGCTCGTGGCCGCAGGGGTCGACGTGCTCGGCTTCGATCCGCAGGACTCGGCCCGCGCCGCCTTCCTCGCCGCGGGCGGGCGCACCGCCGACAGCGCCGCCGCGGCAGTCGCCGAGTCGAGGGTCGTCGTCCTCATGCTGCCCAGCTCGGCGGTCGTCGAGGCGGTGCTCGCCGACCTCGGTGAGTCGCTGCGGCCGGGCACCACGATCATCGACATGAGCTCCTCCGATCCCCTGTCGACCAGACGGCTCGCGCTCGAATGCGCCACGCGCGACGTGACTTTCATCGATGCACCGGTCTCCGGTGGGGTGTCCGGCGCGCAGGCGGGCACGCTGACCATCATGTGCGGCGGACCAGCGGGGGCGGTCTCGGCCGTCGCCGAGGTGCTCGCACCGATGGGCACCCCCACCCTTGTCGGTGACAGCGGGGCCGGACATGCCTTGAAAGCGATCAACAACCTGCTCGCGGGCGTACACCTGCTGGCGGCATCGGAGGCCTTGGCGATGGGCAAACGTTTCGGACTCGACGCCGAGGTGATGCTGTCGGTGCTCAACACCGCCAGCGGCCGCAGCGTCGCCACCGAGCAGAAACTACCTCGATTCGTCGTTCCCGGAACCTATGATTCGGGCTTCGCGATGGCCCTGATGATCAAGGACATGCGCATCGCCACCGGCTTGGCCGACGCCCTCGGCGGTCCGGCCGTACTGGGCGAACACGCGGTGACGTTATGGGACACGGCGGCCGCGGATCTCGGCCCCCATGCTGATCAAACCGACATTGCCCGCTGGGTATTGCGCGACCGTCAGGAGAGCTGAACCGTCGCAAGTGTTGTTGAGCCCGTGCCCAGTGGTAGCCGGGCTCGCGGCTCGGGGGGCTGCCGACCCCGAGCCCGATCGTCTGGTCACCGCCGCGCCGGGGCGGGCAGCGGCGACGGACGAATCAGTAGATCGCACTCCAGTACTCGTTCACGGTCCATGTCACCGCACGGAATTCGGGATGCTTCGGATCGTCGGTGACGGTGATCGTCGCGCGAGCCAGGTCGATCTTCATACCGTCGGCCACGAACTGCTGACTGTTGGCAGTGAAAGTGAAGAAGACTCCTTCGAAGGGTTCCGGCCGCAGCGCCGGAGCTACCGCCCTCATGATCCGGGTGGCCGTCCGGTCCTCGCACACGACGAATCGCTGATCGCCGCCCGCATGGATGCCCTGGTAAGCGGTCACCGGGCGCCCCGTGGTCTGACTGACCAGCAGTACCAGCAGTTCGGTGTCCTTACATCGGGCGAACGAGTTGCGGTAGCCGTGCGTGTCGGTGCCGTCGGGCAACGTGCCATCGGTCTGCGTCGGCCCGGCCGTCGTGGTGGTGGGCGGGGTGGACGGGCGCAGCGAAGTACCGGCGGAGTTCTCGCCGGAACACGCCACCATCGAACAGATCAACGCGCCCCCCGCCACCGCCCACAATCCTTGCGGTGCTGAAATCATCTACGGAGGCTAGCAATTCAGACAAAACGCTATTCCGTCGCGCTACCGGTGGGGCAGCGATCAGCTCTTCATCGTTTCACCTGCTGCGTCAGCGCCCACCGGTCCCTGCTGCGGTCGAGGCAGTTCTGCGGCAGGTCATAGCTATCGTCTTCACCGGACACTGCTGGCATTTTCTGTCACAAGGAGGTGAGCGATGAGCGATGTGGTGCGTAAGCGCCCCAAGCAGAGACGGTCCAGGGAAACCGTGGACGTGATGCTGGAAGCCGCAGCGCAGATGTTCACCCGTGAGGGTTTGGCGACCACGACCAACCGGATCGCCGAGCGTGCCGGAGTCTCTATCGGAACGCTGTACCAGTACTTCCCGAACAAGCACGCCATGCTTCAGGAATTGGCAGTGCGGCATCTGCTCAGGGGCGGCGAGCAACTCGGTCGGGCTTTCACCGAACTCCGCGCGACCGAGCCGCCGTTCGAGGAGACCATGCGCGCGATTGTCGAGGTCGTTGTCGACCTGCACCGCAACCGACCCGCTCTGCACTCGCTGCTGCATCGTGTCGCCGCGCGGCTGCCTGAAGAACTCGCGGCGGTGCGCGCATTCGAGGACTACCTCGTCGACGAAATCGGCTTTCACCTGCAACGTTGCGGCCGTGGTTGTGACGATCCGGCGCTGACGGCGCGGACGCTGGTCCACGCCGTCGACGCGCAGGTGCACCGGGTGCCTACCCAACACCCGATCACTGCCGAGCAGGTGATGGCGCTCGTGCACAGACTCACCACCTGAAACGTAGTACTGCTACGGCGCGGTATGCGGGTGGATTCGATCCGGCCGTCAGTTCTCGACCAGACGGAGCAGGCCCGGCCCGGCGGCCGCGAACATTGCGGTACCACCCGCCATCAGAATGCCGATGCGCGCTGCGCGACGCGGCATACCTTGCCTCGCGGCGAAGATCACGGCCCCGGCATCGAACAGGTCCATCGCTATCCCCGCTTTCAGCGTCGCGCGCCTGACGGTTTCGTCGGAGTGCAGTGCGGCGGCGCCGAGGACGACATCGCGGACGCCGAACGCTTTGACCCAGATACCTCCGTCCGGTCCTGGGTATTCGATGCCGCCGAGGCGGTGGGCGTGCGCCGAACCGAATGCGGTGGTCATGCCCCACACGATCCGCGCGACGCCGATCACGGCGAGCACACGGCGTTGCGCCGAGTCTGTTTCTGTGTTTGCCACCCACCAAGCATCGACGCGGTAGCGGGCAGAAACAACTCGCCTTCCGAGCCGTGCACCGAGCCGGGAAATACGGTCGGACCTGGCACTATTCGCCGAAGATGGCGCCGGGATATTGTCTACTCGCTTTTTGTGGGCTCAATCAGCGTCATCGGACGAGCATTCTCAGGGGATCGGGTGGATGGTCGATGAACCGGGCAGATAACGCGGCCATCCCGGATCTCCGGTGTGGGCGAAAGTTCCCCACCGGCAACGGGTCTCGCTCCCGAGCGCACGAATGTCGGCCCGGCTCAGCGGTCGCACCATCGCCGCGTCCCGCCAGGCGTTGTCGTCGCCGAACAGCAGGGGCAGTTCGAGACAGTGACAGGGACCGAACGGGTTACTCGGATGCAGTTCATGAACCCGGTAGCGGTAGACGTCGGCGGCGTGGGCGGCGAGCAGATCCGCGAATTCGGCGGTGCCGTCTTCGAATGCCTTGCGTCCGACCAGCTGCTGGAACCCGGATGCGATTCGTGCACCGAACGGCAGTCGGCGGATCCGGGAGAACACCAGATGCGGGCCGCCGTAGAACGCGCCCATCTCGTCGGCCGTTGTCCCGATGATCACCTGCAGGTCGCCGGCTCGCCGCACGACCTCGCGACGCCACAGGACTTCGTCCGGCAGCGGATCGACATCGGCAACCGGCGCGAACGGCGGCGCGGAGTTCAGCCGCCCGGACCAGCCAGCGCGCGTACGGCCGCGCCCTGCGCGACCAGTATCTCGGCGGTCGACGCGTCTCGGGGATCGCTGCCGAGCGCGGTGAGGAAACGCTGTGCCGCGCGCTTCGCCTGCGTCGCACTCTGAAATCCGATTCCGAACGGCGCGCTCTGCACGATGGCGCGCCGGAACAGCCCCCGGGTGGATTCGATGCCGAGCATCGCGACGATGGAATGCGCCCCGGCGGACTGGCCGGCGACGGTGACCCGGGTGGGATCGCCGCCGAACTCGCGAATGTGCTCGCGGACCCAGGTCAGCGCGGCGATCTGGTCGAGCAGGCCGAGATTGCCCGGTGCGACGCCCGGCGTCCGGAGGTAGCCGAGCACCCCGAGTCGATAGTTGATCGACACGACGACGATGCCGGTCTCTCGGACCAACTCGGTCGAGTCGTACAGATTCCAGGCGCCGCCCCCGGCCAGATATGCCCCACCGTGAATCCACACCAGCACGGGACGCCCGGCGGTATCCGGCGTCGTCGCGGGCGCCGTGACCGACAGCTCGAGACAGTCCTCCGACTGCGGCAACAGCACCGGCGCACCCATCACCTGTTCCAGTCGACCTGGTAGCTGCGGCGCAGTGACCGGTTGCCGTCCGCGCTCTGGTCCGCCGAGGTAGGGCACCGGTTCGGGCCTGCCCCACCGGTCCGCCCGGGCGAACGGTATGCCGCGGACCACCACGACGTCGCTGCCGGTCACCTCGCTCCTCCTGCGATCTATCGCAAGTCGACTTGCGATACCCGCCACGCTAAGCCCGGAAGCCGCACAACGCAAGAGGACTTGCAATAATGGCCGAATGGCCCCCTCTGCCGAGCACACCCCGCAGATCCGCGGCGCGCGGCTGCGGCGCGCCGTCCTGGATGCGACCCTCGCCCACATCGAGACCGACGGCATCGAGTCGGTGCGCGTCGCCGATATCGCCGCGACCGCGGGCGTGCACGAGACCTCGATCTACCGGCGCTGGAAAACGCTGCCCCGGCTGTTGCTCGACGCACTGCTCTCCCGGATGGAGGCACAGATCCCCATCCCCGACACCGGATCGGTTCGCTGCGACCTACTCGAATTCATGACGACGCTCATCGCCTTCGCCCGCACCCCATCCGGCGCGGCACTGATCCGCTCCACCGCCATCGCCGAAGTCGATGCCGACGCCGAGGCGGCCCGCCGCGAATTCTGGGCCGTGCGACTCGCGGCGTCCGAGGAAATCGTCCGTCGCGGTATCGAGCGCGGCGAAGTCACCGCCGGCGTGGACCCTCGGCTGACCATGCTGACCCTGGGCGGGCTCGTGCACATGCATGTGACGCAGTTCGACAGCGACATACCCGACGGCTTGGCCGAACGGTCGGTCGACCTGCTACTGACCGGGCTCGATCCGCGCTGAATGCCCGTTTCACATCCGAAGTCCTATCCGCTCCCCCGGTCGGCACCGAGCCGATCGAGCAGCATGTTCGGAAGAGATCGTCGTCATCGAAGGCGATCCAGGCGGGCGGCGCCGACCTCCCCGGCACTGCTGAACCGCCGGTGCGGGTGGATCCCGCACCGGCGGCCGTGCTGTCTACTTGCGAGCCGGCGTTCTACGGGCGGTTTCGCTCGCGCTGAACAGCAGCACCAGCGCGAGAACGGTGCAGGCGACCGCCAGCGGTGGCAGTGCGCCCGAACCCCATCTGGTCAGGGCGAGACCGCCGAGCAGACCGCCGAGGGAGACACCCAGATACGTGCCGGAGGTGTTGAGCGCCAGCGCCTGTGGGGCGAGAGGGCCGGACAGAATGGCGAGCCTGGCCTGGATCGCGGGTGAGTTCCAAAAGGCGGCCGCACCCCACACGGCGAGGACAGGCAGCACGGCCGTCATCGGGACCGGGCGCATGCCCCACAGCAACCACAGGCCGGCCATCGACCCGGCGATGGCGCTCATACCGATCAGCAGGGTGCGGTCCGGGCCGTGCCGGTCGGTCATCGCGCCGCCACTCCACATGCCGAGGGTGCCCGCGATACCCGCCACTCCGAAGGAGAGGGCGCGGGCGTCGACGGCCGCCCCGGCGACATCGGTGAGGAACGGCGCGAGGTAGGTGAGCATCATCATCGAGCCGGTCATCAGCGACATGTTGGCCAGCAGACCGAAGGTCACCGGCCGCCGCCCCAGGCTGCGCACCTGGGCCCGCCAGTCGGGCGCGGGGCCGCCGAACATCCCGCGCGGCATCGTGATCAGCAAACCTGCGATGGCGAGCAGGCCGCACACCGCCATGGTGGCGAACACCGCGCGCCAGCCGAACACGCCACCGATCCTGGTGCCGATCGGCACCCCGACCGCGATCGACCCGGTGACGCCCAGCGCCACCACCGCGACATAGCGGCCGACCTTCGCGGCGGGCGCCCGCTGGACCGCGGTGGCGAACAGCGCCGGGGTCGCAACCCCGGCGGCTGCCGCGGCAACGACCCGCAGAATCAGCAGCACGGTGAACGACGACGTACCCGCCGCGGCCGCATTGGCAACGACGAACGCGCACAGGCTCGCCACCAGCAGCACCCGTCGAGGCGCGCGGACCAGCACGACGGCGGCGACCGGCGCCACCAGGGCGACGGTCACGGCGAACACGGTGATGAGCTGACCGGCGGCGGCCTGGCTCACGCCCAGATCGCGGGCGATCTCGGGCAGGACACCGGCGATCACATAGTCATCGGTATAGAACACGAACGAGGCGGCGAACAGCGCCGCCAACCACTTGGGCATAGGGGTACTCCCACTGAGTGCGAAGCGGACGGCACATCCGAGGAAGGGGGATGGCCGCGCGGACGACAGCGGGTCCGACCGGCGGACTTCAGAGCAGCACGAATTACCGCGCCGTCAGGGCGCGGTATCGCTGACTCGGGGCAGCCACCAGGGACCGGTGGCTAGAGTCTGTCCGCCTCTGTCGCAGTGGTCACGAATCACACCATACCGCGCACACATTCGACGTGAGCCGGGCGTTCAGCGGGCGCGATCACACCGCCGCGGCCCGGGGCGGATGGCGTCGAAGGGCGATGTGCGGTTCGCCTCGACCGGGCCGGCCGGTCGAGGCGAAACCTTCCCCGTGCACCCACGCGCCGCCGCCACGTCGCGGGGCAAGATCGACCCTAGTCGAGTCAGCAGCTCGATCCTGCGAGCCGCGCCAACCTCGACGAGGACAGCTTCACGCGAGGCTCATCCCACTCGAGTGAGAGCCTCTCTGTGCCCGAGCCGGTTTCGATCCCGACCAGGGCCATCGTCGGGATCGATGAGTTCAGTGGTCGGCACCCAACTCGAGCAGCAGGACACCGGCGATGATGAGGGCCATACCGCCGAGCATGCGCCGGGTCAACGGTTCGCCGAAAATGTACTTCGAGGCGATAGCTGTGAGAGCGACGCCGGCGGCGGCCCAAATGCCGTAAGCGACGCCGAGCGGTAGGCCTTGGCGCAGGGCGACGAGCAGTGCGAGGAAAGCCGTGATGTAGCCGACGCCGACACCGGCGTAGAACGTTGTGCGCCCCATCGCGGCAACGCGCAGCGACAGAGTCGCGGCGACTTCGGCGAGGATCGCGACGATCAGAAATACGTACTGCATCATCGGTCCTTCTCGCTGGTGGCCTCCGAAGCATGTGGTGATCCGGTTTCGACGAGCACGACACCAGCTATGACGAGTACGAGCCCTACGCCCATGGTGGGGGTGAACGCTTCACCGAAGATGAAGGTCGACAAGGTGGCCGTGAGCGCGACGCCACTGGCCCCCCAGATTCCATAGGCGACGCCTAGCGCCATGCCTTGCGCGAGGACGCGGGCCAGGAACACGAACGCGGCGACATAGCCGACAGCAACGACCAGGTAGAGGGCGGGGACCGTCTCCGAACCCTTCAATGACAGAGTCGCTGCCACTTCGCTCAGGATGGCCGCGGCGAGCAGAAACCAAGCCACGTTCAAGGTCCTCCCATCGTTCGATCGCGAATCGCAGCAGGTCGGGGTGGATCATCAGCGATCATCGACCTTGTCACAGTGGAGGACACCACGCCGCAAGGTCGCCGTGATCACCCCACGCGGCATCCGCGCCGGAGCCGTGCCGGAGCCGTGCAGCCGACCTCGCAATCGATCTGGATCGGGCTCGGTGGGTCGGGCATGATGACGGCATGAAGTACGTGTTGCTGATCTGCGACGACGAGACGACTTCGCCGACCATGGAGGAGATCGCCGCCGATCCGGCGTATCGGGCCTATGACGAGGAGGTGAATCGGCGGGGCTCCGGCATCGGCGGCGCGCGACTACGTCCGGTTGCGGATGCGACGACGGTCCGCGTCCGCCAGGGAGAAACGCTGGTGTCCGACGGGCCGTTTGCCGAGACCAAGGACTTCATCGGCGGCATCGACATCATCGACTGCGCGAATCTGGATGACGCGATCGCCATAGCAGCGCGTCATCCGTACGCGAGCCGGGGTTGCATCGAGATCCGCCCCGTCTGGGAATGACTGCGCCACAGGCAGTTCGCGCCGCGGTGGACGCGGCGTTCCGCGACGAGTGGGGTCAGGTGATCGCGACCCTGATCGGGTTCACCGGAGATTGGGACCTCGCGCAGGACTGCGCGCAGGAGGCGTTCGCCGCGGCGCTGACGACGTGGCCGCGTGATGGTGTCCCGAGCCGTCCGGGGGCATGGCTCACCACGGCGGCGCGCAACCGTGCGACCGACCGGCTCCGCCGGGACACGGCCGCAGCCGCGAAGATGCGCCAGCTCGCCGTGCTGGCACAGGACCCGATGGAGCCGCCGACGGACAGCATTCCCGACGAGCGGTTGCGGCTGATCTTCACCTGTTGCCATCCGGCGCTGCCGTTCCCGGCCAGGGTTGCCCTCACGTTGCGTACGCTGGCGGGCCTGCGCACCGCCGAGATAGCGAAGGCGTTCCTCACAGCCGAGTCCACGATGGCACAACGCTTGGTGCGTGCGAAACGCAAGATCGCCGAGGCGGGCATCCCGTACCGCGTTCCCCCTGCGGACCTGCTGCCGCAACGACTCCCCTCCGTCCTGGCGGTGCTCTATCTGATCTTCAACCAGGGCTACGACGACGAGAACGGAGCCCGCGGGCTGACGGCCGAGGGAATCCATCTCGCGCGGGTCCTGGTTCGGCTGCTGCCCACCGAGCCCGAGGCACGCGGCCTGCTGGGGTTGATGCTGCTGCTGGAGGCCCGCCGCGAGCACCGCACCGACCACGGCATGCTGGTCACGCTGGAGAACCAGGACCGATCCCGATGGGATGGCGCGCTGATCGCAGCGGGCGTGCAGACACTCGACGAGGCGCTGGCCATGCGTCGTCCCGGCCCGTACCAGGTACAGGCCGCGATCGCGGCCTGCCACGCCACCGCACCCGACGCAGCTGCCACGGACTGGCCACAGATCGCGGCCCTCTACGGCGAACTCGCCCGGTTGGCTCCCTCCCCCGTTGTCGACCTCAACCGCGCCGTGGCGGTGGCGATGGCCGACGGTATCCCCGCGGGCCTCGCTCTCGTCGACGAGCTCGCCGGGTCCGGCCGCCTCGACGGCTACTACCTGCTGCCCGCGACCCGAGGCGATCTCCTGCGCCGCGACGGCCGCATCACCGAAGCAGCCGCTTCGTACGAGGCGGCGCTGGAACTCGCACCCACCGACCGCGAGCGCCGCTACCTGGCCGAACGCCTGCGCGGACACTGACACATGCCTTCGGCGGATCCCGGAGAATTTTTTCGCGCCGATGTCGATCCCGCGCGCTCTCCTTCGTCGGTGGTGCAAAACCACCCGAGAGAGAGGCAAGAAAATGTCGAACACCGAGTATCTGAGCGCCACGATGTCGGTCAGCCATCCGCCGGAGGAGGTCTTCGCCGCCGTCACCGATGTGCGCGGATGGTGGAATCAGAACATCATCGGCAACACCGCCGCAGTCGGCGACGAATTCGTCTTCACCGACGACATCAACTACGCGGGAGAGACGGCCGCAACGAACAAGGACGGCATCCGGTTCAGCCGGTTCCGGATCACCGAGGTAGTGCCGGGCGAGCGGGTGGTCTGGCACGTCGTGGACTCCTATCTCAGCTTCATCGACGACCGCGACGAGTGGACCGGCACCGATGTCGTCTTCGACATCACGGCGGACCGGACAGGCACGACCCTGCAGTTCACGCACACAGGCCTGACCGCCGCGGAATCCGAGTGCTTCGATGCCTGCTCCCGCGGCTGGACCTTCTACATCACCGAGAGCCTGCCGCAGTTGATCACCACCGGCACCGGCCTGCCGTTCGCGAAGTACGACGCCTGACCCACCGCGACCCGAAAGGCTTCTCCGCTATGGGTTTCTGATCGCCGACACGTTGATTCCATGGGCCCGAGCTCTTCCTCGCTCTGGCTTGCGAGCCGACTCAGACGCGTTCGGCACCCTGCGTGCCACCCCGAGTATTCGCCAGATCGGCCAACGGCACGACCCACCGTAACGCGAACCCGTGGAGTTCCTCGTGGGTGCGCAGTCGAGGCGCGGCATCGGGAGTGACTACCAGCGAGTGCATGAGCCGCACGATCAGCCCGGCGAGTTCCTCCACCTCCGGCAGGTTCGGCACCGCTTTGAGCAGCCAGTCCTCGGTGAATTCCACTGCCAGACCCAGTACTTCACCGGCGCCGGTGGTGAGGAGCTCGAGCGTTTCCGACATGTCGACAGCCAGCGTCTTGCTGAGAATTCGGTTGGTCCGCAGCGCCTGGACCGTCAGCGCGAAGCCGTGAGCGATCTGCTCCACCGGATCGCCGATTCGGTCGACCTCCGCGGCGATCACCATCCGGACCTCACCGACCTCCTGCAGGAGCGCCGCGCGAACGATTTCCTGCTTGGAGCCCAACCGGCGGTAGAGCGTGGCGCGGTTGATTCCGGCGCGCCGTGCGATGTCATCCGGGGAAGACCGCCTGATCCCGACCTCGGCGAACAGGCCGAGGGCGGTATCGAGGATCTCTGCGTCGGCGTGGACCGACGAGCCGTTGGGCTCCTTACGCGGTGCGGACACGGCATCACCCTACTGGCTGGTAATCAACGCCTCACATGCGACCGGTTGGACCTCGAGGATCGCGTGCCAGCCCTGATGGTCTCTTCCCGCGCGCTAGTCGGCGTGCAGGTATACCGGAACAGTGGTGTGCCCGTTGGAGATGAAACTGGCTACCGGCGACAATTCGCCGGGGCTCGTGGCCAATCGCATCTGCGGGAACCGTTCGAACAGCGCGGGCAGCGCCACGGCCGCTTCCAGACGGGCCAGCGACGCGCCGATGCAGTGATGCGCTCCGTGGCCGAAGGCCAGATGCTGATCGCGCGTCGCGCGGGCAGGGTCGAACTCGGAGGTGTTGGCGCCGTGCACCTTCGGGTCGCGGCTGGCACCGGCGTAGGAGGCCAGGATGGCCTCACCCTTCGCGATCCGATATCCCCCGGCAATCTCGATTTCCTCGACGGCGTACCGCAGGGGCAGGTGCGCCACCGGCGCTTGGAAGCGCAGCGTCTCCTCCACCACATCCGACCACGCCAGCTCGCCCGCGACCACCGCGGCACGCTGCTCGGGATGGGTGAGCAGAGCGACGATCGCCTGGTCGAGCAGATTGACCGTCGTCTCGTGTCCCGCGTTGATGACCAACATCAACGTGTCGACGAGCTCTTTCTCGGACAGCTGGGAGTCATCGTCCTCGTCGCGCGTAGCGATCAGCACACTGGTGACGTCGTCACCGGGATGCTCGCGACGGTAGGCGACGAGTTCGCTGATCAACCGGTACATTTCGAGGTAGTTGGCCTGTGCCTGCTCGGCGGTGAACGAACCATCGAAGAATCCGTCGACGCACTTGTGCAGCGCGGGCCCCAGCCATTCGGGCACACCGACCAGTTCGGTGATGACACGGATCGGAACCGGGTAGGCGAAACGGTCGCGAAGATCGACCGGTTCCCCGACCGTCGTGGCGGCCAGCGAGTCGAGCAGACTCTCGGTGATCTCGGCGATACGCGGGCGCATCGCAATACTGCGGCGGTGGCTGAAAGCCGGGGAGACCAGGCGGCGCAGCCTGCGGTGATCGCTGCCGTAGGCGGTGAACATGTTGTCCACCGCCACCCAGGGCAGCAACGGCCACGCCTCGGTGATCTCGCCGTTGATGAACGACATCCAGTGCTGTCTCGGATCCTTCGACACGCGCGGGTCAGCGAGCAGGCTGCGCAGCAGAGACTGATCGGTCACCGACCAGGCGGGCACGCCGCCGGGCAGCTCGACCAGCGCCACCGGGCCACGCTGCTGAATGCGGGCCGACTCACCTTGGATGTCGGCACCGGTCGGATCCAGCACGATCGGTTCCATGACAATCTCCTCCAAATCAGGCACCCTGGCCCGTGATCGATAGCGCTGCAGCATGTTTCGCTACGTTGTAGGCAACTTACCCCGTGGCCGAGCCGTCTAGGGGACGAACAGCGGCGCGGACGGGGGAAAGCTGATCGGCAGGGTCGCCATCGCGCGATGGAAAGGCCCTGGCCGCCAAGTGATCTCCTCGACCGGCACGGCCAGGGTCAGGTCCGGCAGTACGTCGAGCAGCTGGTCGAGTGCGTCCTGCGCGACCTGATACGCCACAGATCGAGCTGGGCAAGCGTGCGGGCCCGCACTCCAGGCGAGATGAGATCGGTTGCCGTTGCGGTCGCCCTGGCTGATCGCGGGGTCGTTGTTACACGCGGACAGGCTGATGACCACCGGCTGGTTGGCGGGCAGCCACACATCGTCGATCATGACCGGCTGCCGCGGATAGGTGGTGCAGAAATTCGCCATCGGCGGGTCGTGGAACAGCACCTCGTCCAGCGCGTCACGCGCAGAGAGGCTGCCCGCGATCACTCCCCCACCGAATCGGGAATCGGTCAGGATGAGCAGCAGCGCATTGCCGATGAGGTTCTGCATCGGCTCGATACCGGCACCGTAGAAGCTGATCAGGTTGTACAGCATCTCTTCGTCGTCGAGACCAGCCCGATGATGGGCCAGCCGCGATGTCAGGTCGTCACTCGGGTCATTGCGGCGCAGGGCGATCAGTTCGATCAGTGCCTCGGACAGATGCTGCATACCCCAGGCCGCGTTGACGGTGTCGAACAGCGCGGCCATGCCCGCTGCGATCCGCTGCCCCAGCTCCGGTGTGCAGCCGACCACCCGGTTCAGCGTTTCGAACACCAACGGAAATGCGTACTGCGTCAATACATCCGCAGAGCCCGTTGCACAGAACGAATTGATCAGCGAGATCGCGATCTGTTCCACGGTCGAGTGGAGTGCGTGGTGGTCGATGGAGTCGATCGCGGCAACGTAGGCCTGCCGATAGCGGGCGTGGACCGGCCCGGAGTTGCGCAGCGCGTTCGGATACCACTGCATCATCGGACGCACCGGACAGTCCTCGGGAATGCTGTCCTGCCACACGCGCGGATCGGCGGGAAAGTTGTCGGGGTCGTTGAGGATTCGCACAGCGGTCCGATACCCGAGCACCAGGCTGGCGGGGACACCCGGCGACAGCTCGATCGGCGCTATCGCGCCGTATCTTTCGCGCATGGCGCGGTAGTGCCCATGCGGATCGGCGGCGAACTCGGGCGCATGCAGTTGGCCCTGCACCGGGCAACCAGCTTCCTCACCTGAGTACGAGTGCGGCGCACGGTAAGAGGAGAGATGGAGGTCCTCCACAGGTAGTGCTTCCTTCCTGAATCAACCGGCGGGCTCGCACGAGTCGACGAAATGCGTTGGCGCGCAACCCCACCCGAACGCTGCATCGCGAACGGTGCAGACTTGACGACACACAAACCTCACGCATCGCTGCACCAGATTGGTTGTATCGTTGCATGCACTGAGGGTCCGCAGCAAGGCGCAGTAGCCGTCCGACGGAGCAGAAAGGTTCCTCAGCGGCCTACCCGGCCGCCGACCAGACCTGCTCTGTCACTGCTGAACTGAGTCGACGGTCGCCGTGAGCCCGGCGCGCATCCCGATGACGGCTGCTTCGCCCCGCGAAGGCACGGCGAGCTTCTTCAGCAGGTTCGCCACGTGGAACTTGGCTGTACTCTCGGCGATTCCGAGGTTGTGGGCGATCGCTTTGTTCCGCATTCCGGCGGCCACACGTGCCAGTACTTCACGTTCGCGCCGGTTCAGCGAACTCAATTCCGCCTGTTCGGTGGCGGCGACCGGCGAGTCGAGCGGTATCCGCATCCGCACCCTGCTCCCCCAACCCGGCACCACCTCGATGTCGAGTTCCGCGCGCAGCGTCCGCGCCCTGCCTTCCAGGCTCCTGGTCATCGCCGAGCTGTCGAGCCGGCCTGCGGCAGTGTCCCGGAGGTCGACAACGAGCCGGTCCGAGTCGGATGTCCAGGCGATGCGCAGGCGGTCGAGGTCGGGTTGTGCGGTGAAGACCAGCACCGCCGATTGCGTCATGGCACGGGCCCCGTGGGCCACCTCACCCGGTAGTCGCCGCCCGTCGACGAGCGGAGCCTCGAACTCCGCGATGATCGCCCGGCGGTGCAACAGCGGCTCGAGCTCACGGTGCAACCGCTCGAACGCCGCCGCCGGCGGTTCCTCCGACAGGGCGCGATCGGTGGCTTCCCCGGAGCGCAGGGCGATCAACGCCGCCGACGCCGCCGAGGTCGCCGCAGCTCTGGCCCCACCGTCGTCGAGTCCGGGTGCGCGCAGCGTGACGAGCAGGCCCGCGAGCACCGCCTCGTGTGCTGCCGCCAGCTCGCTGATCGCCCGCGCTCTGGCAGTCGAAGCGGCCCGCGATTCCGCGAGATAGTCGGGGCTGGCTTGCGCCACCTGCTGACTGATCGATGTCGCCACCATCCCGAAAACAGCCACGAGTTCTTCCCGATGCGGCACCGGTCCTCGCCGACGTGGCATCAGCACCAGCAGCGTGTCGCAGCGGTCACGCACCGCCCACACCCACCGCCGCGCACCGGCGAGCACCACCTCGTCCGCGCGAGAATCGCCCAGCTCGACCGTTGCTTTGAGCTCCTCCAGTTCGGCGATGGCGATCCGATCGACGATCTCCGCCGGTCCGGCGACCTTGCGCGGACGGCCGCTGCATTCCCGAGTGAAGATCACCAGCGCCACATGTGGCCAGTGCTCGGCCAGACACCGCGACAGCCGCACCGCGATCTCCACCAGCGGACCGTCGACCACTTCCCGCAGACTCCGCAGCGTCTCTTCCTTCGACTGACAGTTCGCTGGGTCGTCCACACCGCCGAGTGTAGGGGGCGCAGGCCGCACCAGGTCAACGCACCAGCTCGCCGGGTGGATAGGTTTTGCCCGCCTTGTGACCAGGTTCTTCACTTCCACGGTCGGGTTAGCGTCGATGCGCAGTGTGCGCAACCCGCATCACTGTCCGCTCACCACCCTTTCGGAGGATCACAGCCATGCCGCAGCGAGTTCGCGGAATCATCGCCAGGAAGCCGGGCGCCCCGGTCGAGCTGACCGAGATCGTCATCCCCGATCCGGGGCCGGGCGAGGTCGTCGTCGCGGTCGCGGCGTGCGGGGTGTGCCACACCGATCTGACCTACCGCGAGGGCGGCATCAACGACCAGTTCCCGTTCCTGCTCGGTCACGAGGCCGCGGGCACCGTCGAAAGTGTCGGAGCTGGTGTCGATTCCGTCGCCGTCGGCGATTTCGTCGTCCTGAACTGGCGGGCGGTCTGTGGGCGCTGCCGGGCCTGCAAACGTGGCCGCCCGCAATACTGTTTCGACACTTTCAACGCCACGCAGAAGATGACGCTCACCGACGGCACCGAGCTGACCCCCGCGCTCGGCATCGGCGCGTTCGCCGACAAAACCCTGGTCCACGCCGGGCAGTGCACCAAGGTCGACCCCGCGGCGGACCCCGCCGTCGCCGGCCTGATCGGCTGCGGCGTGATGGCCGGCCTCGGCGCCGCGGTGAACACCGGCAATGTCAGCCGCGGCGACTCGGTCGCGGTGATCGGCTGCGGCGGGGTCGGCGACGCCGCGATCGTCGGAGCCCGGCTGGCCGGCGCGTCCACCGTCATCGCCGTCGACCGCGACGAGCAGAAGCTGACCTGGGCCCGCGAACTCGGCGCCACCCACACCGTGAACGCCACCACAGCCGACACCGTCGCCGCCATCCAAGAACTCACCGGCGGGTTCGGCGCGGACGTGGTCATCGACGCGGTGGGCAGGCCCGAGACCTGGCGCCAGGCGTTCTACGCCCGCGACCTCGCGGGCACCGTCGTCCTCGTGGGTGTGCCCACCCCCGAGATGCGCCTGGAGATGCCGCTCATCGATTTCTTCTCCCGCGGCGGAGCACTGAAATCGTCCTGGTACGGCGATTGCCTTCCCGAGCGCGACTTCCCGATGCTGATCGACCTCTACCTGCAGGGACGGCTGCCGCTGGACAGATTCGTCTCCGAACGCATCGCCCTCGAGGACGTGGAGCAGGCCTTCCACACCATGCACGAGGGCAAGGTCCTGCGCTCGGTAGTCGTGCTGTGAGCGGAACCCTGCGCATCGACCGAGTGGTGACCTCGGGGGTCTTCGAACTCGACGGCGGCAGTTGGGAAGTCGACAACAATGTGTGGGTCGTCGGCGATGACGACGAAGTGGTCGTCATCGACGCCGCGCACGACGCGAAGCCGGTCGTGGATTCCATCGGCGGGCGTAACGTCGTCGCGGTGGTGTGCACCCACGGGCACAACGACCATGTGACCTTCGCGCCACAACTCGGCGAGGATGTCTACGCACCGGTGTTGCTCCACCCTGGTGACGACCCGCTCTGGCAGCTGACCCATCCCGGCACCAAGTACTGGTCACTGCACGACGGGCAGCGAATCGCGGTGGCGGGCACGGAACTTCAGGTGATCCACGCCCCGGGCCACTCGCCCGGCTCGGTATGCCTGTATCTGCCCGAGGCGGACACCTTGTTTTCGGGCGACACGTTGTTCTCGGGCGGGCCGGGCGCGACAGGGCGAAGTTTTTCCGACTTCCCCACCATCATCGACTCGCTGCGCGATCGTCTGCTGACGCTGCCCGGCCACACGAGCGTCTACACCGGGCATGGGGACGCCACCCGAATCGATGCCGAAGCGCCCCACCTCGACGAGTGGATCGCGCGCGGTTTCTGACGTGGTACGACCGAGCACCTGAGAACCGATTGCGTCACTATCCTGCGCTTGCCACTGCGGGTCCACACACCACGTAGTGAGTGGCCCCGCAGTCGTGGATCACTACCGAGACCGGACCTGAACCATCCGCGGTGATCTGTATTCGATTGTCGCGCCCCGGAGATGTTGCGCGGCCGCCGTCCACGGTGATCTGCGCGCCGTTCGGGTAGTGCAGCGGGCTGACGAAGATCTCGGTCGGAGCATCGGACGGCCGTGGATCGTAGGTGTAGTGGAATTGCCCTGTCTCCGAGTCGAAGGACAGTGATCGTGGAATGCCCGCGGTGGCTTGGGGATAGGTGCGCACGAGGGTTCGCAGTTTGCCGGTCTTGACCGAGTCGAGGTCGCCGTCGGAGACGAACAGCCCCTGGTTGGTGTCGGCGGTTGTCGGGTCGTTCCATGTTTTGTAGGACCAGTGCATCCAGCTGGTGAAGTTCCGATCCGCGGCAGCGGTGTCGATCGCGAGTGCCCGGACACTGTCGGTGGCGCCGAATTCGCTCATCATCGCGACCGCACCCATCCGATCACCCTGCTCGAGCGCGCGCCGGTGGGCTTGGTTGCTGTAGTCGGCGCAGGGCTCGACGTCGGTGACCGGCAGGCCCTGCGATTGCAGGAAGATCTGGGGGCAGTAGTTGTGCCACGAGTAGCCGATCTGCTCGTCACCGACCGGACCGTAGAAGGTCGCGACGTCGCGGCCACTCGCGAGTTGCTGTGGCTCGTACCAGATCAGGCCGGTCGGGTCGACCTGCCTGATCGCGGCGCGCGCCCGCTCCATGGCCGGTTGCAGTTCGGTGCGGTAGTGCTCCGCGCAGCCGGTGATGGCGCAGTCGGCGTATTCGGTTCCGGCCCACGGCTCGTTGAGCACGTCATAGCCCATCGAGTACGGCTGGTCTCGCCACCGCCGAGCCACCGCCTGCAGCGCGGCGGCCCAGGCGTCTTGCACGCCGGCATCGTTGGCCCAGAAGTTGTCCCAGAGCACGGCTTGCTCGGGTGTCCAGTAGCCCCAGGGGAATTCGGGTGTGATCGGCGGCAATGAATCAAAGGGCGCGGGACGTTGCACGGCCCAGTTCGGAGCGCCTTCACCGCCGTAGATCTCGTTCCACTGGTCCTGATGAAAATCGAACTGGGTCCAGATCTGGTTCGCGGCCAGCTGCCCGACAACGCGATCCCAGCGGTCGAGATAGGTCGGGTCGACCACACCGGGCGCGGTGGGAGTGACGCCCGCCCACAGTGTTCCGATTCGCGCTCCGTTGAATCCGTGTTGAGCCAGCCACGCTGCATCGGCGGCGGTGAAGCCCTCGGCGGTGTCCGGGGGCACGTACGGAGCGCGTTTCCAGACCAGGTTGACACCGTGCACGATCACCACTCGACCGAACTGGTCGACGAGCCAGCGTCCTTCTCGATGCAGTTGGGCGATAGCGCCCACGGCCGGCGCGGCAACCACGCGCGCTTCCGCCGAGACCAGCAGTGCCGCGAACAGGACCAGTCCCCATCGTCGCAGTGCGTGGCGCCGTCGCCGACCTGCGGCGAGCAGTAGGACGTGTCGGCGCATTCGGGATCCTTTCGGCATCCGGCCCCACGGCGCGGAGTCACACCCACATACGTTGACGTATCCAGATACACAAACGTATGTGGGTAGTGTGTGTACTCGGCCTTGTGTTGTCAAGACTGGATGGAGAACGACGTTGCCGAGACTTACGCGCGCCGAAAGCGTGCTGCGGACCCGCGCCGCGTTACTCGGTGCCGCGGAGGAAGTGTTCGCGGACAAGGGATTCGCCGAAGCGACACTCGATGACATCGCCGATCGGGCCGGGTTCTCCCGCGGTGCGGTGTACGCGAACTTCGCGAACAAGACCGAGCTGTTCCTGGCGTTGCTGGATCACTGGCTTCAGACCGAAATAGACAGCAGGCCGCGCCTGAACGACTCCTCCCACACCGCCCAACAGGACATCGACGCCTTGGCGGGGCACGGTGGGAACCGATTCGCCGACAGCAAACGGTTCTTGCTGCTGATCGAGTTCCGCCTCTACGCGCTGCGCCACCCCGAAGTCGCAGAACGCCTTCGCGACTACGATCGAGCCTCGACCGACTGGTTCGCCGCGGTCATCGAGCAGGTCGCCGCGGCGTCGCAGATACCACTGCCCGCCCCCGTGCGACAGATCGCGCTACTGGTGCTCGCACTGGAGCACGGCATCGCTACTCTCGCGCACACTGATCCCGATCGTGTGCCGCACGAAGCGTTTCTGGATTCGCTGACCCTGCTCAACCGTGCGCTGAGCGCGTTGGCGCGCGTGGACCCGCCAACCGGCATCCTTGGTTGGGGCAACCCACCGGTGTATGAGGCCGATCAAGCTAACGAAGACGCACCGAACGGCTGACCGAGAGGTTTCCGCCCCGGTCATGGCCTCAATAGTCGCGCTCCTGCCGGATTCGCCGAATCCGACCTCGGAGTGAAACGGCGCACTACCGAGACATTCCGAATTCGGCGTCCACGCCCATCCCGGCGACGGCGACGCCAAGGTTATGGGCATCGCAGTCGAAATTACCGGACCGGCAAAGGCAGCCTTCAGATCCCCGCCGGGTGTCCACGATTTCCGACTCGACCTCACCGGTGCGGTTCTCACCTATGCCGACGCGGCCACGGAGTTGCTCGTCATCCAGCACTGGCATCCCGGTAGCGGCGTCATGGTTACCCGGAGAAGCTGACCGGCCAGTCTAT
>JACIXH010000071.1 GCA_014360565.1 Nocardia sp.
CACCTCGGGATCGTCACCGACGCCCTCGTGGCTGGTCACCTTCACTCAGGTGGTGCCGTGTTCGGCGATCGTATCGAGCAGCCAGCTCACGATCGACTCGACGCGTTCGCTCGGGGTTCCCGTGGGGATCGACACCTTCTCCGGGCGCGGCAGGGTCACCATTCGGCGCACGACCGCCAGATACAGGTCGCGCTTGTTGCCGAAGTAGTGGTTGATCAGGCCGCGTGCCACGCCGGCGCGCTGGGCCAGTTCCGCGGTCGACACCGCCGCATACGGCCGCTCACCGAACATGTCGATGGCACAGGCCAGGATCTGTGCGCGTCGCTCGTCGGGTTCGAGCCTGCGCCTGCGCGGCGTATCTGCGGTATCGGTGTCCAGCGGGGAAATCGCGATGCTCCGTCGAGTTCGGTAGCCGTCGCGCGGTTGCGGCGACGGCCCATCACGATACCCAGCGGGTCGCTCGCGCGGCCAATGCGACAATAGATGTCGTCCACCGCTCCCGCACGAAGGAATGTCGCGCTCCCCGATGACCGAGAACATGATCGATCCGGATGAGTTGGCGACCTGTCTGCGGGTGCTGGAACACGCCGGGCAACTGGAGAAGGAACACCCCGATTCGATCGCTGTCCAGCGTGCGGTCGGGCACATGTTCAAAAAGCTCAAGCACCGCCGCCGCATCGAGGCCAGGGAGCAGATCTCGTCGAACGATCGCGCGGTCATCGCCGCGACGGCGACCGGGTCCCCGCAGCGCATCGACGACGAGACCGCGGGCATCCCGATCAGCTCGGCCACCGCCGGTGCGAGCGCGGGCACCCTGCTCAAGGCGCGGCCCTGCTACATCTGCAAGCAGAAGTACACCCAGGTCGACGCGTTCTACCACCAGCTGTGCCCCGCGTGCGCGGCCGCGAGCCACACCAAGCGCGACGCCCGCACCGACCTGTCCGGCAAACGCGCCCTGCTCACCGGCGGTCGCGCCAAGATCGGCATGTACATCGCGTTGCGGCTGCTGCGCGACGGCGCGCACACCACCATCACCACGCGCTTCCCCAACGACGCGATCCGCCGCTTCGCCGCCATGGAGGACAGCGCCGACTGGCTGCACCGGCTGCGCATCGTCGGCATCGACCTGCGTGACCCCGCCCAGGTCGTCGCACTGGCCGACGACGTCGCCGCGCAGGGCCCCCTCGACATCCTGATCAACAACGCCGCCCAGACCGTGCGCCGATCGGCCGGCGCCTACAGCGCCCTGGTCGACGCCGAGACCGCACCGCTGCCCGCGGGTGTCATGCCGGAGATGGTCACCTTCGGCAAGACCATGCAGGCTCACCCCACCGCGCTCACCGCCTCGCTCACGCCGTCGCTGTCGGCCACCGATGTCGCCGAACTCGCGCTGGTCGCGGGCTCGGCCACCCCCGAACGGATCGCGGCGGGCGTGGCCATCGACGCCGGTGGCCTCGTCCCCGATCTCGCGCACACCAACAGCTGGGTGCAGACCGTCGGCGAGGTGGAGGCCACCGAACTGCTCGAGGTGCAGCTGTGCAATTCGGTCGCGCCGTTCATCCTGGTGTCGCGGTTGCGTCCGGCGATGGCCGCCGCGGCGGGCAGGCGCAAATACGTGGTCAACGTGTCGGCGATGGAAGGCCAGTTCGGCCGCGGCTACAAGGGCCCGGGGCACCCGCACACGAATATGGCGAAGGCCGCGCTGAACATGCTCACCCGCACCAGCGCACTCGAGATGTTCGAGGCCGACTCGATCCTGATGACCGCGGTCGACACCGGCTGGATCACCGACGAACGCCCGCACTTCACCAAGGTCCGGCTTGCCGAGGAGGGCTTCCACGCCCCCCTCGATCTCGTCGACGGCGCCGCCCGCGTCTACGACCCGATCGTGCAGGGTGAGGCGGGCGTCGACCTGTACGGGTGCTTCCTCAAGGATTACCGGCCTTCGCCCTGGTGACCCAAGCGATGCCGAACCGGAATGATGATCATGATTCCGCTCGGCGAGCAGGTCATATCCTGAACAGGTGCCGTTCCGGGTGCTTGCCGACGTTCTCGCCGTCACGCACGTCGCGTTCATCGCGTACGTGGTCGCCGGCGGCTTCCTCGCGTGGCGCTGGCCGCGCACGATCGCCCTGCATGTGCCCGCCGTGGCGTGGGGTTTCGGCAGCATTCTGATCGGCTACGACTGCCCACTGACCTACGCCGAGAACTGGGCACGCAGGCAGGCCGGGGTGGGCGAGCTGCCCGCGGCGGGATTCATCGACCACTACCTGACCGGGGTGATCTACCCCGACAGCGCGCTCGGCGTGGTGCGCGCGCTGGCAGCGCTGTCGGTGCTCGTGTCGTGGCTGGGCTATGCGCGCCTGCACCAGCGCCGGCTCACCTCACGTGCCGTGTGATCTCCTGCGCCACCGCGGCGTGCTGGTCGTCGAGATAGAAGTGCCCGCCGTCGAATGTGCGCAGTCCGAACGCACCGTCGGAGACCGCGCGCCATTGCTCGGCCTGTGTCACGGTGGTCGTCGGGTCCTGCGTGCTCACCAGGGCGACGACCGGGCAGCTCAGCAACGGTCCAGGCCGGTGCCGATAGGTCTCGATCGCCTGGTAGTCCGCGCGGACCGCGGGGAGCACCAGATCGGCAAGTCCCGGTTCGGTGCGCAGCAGCCGCACCGGCGCGGGATCGTTCGCCAGCCGCTCGAGGTCGTCGATCAGCGCGTCGTCCGAACCCTCGTGCACACGCGCGGTTTCGACGAATTCCGGTGCGGGACGGCCGGATACGATGAGGGCGCGAACCGGCTGTCCGGCGGCGGCGAGTCGCCGTGCCGTCTCGTATGCCACGGTCGCGCCCATGCTGTGCCCGAACAGCACCCGCGCCGACCCCGGCGTACGCGCGATATCGGCGGCGATCCGGTCGGCGAGCAGAACCAGATCGGTGATCGCCTGGTCGTCGAGGCGGTCCTGTCGGCCGGGATACTGCACCGCGGTCACTTCGACGTCCGCACCGATGTGCTGGGCCAAGCCACGGTAGAAGCTCGCCGATCCCCCACCCGGCGGAAAGCACGTCAGCCGCGCACGCGCGGGCGTCGCCGGTCGCAGCATCCGGACCCAGTCGGTCGCAGCCGTGTTCACACTCGCACTCCTCGCCGTCATCGTCGCACCTGGCTCCTGCCCGCGACGCCGCGTGATCCGACATGAACTCTCGCACAGCGCACGATCGGCCTCGCTCACTTGCCCGCGAGCGCCGCGACGGCCGTCGCGAGCTGATCGCCGTCTGTCGCCACCGCGCCCGGATCCAGCAGCCACAGCACGCCGAGGCCCTGCGCCAGGACGAAGTACAGCCGGCCGATCGCCGCGGCCTGCGCCTCGTCGAGTTCTGGATGCGCCGCGGCGACGTTCACCGCGAGGTCGGTGTACGCGCCGGCGAGCTGGTCTCCCAGTTGTGCGCGCGCCTGCTCGGAACGCACGATCCGCACGATGTTCTCCAGGCTGGCCAACATCGCCTCGTGATTGCCCGCGAACACCGCGGGCATCCCGTTCCACAGCTCGACCAGCCCCTCCAGCGGTGATTTCCCGGCGCCGGCGGCGATCAGCTCATCCATCGCATCACCCATCGAGTTGCCCAGCGCCTCGCTCAGCGCCTGAGTGACGAGGCGATCCTTGGACCCGAAGTGGTAGCCGATCGCGGCCAGGCTCACCCCCGCCGCGGCCGCGATGTCGCGTGCGGTCGCCTTGGCGACGCCACGCTCCAGAATCACTTTGCGCGCCCCCGCCAGTAGATCTTCCCTGTTACCCATGCTCAGCAGTCTAGCGCAGCGTCTAAGACATTTGTCCTAGACATCCGTGCAACTCTTTGTTAGACATATGTCTAAGACATTCGTACATCAGACGGGACTTTCCATCATGAGCATCGCCAAGGCCCTCCACGTTCTCGTCTCCGGCGGCGGCATCGCGGGTAACGCGGTCGCACTCCAGTTGCTGCGCAGCGGCATTCGCACCACCGTCGTCGAGCGGGCCGCGGTCCCCCGCCCCGGCGGTCAGGCCGTCGATCTGCGCGGGCCGAGCAAAGAGGCCGCCGAGCGGATGGGTCTGATGGAGGGCATCGCCGGGTACCAGCTCGACGAGCACGGTATGTCCTACGTCGACGGCGCGGGCAAGATCTACGCCAGGATGTCGATGGAGGATTTCGACGGTCAGGGCGTTGTCGCCGAAATCGAGATCACTCGCGGCGACCTGAATCAGGTGCTGCTCGACGCGGTGGCCGGCGCCGACAACGGTCAGCTGGACTACCGCTACGGCGAGTGGATCGACCGGATCGTCCAGGACGACACCGGCGTGGACGTCACCTTCGCCTCCGGGGTCACCGAGCGATTCGATCTGGTGATCGGCGCCGACGGTGTGCACTCGGCGACCCGCAGGCTCGTGTTCGGGCCCGAGGAGCAGTTCAGCACCAATCTCGGTGGCTACGGCGCCTTCTTCACCATCCCGAACCCGGCCGACGTGGAGCCCGGCTGGTTCAGCATGCGCCTGATTCCCGGCGCCATGCTCGGCATCCGCCCGGACGCGGACCCACGCACGGCCAAGGCGATCGTCACCCTGCGCACCGAGACCGACCCGGCGTTGCGCCGCGACGTCGACGCGCAGCGCGCGCTGATCAGGACGGCGATCGCCGGCGCGGGCTGGCACGCGCGCGCCGTGCTCGCCGCGATGGATTCCACGCCCGACTTCTACTTCGACGAAGTCGCCCGCGTCGATGTGCCCGAACTGTCCATCGGCCGGGTCACCCTCATCGGCGACGCGGGCTACTGCGGTTCCCCGCTCAGCGGCATGGGCACCGCGATGGCCATCGTGGGCGCCTACGTCCTGGCCGCCGAAATCGCCGCCACCCCGGATGACCTGGCCGGCGCGCAGCGGCGCTACCAGGACGCGATCACCCCGTTCCTCGACAAGGCCAAGCAGATCCCCGGAGGCGGCATGGCGATGATGATCCCCAAGTCACCGCTGGTGACGCGGCTGGCCAAAATGAATCTGCGGCTGATGATGTCGCGCCCGATGCGCCCGCTGACCAAGAAGATCTTCTTCGGCCACACCGAGGAATTCGCGCTCCCGTCCTACTGATCCCACTGGCCGCGGACTCGGCGGGGCCCGCGGCTACGCTCGGTGGCGTGCCGCAGAAGATCATCCTCGACGTCGACACCGGGATCGACGATTCCCTGGCGATCCTGTACCTGCTCGCCTGCGACGAGGCCGAGATCATCGGCATCGCCGCCACGGCGGGCAACGTGGACGGGGCGCAGGTCGCGGCCAACACCCTGGCGATGCTCGATCTGGGCCGAGCACCCGCGATCGAGGTGGCGCTCGGCGCGGCCGAACCGCTCGCCGTTGCGCTGCGCACCACCGAGGACACCCACGGGCCGCAGGGCCTCGGGTACGCCGAACTGCCCGTTTCGCCGCGCACGCTGTCATCGCGGTCGGCGGCTGCGCTCTGGGTGGACCTCGTGCGTGCCCACCCGGGCGAGGTCGTCGGTCTGTGCACCGGTCCGCTGACCAATCTCGCGCTGGCCCTTCGCCTCGAGCCCGAACTGCCGCGCCTGCTGCACCGCCTGGTCATCATGGGCGGCGCGTTCAACCACCCCGGCAACACGACCCCGACCAACGAGTGGAACATTCACGTCGACCCCGAAGCAGCCAAGGAGGTGTTCGACGCCTTCTCCGCGGCGCCACCGGACCGCAGGCCGCTGGTGTGCGGACTCGACGTCACCGAGTCCATCGAGATGTTTCCCCACCATCTGGACCTCCTCGCGCAGACAGCGCACAGCGCACCGATCGAGCATCTCGGCGCGGGCGATCCCGCGGAATTCCGTTCTGCGGCGAGCAATCCGATCGTCCGCTACCTCACCGACGCGGTCCGGTTCTATTTCGACTTCCACCACCAGTACAACCTGGGCTACCTGGCGCACATGCACGACCCGTTCGCCGCCGCGGTGGCACTGGACCCGGGCCTGGCGAGCACCCGCCCCGCCACCGTCGACGTGGAGCTCGCGGGCACCATCACCCGCGCCACCACCGTCGCCGACTGGGCGGGCATGTGGGGCCGAGAACCCAACGCCGACATCGTGATCGGCACCGACCCCGCCGTCTTCTTCGAACGCCTCATCGCTCGCGTCGGCGCCCTGGCCCGTCGCCTCTACCCGGAGCAGCCATGACTGTAGACACCGTCGCCTACCTAGCCGACTTCCGCGCCCGCTACGACCTCCCGGCCATCGTCGACGTGCACACGCACTTCATGCCCGATCAGGTGATGCGCAAGGTGTGGGCCTATTTCGACGCCGCGGGCCCGCTGACGGGCCGTCCGTGGCCGATCACCTACCGCGACGACGAGCAGGTGCGTCTGAAGACCTTGCGCGACTTCGGTGTGCGCGCTTTCACCTCACTGGTCTACCCGCACAAGCCAAGCATGGGCGAGTGGCTCAACTCGTGGACCGCGGAGTTCGCCGCGCGGACCCCGGACTGCCTGCACACCGCCACCTTCTACCCCGAATCCGACGCACCCCGCTATGTCCGAGCGGCGATCGACGCGGGGGCGCGGATCTTCAAGGTGCACATCCAGGTCGGCGCGTTCTCCCCCCTCGATCCCCTTCTCGACGCGGTGTGGGCGATCCTGGCAGACACCGGCACCCCGGTGCTGATCCACTGCGGATCCGGGCCTGCGCCCGGTGAATTCACCGGCCCCTCCCCCATCGCCGAACTGCTGCGCCGCTTTCCGACCCTGCGCTTGATCATCGCGCACATGGGAACACCCGAGTACAGCGAATTCCTCGACTTGGCCGAGCAGTACCCTCAGCTGCGTCTCGACACCACCATGGTCTGGACGGATTTCAGTGAGGGTGGCGCACCCTATCCACCCACCGAACGCGATCGACTGATCCGATTCGGTGATCGCATCCTCTTCGGGAGCGACTTCCCCAACATCCCCTACCCCTACGCCGAGGCGGTCAACGCACTCGAACGTCTGGAACTCGGCACCGAGTGGATTCGAAAAGTGTGCCACGACAACGCGGTTACCCTCTTCGACCTGTGATGGCGCACCACACAGCAGATCGTTGCCCGACGACACCGCCTGCTCGGCCGATCCGGCCTCGGCGCGGCGGTCGACGGCGTCGTCAGCGGCCGATGATCTGGGCCGCGTACACCGCGAGCCGGACACGATTGTCGGTGCCGGTCTTCGCGAGCAGGTTGGCGATGTGGGTCTTCACGGTACTGACGCCCAGGTGGAGCCGCTCAGCGATCTCTTGATTGCCGTACCCCTGCGCGACGAGACGCAGGACATCGATCTCGCGCGGGGTCATGTCGGGTGCGGGGACCGCTGTCGACGGCGCGTCGAGCGCGCGGTCGACCAGGCGGCGCAGCAGCGCGGGTGAGAACATCAGGTCGCCGTCCACCGTGCGCCGGATCGCGTCGAGCAGCACGGCGGGCTCGGTGTCCTTGACGAAATAGCCCGCGGCGCCGGCAGCCAGCGCGGGCAACAGATGCTCGTCGTCGTCGAACGTCGTGAGCACGAGCACCTTCGCCCGTGGCGACGAGGCGAGGATCTGCCAGGTCGCCCCGACGCCGTCGAGCCCGGGCATCCGCAGGTCCATGACGATGAGGTCGGGGCGCAGCTCCGCGTACAGCCGCACCGCTTCGACGCCGTCGGCCGCCTCCCCGACGACGGCGAGATCGGCAGTGTCCTCGATGAGCATCCGCAGGCCCGCGCGCACCAGGCGCTGGTCGTCCACGAGCAGCACGGTGATCATGCAGGCTCCTCGGTGCGCACTGCGGCGGGCAGCCACGCCCGGACCACCCAGGCGCGTTCCTCGGCGCCGACGCGCAGCGTCCCGCCCGCGAGCTCGGCCCGTTCGCGCATGCCGACGATGCCGTGTCCCGGCGGGGCCGCCGTCTCGCGCCCGCCGTTGACCACCTCCAGCACGGTGCCGCCGTCCCTGCCGCCCACCCGGACCCGCACGGGCACATCACGATCGGCGTGCTTCATCACGTTGGTCAGCGACTCCTGCACCAAGCGCAACAGGGTGAGTCTGCTGATGGCGTCGAGCCCGGCGAGATCGGTGTCCCGCGAGCCGTCCACGGTGAACCCGGCGGCGCGCACCCGCGCGAGTGCGGCGTCGATTTCGGTCGCGACCGCATCGGTGTCGACCAGGGCGACCGTGCCCAGGGCGGGATCACGCAGCGCGGCGAGCAGCCTGCGGATGTCGGCCAGCGCGTCGGCCGCCGTCGTGCGCACGTCGTCGAGGACGGTGACCACTCGCGGATCGGCCTCTCGCACAACATGTCCGGCCACCGAGATCCGCAGGATGATCGATGCCATATGGTGGGCGACCACATCGTGGAGTTCTCTGGCCAGCGCGGCACGCTCGTCGAGGCGGGTGCGCGCTTGCGCCTCCACGGCGCGCAGGCGCAGATTCTGCGCCAGGTCACGCTGCCCACGCAGGTACAACCCGAGCAGCAACGGCAGGCCCACATACGAGGCGGCTTCGACGAGAGTGGACGCCCGGCCGATCGAGTTGTCGTGCAGACCGACCCGCCCCAGCCCCACAGCGGCCGCCCAGCCCGCCGTCGCCACCGCCACCGTCGACCACCGGTGCGTGCGCGCCACCACATCGACCAGGGCCACCGCCCCGAGATAGGGCACCAGGCCCGACACGCCCCAAGCATCGGTCCGCAGCATCGGCACGGCCAGCCCCGACAGCACGATCGACACCGCGAGCGGCCACCGCGAGCCCGCGAGAAACACCACGGCCGCCGCCATCGCCAGCAACCAGTAGTGCGGCGGCACGCGGTACTGGTCCGGGTAGGTGCTGGCCAGCAGCAGTACCGGGATCAGCACCAGCGGCAGCCACCGCAGCAGCCCTCGCCAGTCGCGGTGTGCGCGGATGTCGATCACGCCCCCACCGTAGGCGAGCGTGCAGTTCGAACCGCGTGAGCACTCGGTCGGCGCGTCCGCGAAGAATCAGCTACCACGCTGTCCACGTCCGCGCAAGAGCCGGGAGGGCGGAGTTCGACGAGCTGGGTCCGGCCGCTGGGCGGAGTCGCCGCGGCCCTCGCCGAACGAAGCTGGAGACTCCCCTGCAGAAGGAGCACACGTGGTCTCGCGACGAGGTTTTCTCACCGGGCTCGCCCTGGCACCGGTGGTCTACGCGGCCGGGTGTTCGATCCGCCCGTCGGCACCCGGCTCGACCGGCTCGACCCGCCCGTTGCCCATTCCACCCCTGGCGGCATCGACCGTGGGCGCGGACGGCGTTCGCCGGTTCGCCCTGCGGGCGCAGGCGGGCACCACCGAGATGATCCGCGGCAAGCAGACGGCGACGTGGGGCTACAACGGGTCGGTTCTCGGCCCGACCGTGCGCGCTCGGCGCGGCGAGCAGGTCGGCTTCACTGTCACCAACGACCTGCCCGAGGCCTCCTCGGTGCACTGGCACGGCATGCACCTGCCCGCGAAATTCGACGGTGGACCGCATCAGATGATCGCGCCCGGCGCCGTATGGGCCCCGCAGTGGACGGTGCAGCAGCAGGCCGCGACGCTCTGGTATCACCCGCATCCACACGGCGCGACCGAAAAGCACGTCCACCGTGGCCTTTCCGGCTTGTTCCTGATCGACGACGACGCGGCGGACGCGCTGGATCTGCCGAAAGAATACGGCGTCGACGACATTCCATTGGTCATCCAGGATCGCCGCTTCACCGCCGACGGCGCCCTCGACGAATCCGACGCCACCGATGTGGGCCTGCTCGGCGACACGATCGTCACCAACGGCATCGCGAACGCGCACCTGTCCGTCACCACCGACCGGGTCCGGTTGCGCATCCTCAACGGCTCGTCGGGGCGGCTCTACCATCTCGCCTTCGGCGACGGCAGAGCCTTCCAGCTCATCGCCACCGACGGCGGCCTGCTCCCGAAACCCGTTACCCTCAACCGAATTCAACTCAGTCCGGGAGAACGCGTCGAACTGGTGGTCAGCGTCGGCGCCGGCGAGAACGTCACGTTACGGTCGCTGCCGATCACCGAGCGCGCGGGGATCGACCGTGCCGCCGAGTTCGGCTTCGACGACACCTTCGATGTCCTCATCCTGCGTGCTGCCGAAAGCCCGCGCCCGTCGGCCGCACTACCCGCCACTCTGGTCCCGATGCGCGCGCTGGCGACCGCGACCACCGCGCCGACCCGCGCGTTCGATCTGCAATGGTTCATGATCAACAACCGCCGCATGGACATGAACCGGATCGACATGACCGTCCCCGTCGACACCACCGAAGTGTGGACGGTCCGCAACAAGGACAACTGGCCGCACAACTTCCATGTCCACGACGTCCAGTTCCAGATCGTCGCCATCGACGGGAACGCCCCTCCCCTAGCGCTTTCCGGCTGGAAGGACACGGTGTACACCGCCCCCGGAGCCTCCTACACCCTCGCCATGCACTTCGCCGACCACACCGATCCCACCTATCCGTACATGTACCACTGCCACCTCCTCCACCACGAGGACCAGGGCATGATGGGCCAATTCCTGGTGCTGACCCCTGGCCAGCAGCCCACTCCCCTGCGGATGGACATGGATATGGGCGCGATGGGGCACGGCTAGGACTGCGGCCGGTCCAGCTGCCATGACTCTGCCCCCGAAGAGACGACGGGCCACATATTTCGATGCACCATCGCTGCATCGGCGGCGGATCGTGACTACAGTCGAGCCATGGGCATCGAGTGTTCCGCCATCGTCGCAAGACCACGGGCCGACGTCTTCGACTGGTTCGCCCGCCCCGGTGCGTTCATACGACTGGCTCCGCCGTGGCAGCCGGCCACCCTGCTCGCGGAAGCCGATTCGCTGGCGACCGGGCGAGCGATACTCGGCCTGCCCGGCGGACTGCGCTGGGTCGCCCAGCACGACCCCGAGCAGTACCGGCCGCCGGAGCGGTTCGTCGACGCCATCGCGTCGGACGGGCCTGCCTCGTTGCCGATCTCACGGCTGTTGCCGTGGCGGCACGTGCACGAGTTCGCCGAGGTCGATCACGCGCACACCCGGGTCATCGATCGGGTGCAGACACCGATTCCGAAGTCTGTCCTGCGGCCGATGTTCGACTACCGCTATCGCCAGTTGACGAACGACCTGGCCGCGCACCTGCGCGCGGCGGAGTCCGGATGGCGGCCCACGACGATCGCGATGACCGGCGCGTCGGGACTGGTCGGCACCGCGCTGAGCGCCTTTCTCAGCACCGGCGGCCACCGTGTGGTGCGGCTGGTCCGCCATCCCGCACAGCATCGCGACGAACGACAGTGGGATCCTGCCGCGCCCGCCGCCGACCTGCTCACCGACATCGATGCCGTGATCCATCTGGCCGGCGCATCCATCGCCGGACGATTCACCACTGCGCATCGGCGAGCGGTGACCGACAGCCGCATCGGGCCGACCCGTCGGCTCGCCGAGCTCGCCGCCGCATCGGGCATCGACACCTTCGTCAGCGCATCCGCCATCGGCTTCTACGGCTACGACCGCGGCGACGAAACGCTGACCGAACAGTCCGAGCGTGGCGACGGGTTCCTGGCCGACCTGGTCGATCAGTGGGAGAACGCCTGCGAGCCTGCCGCAGTGGGCGGGGTCCGCGTCGTGCGGGTGCGCACCGGCATCGTGCAATCTCCGCGTGGCGGCACGCTGCGGCTGCTGCGGCCGCTGTTCACCGCCGGTCTCGGTGGACGGATCGGCGACGGCCGGCAGTGGCAGTCGTGGATCGGCATCGACGATCTCGTCGACGTCTACCACCGCGCACTCTGGGACAGCACGCTGCGCGGGCCGGTCAATGCTGTTGCGCCGCAGCCCGTTCGAAACAGCGAATACTCCAACGTGCTGGCGCGGGTGCTGCATCGTCGCGCGCTGCTGCCGGTTCCGGGTTTCGGCCCGGCGGTGCTGCTCGGCAGGCAGGGTGCGCGCGAACTCGCCGAGGCGAGTCAGCGGGTGATCCCGGCCCGTCTGGCCGATGCGGGCCACCCATTCCGCACCGCCGATGTGGAGAAGACGCTGCGGCATCTACTCGGCCGGACCGCAAGCTGATTCGTACCGGGTCCCGTCGCACAGGACGATGATTGCCGGCGCACGCGGCGACTCCGAGGAAGCCGTGTCACGAGCGCGCGTCGGCCGCGCATCGTGTCGAGCAGAACGTGCCGGCAGCGAGAAAGCTCAGCGCAGCGCATCGACCGCGGCGACCAGGCCGCCGATCCGCTCGACGCTCTCGGGCAGCATCACCGCATCCCAGCCGGGCCCACCCACGAGGACTCGCGCACCCGCGTCCGCGCAGGCGAGCACGGCCGAGGTCAAGGCGGTCGACTCACGGTGTGACCACAGCAGCACCGAGGTCTTGCCCGAACGCCGGGCGAGCGCATCGGCCAGCGCGACGGTCGGCACATCGGCGCCCAGCATGCGCGCACCGACCCCCGCCTGCGCCAAGGCAGCCCGCAGGACATCGAGCGGCAGGGAGTGCGTTTCCCCGCTGGTGCACGCGAGCAGCACGGGCGCACTGCTCTGTGCCGGTTTCACCTGGTGCATGACCGCCGCGACCGACCACGACAGCAGGTGCTCGACATCGATGCATCCCTCACCGCCGCCCTGACGGGCGACGACCTCACCGAAAGCCGGGCGACACAGCGCTTCCCAGGTCTCGATCACGCCATGAGCCCGCACGTGCGCATCCAGATACGCGTACACGGCGGCGGTGTCCAAGGCGAACGCGGCGTCGAGCAGGCCTACGCGGTCACCGAGCACCGGCACCGGCCCGCGAGCCGCCGCGGCGGCCCCCGCCGGGCTCACGCCGCCGCCGATCAACTCGAGCATGTGCTCGAGGACAGCGATATCGGCGTCGGAGTAGAGGCGGTGCCTGCCCGGGCGGTCCTGGACGGGACCGATCCCATAGCGCCGGTTCCAACTGCGCAGGGTCGCGGTCGGGATGCCGAGACGGTCGGCCACCGCGCGCACCGTGAATCCGGCGGCGGATTCGGGAGCGGAACCGGCGGGCATCGTTCCATTCTGCCCGCAACGCCATGACCGGCGCGTCACGGTCCGGTCTTCGCGCGTCGGAGGTACACAGTGACTGCCGGGCGCTGTCTCGGCGCACCGCTGATTCGTGCATCACTGATGCATCGTTTGCTGTTAGCATGAACCGACACCGCCTACCACGAGGAGTTCCTGTGCGCACCCGTCTCGGCCTGTGGACCACCGCCCTGCTGATCGCCGCCGGACTCACCGCGACGGGTTCGAGCACCGCGGTCGCCGCACCGCCCGCGCCGGTACCGCGTCTCGAGCTCGACCGCTATCTCGGCGAATGGCATCAGCTCGCGGCGGTGCCGCAGGTGTTCAACCTCAATTGCGCGCGCGATACCACCGCGACCTACACCCTCGACCCGACCGGTGCGATCGGCGTCCACAACCGCTGCCACACCTGGACCGGCGGCGTGGACGAAATCCGCGGCACCGCCACCGTGAACGACCCGGCCACGAACGCCCGACTGCACGTGAGCTTCCCGGGCATCCCGGGCCAGGACGGGCGCGAGGGACCGACCAACTACATCGTGAGCGCGCTCGGCCCTGACTATTCGTGGGCCCTGGTCACCTCGCCGAGCAGACTCTCCGGTTTCGTGCTCTCCCGCACTCCGTCCCTGGACGCGACCGCCTGGCAGCAGATCGACGAGGAGATCAGGATCGCGGGCCAGGACCCGTGCATTTATCTCACCTCGCCCACGACCGGCGGACGTGGGGATGTAGTGCCCCTGTGCGCACGATGAGTGTTGCCATTGCCCTGTTCACGCGCGATCTGCGCGTGCGCGACAACCCCGCGCTCACCGCGGCCGCGCGCGAGGCCGACCAGGTGGTGCCGCTGTTCGTCGTCGACGAGGCGCTGGTGCCCGATCGCTGCCCGCCCAATCGGGCCCACTTCCTCGCCGCCGCGCTCGCCGAACTCCACGAGCAACTGCGGGAACTCGGCGGCGCGCTGGTCGTGCGCCGCGGCGCGGTGGCCGACGAGGTCGAGCGGGTGGTGCAGGAAACCGGCGCCACGAGCGTGCACCTGGCCGAGGACGTCAGCCGCTACAGCAGCAACCGGGAGCAGGCGCTGCGCGACATCCCGAATGTCACCGTGCGCTGCCATTCCGGTTCCATCACAGCGACTTCCGCCGAGCTCGTGCCTTCGACGGGACGCGATCACTTCGCCGTTTTCACCCCCTACTTCCGGCGCTGGAGTGCGGCTCATCGCCGCAGCCCACTCCCGGCGCCGCGGTCGCTGGTGGTGCCGCCGATCCACAGCGAGATACTGCCGCGGCCACAGGATCTGGGTGCAGGCGAGCCATCGCCACGGTTGCGAGTCGGCGGCGAGTCCACCGGACGCGCCCTGCTGGATGACTGGCTCGACGGCCCGATCGCCGACTACGCCCGCGACAACGACTATCTCGCCGCCGACGCCACCTCACGGTTGTCGCCGTACCTCCACTTCGGCTGCGTGTCGCCCACCGAGGTGGTGAGCCGGGCCGATCCGTCCGGCGACGGCGGACTCGCCTTCGTACGACAGCTGGCCTGGCGCGACTTTCACCACCAGGTGCTCGCCGCCCGCCCCGATGCCGCCTGGTCGGACTATCACACCCGCGTCACCGCGGGCCCCGACGACGAACAGGCCGTCGCCGCGTGGCGCGACGGGCGAACCGGCTACCCGATCGTCGACGCGGGCATGCGCCAACTCCGCGCCGAAGGCTGGATGCCGGGCCGCGCGCGCTTGATCGCGGCCAGCTTCCTCGCCAAGTCGCTGCACCAGGACTGGCGGGTCGGCGCGGCGCATTTCCTGCGCTGGCTCGTCGACGCCGACCTCGCGAACAACCAGCTCAACTGGCAGTGGGTGGCAGGCACCGGCACCGACACCCGGCCCAATCGGGTACTCAACCCGCTGCGCCAGGCCGACCGCTACGACCCCGACGGCGACTACGTGCGGCGTTGGCTGCCCGAGCTGGCGCACCTGCCCGGCGCGAGCATTCACCGCCCGTGGCGCGCGAACGTCGATCCGGCGCAGTATCCCGCGCCGCTCATCGACTGCGTGGGCAGCTGAGGCGATGTCGAGGAAATCAATGCCGCCCACCGGCAGTCCGCGCCGGCGAGCCAGCCGAACTCCGTTGCGACCAGAATGTGTGCGGCGCGTCGCCGCCTCGACAGAAGTGACGGAAACATCATGCGATCGCCTGCGACCTCGGCACCGACCGCCACCACCGGCGCGTCCGCCGCTGACGGCCTGGGCGGGCCCGGGTGCGCCGAATACGCCGCCCAGGTTCCCAGTGGCCCCGGCTCGGTCAGCGGAATGGCCAAGGAGCCGGTGGTTGTCGCCGCGTCCAGCAACCCGATCCTCACCACTCTGGTCTCGGCGGTCTCGGGCAAGCTCAATCCCGAGGTCAACCTGGTGGACACCCTCAACGGCGGCCAGTTCACCGTCTTCGCGCCCGTCGACTCGGCCTTCGCGAAGATCGATCCGGCCACGATCGAGGGGTTGAAGACCGACTCCGCGACACTCACCGCGATCCTCACCTATCACGTAGTGCCGGGCCAGATCGCACCGCAGAACATCGCGGGCACGCACAAGACGGTCGAGGGCGCGGACGTGACGGTCAGCGGCTCCGGCGACGCGCTCGAGGTCGGCGAAGCGAATGTGATCTGTGGTGGTGTCCGCACCGCGAACGCCACCGTGTACATGATCGACAGCGTGCTCATGCCGCCCGCGGCGTAATGTCTGTGACGGTCGCGCCGGCGCGCTGTCCAGCGCCGCAGCAGAAATATTCGGGCGGCGCCCATCCGAATCAGAAGGCAGGCCGAAATCCCTCTCATGCTGATGCAAGCAGGGACCACACGATGACGAACAGGCCGGGCTCCTCACCGATCCGCCTGCGATCGGTCAGCGAGCCCGCACCCGCGTGCCCGACGGGCGCCCAGCGCGACCACACCGTGCAAGCCCGGCTGATCACTTTGCTCGACGATGTCGCGGCAGGCGATCGGACGGCGTTCGCCGAGTTCTACCGCGCCACCAGTCCCCGGGTGTTCGGGCTCGCGCTACGTGTGGTGCGCAACCACGGGGCCGCCGAGGACATCGCGCAGGAGGTGTTCCTCCAGGTCTGGTCACTGGCCGGACAGTACGACGCGACCAAGGCCAGCCCGATCGGCTGGCTGATGATGCTGACCCACCGGCGCGCGGTGGACAGGGTGCGGGCCGAGCAGTCGGCCACCCGCCGCGACATCGTGTTCGGTCACGCCCACCTCGGCCGCGACCACGACATCGTGGCCGAGGAGGTCACCCAGCGACTCGACGAGCAGTCGGTGCTGGACTGTCTCGAGACGATGACCGCCCTGCAGCGGGAAGCGGTAGCGCTGGCCTACTACGGTGGCCGGACCTACCTCGAGGTCTCCGAGACCTTGTCGGTGCCGTTGCCGACGGTGAAGAGCCGGATCAAAGACGGCTTGAAACGGCTCGAGAACTGTTTGACCGGAGGGACTTCCCGATGAGCGAGACCGATCGGCGGACCCCCTGGTCGTGGATCGACGAGGCCTACCCCTACGCCATCGACGCGTTGGATCCCGCGCAGCGGCAGGCCCTCGACGACTGGCTCGAGGCGGCAGGCCCCGAACGCGTGGCCGAATTCCACACCGCCGTGCGCCGGATCCAGGAGACCATGGCGGAGCTGACCGTGTTCGACTCGGTTGCGCCACCGGCGCGACTCGAGACCGCGCTGATGCGCGCACTGGACCAGCACGACCCACAGATCCATCCGCTCGCGCGGCGCGGCGCGGCAGGCAAGGGCTGGCAGCAGCGATGGTTGGCCGTGGCCGCCGCGGCGATCGTGGCGGTCGGGGTCGGTGTCGGCATCGCGGCGGTGATCGAGCGCGGCGACGAAGGCTCGGGCGCCGTCACCGCACAGCAGGTGCTCGACCAACCCGACAGCCGCGAGTCCTCGGTCGCCATCACCGGCGGTGGTGCGATGACGGTGTACCAATCGAAGGCCCTCGGCGCCGCCGCGGTGTCGTTCGACGACATGCCCGCGCTGCCTGCCGATCGCAGCTACCAGTTGTGGCTGCTGACGCCCGACCGCGCACCGAAATCGGTGGCGGTGATGGACGGTCCGGCCTCGGTCGTCACCCCTGTCGACCCCGCCGACAAGCTCGCGGTGACTGTCGAACCCGCCGGTGGTTCGCCCGGACCGACCACCCTCCCGATCGTCAGCATGGCAGTCGGCTGACCCCGCCTGAGCGGTCCGTGCGGACGGACCGCTCAGGCGTTGGCGATAAGGTAGTCGACCAGGGCGTCGACGAGTGCCCGGGTTCCTTCCTCACGCTGAGCACCGGTGTCGAACCCGTCCAGGTGAGCGCCGAATTCGACCAGAGTGAGCGTGGTACCGGTGGCGGTGGGCTCGAATTCCCAGGTGGCCACCGACGTGGAGATATGGGAACCGTTCAGCCACATGTCATAGGTGTAGACGAGACGTTCGTTGTCGACGATGTCGGTGTAGGTGGCGACGAAGCGGGAGCTCACCTGATGGAAGGTGCCTTCGTTGATCTCACGGCCGCCCACCGTGAAATCCATCGAGACCTCGCCCTGCTCCCAGCCTTCCTCGGTGCCGAACCACTTCGCCTTGACCGCCGGGTCGGCGAAGGCCTGGAAGACGACAGCGGGCGCGACGGGCACCTCGCGTTCGATGGTGAACTGGGCGTGGTTGATGGAACGGGTCACCGTGTCGGTCATTGTCCTTCTCCTTCTGCGGGTGTGGTCGATTGCGCGAGCAGTGCCGTGAGCCGGTCCACTTGCCGCTGCGCCGGTGGGCGATGGCGGTGCATCCAGTCCATGGCGGATCCGAAGGCGTCCGGCACCAGTTGGTAGGTGCGCACGCGGCCGATCTTCGCCGAGCTGACGAGCCGGCCTGCCTCCAGCGCCTTCAAGTGCTGCACGATCGTCGGCAGCGCGACCTCGAACGGTGCGGCGAGATCCGACACCGAGGCGGGCCCACGCGAGAGCTGTTCGACGATCGCGCGACGAGTCGGATCGGCCAATGCCCGAAAGACACTGTCGAGTCCTGTGTCCGTCGCGTCACTCGAATACTTAGGCACATACCTAAGTATTCACGTCGTCGGTAGTTCGCGCAACCCCATGGCTCGGTTTGCGTCAGGCGTCGAAGGCGGCCAGTATCTCTTCGGCCGCGAGAGCCGGTGTGAGGGTGCCCGCGCGGACGGATGATTCCACCTGCGCGCGAACAGCTTTGACGCTCGGATTGTCGGCGAGGCGGCGCAGGATCTGGTCGTGGACCATGGTCCAGGTCCAGTCGACCTGCTGACGGCGGCGCTTCTCGCCGAATTCGCCCGCTTCGGTGAGCACCCGGCGGTGGTCGAGGACGGTATCCCAGAACTTCTCCAGGCCGACGCCTTCCAGGCCACTCATAGTGAGCACCGGAGGCTTCCACAGTGCGTCGTGCGGGTGGATCAAACGCAGCGCGCCCGCCAGTTCGCGGGCAGCGCCTTTGGCTTCGATCTCGTGCTTGCCGTCGGCCTTGTTGACCGCGACGAGTTCGGCGAGTTCCAGCACACCTTTCTTGATGCCCTGCAACTGATCTCCGGTACGGGCCAGCGTGAGAAAGCAGAACACGTCGACCATGTTGGCGACGGTCACCTCGGACTGGCCGACACCGACGGTCTCGACGAGGATCACGTCGTATCCGGCGGCCTCGAGCAGCACGATCGTTTCGCGGGTCGCCTTCGCCACGCCACCGAGGGTGCCCGCGGTCGGCGACGGACGGATGAACGCGTCGGCTTCCAGCGACAACCTGGCCATCCGCGTCTTGTCACCGAGGATCGAACCGCCGGTGCGCGTCGAGGACGGATCCACCGCGAGTACTGCTACCCGATGTCCCGCGGCCAGCAAGTACATTCCGAGCGCGTCGATGAACGTGGACTTGCCGACGCCGGGAACGCCGGTGATGCCGACCCTGTTCGAGACGACGCTGCCCGGTTCCGCCGCAACTCGCAACAGCAGTTGCTGCGCGAGTTCCCGATGATCGGAGCGGGTGGATTCGACCAGCGTGATCGCGCGAGCCAACGCCGAACGCTGCCCGGCCTTGATCTCGCCGGCCAGCGCGTCGACATCGATCGTGCGCCGAACACCGGCGGCAGTGCGCCCATCGTTGCGCGGCGAGCCGACGCCCGCGGTGGTCCCGAGCCGAGGGTGCGCGCCGGCGCCCTCGGCGTGGCGTGCGGACTCGCTCATACTGTTCCGATACGGCATGCGCGGGCGCCCCGCGCGGTGACGCCTGCCGCCGACTCCCAGCGCTGACAGCTCATGCCTGTGCGCCGCCGCCGATCTCGTGCCCGAGTACCGCGCCCAGTTTCTTCAGCAGATCGATGGCCGCGTCGGCGATGACGGTGCCGGGCGGGAAGATCGCGGCCGCACCGGCTTCGTAGAGCTCGTCGAAGTCACCGGGCGGGATCACGCCGCCGACGATGACCATGATGTCGGGCCGCCCCACCTCGGCCAGTGCCTGCCGCAGGGCGGGCACCAGGGTGAGGTGGCCGGCGGCCAGCGAGGACACCCCGACGATGTGCACGTCGTTGTCGGCGGCCTGGCGCGCCACCTCTTCGGGCGTCTGGAACAGCGGGCCCACATCGACGTCCATGCCGAGGTCGGCGAACGCCGTCGCGATCACCTTCTGGCCGCGGTCGTGGCCGTCCTGGCCCATCTTGGCGACCAGGATGCGCGGGCGGCGGCCCTCGGCCTCGGCGAATTCCTCGACCAGCGCGATGGCGGCGCCGATGTTGGAGGCCTTGCCTGCTTCGTCACGGTACACACCGGACAGGGTACGGATTTCGGCCTGATGACGGCCGTATACCTTCTCCAGCGCGTCGGAGATCTCACCGACGGTGGCCTTGGCGCGCGCGGCGTTGATGGCCAACGCGAGGAGATTGTTCTCCATGCCGCCTTCGGAAGACGCTGCCGCACGGGTCAATTCGGCAAGAGCCTGCTCCACGGCGGCCGAATCCCGATCGGCGCGAAGCTGTTCCAGCTTTTCGATCTGCTCGGCCCGCACCCGCGAGTTCTCGACCTTGAGGACCTCGACGGCGTGGTCTTCTTCGACCTGGTACTTGTTGACGCCGATCACCGGCTGCTGACCGGTGTCGATGCGCGCCTGGGTCCGCGCGGCGGCCTCTTCGATGCGCAGCTTGGGAATGCCCTCCGAGATCGCCTGCGCCATACCGCCGTGCGCCTCGACCTCGGCGATGTGGGCACGAGCCCGCTCGGCGAGCTGGTGGGTGAGCCACTCGACGTAGTACGAGCCACCCCACGGGTCGATCGGACGGGTGGTGTTGGACTCCTGCTGGATGAGCAGCTGGGTGTTGCGGGCGATGCGCGCGGAGAAGTCCGTCGGCAGGGCCAGCGCCTCATCGAGGGCGTTGGTGTGCAGCGACTGGGTGTGCCCCTGGGTCGCGGCCATCGCCTCGATGCAGGTGCGCGCCACATTGTTGTAGGCGTCCTGCGCGGTCAGCGACCAGCCCGAGGTCTGCGAATGTGTGCGCAGCGACAGCGATTTCGCGCTCTTGGGTTCGAACTTCGACACCAGCTCGCTCCACAGCAAACGACCGGCGCGCAGCTTGGCGACCTCCATGAAGAAGTTCATGCCGATGGCCCAGAAGAACGACAGGCGCGGGGCGAACTTGTCGACGTCCATGCCCGCGGCGATACCGGCGCGGATGTATTCCACCCCGTCGGCGAGGGTGTAGGCCAGCTCCAGATCGGCTGTCGCGCCGGCTTCCTGGATGTGGTAGCCCGAGATCGAAATCGAGTTGAACTTCGGCATCTTCGCGCTGGCGAAGGCGAAGATATCGGAGATGATCCGCATCGAGGGCTTGGGCGGATAGATGTAGGTGTTGCGGACCATGAACTCTTTCAGAATATCGTTCTGAATGGTTCCGGCCAGCTGCTCGGGCGCCACGCCCTGTTCTTCGGCGGCGACGACATAGAGCGCCAGGATCGGCAGCACCGCGCCGTTCATGGTCATCGACACCGACACCTGGTCCAGCGGGATCTGGTCGAAGAGCTGGCGCATGTCCAGGATCGAGTCGATCGCGACACCGGCCATGCCGACGTCACCTTGAACGCGGGGGTGATCGGAGTCGTAGCCACGGTGGGTGGCCAGATCGAAGGCGACCGACAGGCCCTTCTGGCCCGCCTGCAGGTTGCGGCGGTAGAAGGCGTTGGAGTCCGCGGCGGTAGAGAAGCCCGCGTACTGGCGGATCGTCCACGGCTGGTTCACGTACATGGTCGGGTACGGGCCACGAAGGAACGGCGCGACGCCGGGCACCGTGTCGAGCGGATAGCCTTGCGCGACAACAGCATCCCGATCAGCCTTGGTGAACACCGGCGGCACGTCGATGCCCTCCGGGGTCGACCAGACCAGCTGCTCGGGGGCTGCGTCATTCGCCGCCGCCGCGTCGGCCACGAAGGCGCGCACCTGCTCGGCGTCGACATCGGCCGATGTGGGCGCGTGGTCGGTGAGCGGCACCTCGGCGAAACTACCGATGACGTGCTCGATATCGGATGTGGTCATCAGGCTCCCACCTTCTCCAGCAGCTGCGACAGGACCGCGACCGCGTCGATGCGCAGGGCCAGGTACCCGTCGGGACGCTGCGTCCCGCTGTATTGCTCGACCGACTTCTCCGCTCCGGCCAGCAGCACGGTCTCGATGCCGGCGGCGCGCAGGGCGTCGGTGGCCGCTCCGGCCTGTTCGCCGTAGCGCTTGTCGGCGCCGCAGAGCACCGCGATGCGCGCACCGGATTCCGTAGCGGCGGCGGCGATGGCATCGATCGTGAGCGGGCCGGGGTTGATCGACTCGATACCGCCCGAGGCCAGCACGTTCGCGGTGAAGATGGTGCGTGCGTTGTGTTCGGCCACGAGGCCGAGCGGCACGATCAGCGCCTTCGGTCGGACACCGTTGGCGGCCAGGTAGGCATCGGAACGATTGCGCAGTTCTTCGAAGGCGGCGCCGTATCGCACGTTGTGGCCCGGTTCGCGGGCCTGCTCCGACAGCGGGGCCTCGGCGAGGTTGGGGAACTCGTTGACTCCGGTGACCGCCGTCCGGCGATGGGCGACGTCGGCGGCGCGCGTGGCGGCGGTCTCGGCGATCCGGGCCGCGAGCACACCGGCGTCGAGCGCGGCGAGGTAGCCGCCCGCCGACTCGAGCTCCTGCATGAATTCCCAGGCCTTGGCGGCGAGTTCGTCGGTCAGCTTGTCGACGTACCAGGAACCGGCGGCCGGGTCCTGCACGTGCCCGAGACGGGACTCCTCGAGCAGCAGCAGCTGGGTGTTGCGAGCCAGGCGCTGGGAGAACGTCGTGGACACACCGAGTTCGCCCGCGGGCAGGGCCGCGTCGAAGGGCAGCACGGTCACCGAATCGGCACCGCCCACGCCGGCGCCGAACGCGGCGAGCGTGGTGCGCAACAGGTTCACCCAGGGGTCACGCTGGGTCATCATGGCGGCCGAGGTGATCGCGTGCTGCGGCGCTGCGCCGAAGCCGGGCGCACCCGAGACCTGGGCCACTCGGGCCCACAGGCGCCGGGCTGCCCGGAATTTCACGATGGTGGCGAATTGGTCATCGGTGGCCGCGAAGCGGAACTCGAGCTGACCGAACGCGTCGGCGATGTCGACCCCGGCGCCGGTCAGCAGGCGCAGGTAGGCCAGACCGGCCGCGATGGCGGCGCCCACTTCCTGCGCGTCGGCGGCACCGGCGTTGTGGAAGGCGATGCCGTCGACCGTGATCGCGCGGACGGTCTCGGGCCGGGCGATCGCGCGCACGGCCAGTGCCACGGCCTCGGCCTGGTCGACATCCTCGGCACCGGTGAAGGCATTGGTCAGCGGGGCAGCGCCCAGGCCGACCCGGATCTGCGCGCGATCTGCGATCGAGTACCCGTCGAGCACCTCGTACACCCGCTCGGCGGCCGTAACGGTGACCGCACCGGCGACCAACGTCAGCGGGGCCAGTTCGAACAGCAGGCCACGCAGCGCGACCGGGATGTCGTCGACGGCGACGCCGTAGGCGCCCACGCCGAGCGCGATCGCGCTCACTCCGTTATCCAGACCGGTCAGGATCGCCCGGTTGGTGGCCTCGGCGTCGTCCTCACCGGCGAAGGCGCCGACGAACCAGCCGCGCTGCGGGTCGCGAGTGGCGTCGCCACCGCGCACGTAGGGGAAGGCGCCGGGCAGCGGCTGCTCGGGCAACTCGTCGCGGCGGGTGTAGAGCGGGGCGATCGTGAGCCCGTCATAGGTGGTCTCGTCGAGCAGATGTTCCGGTTCGGCGGGGAGCTCGGAAGCCTCGACCCGTCGCGCTTTCGCCAGCACACCCGCCACGCCCTTGCGCCACGCGGCGTACTCGGGCACCGGATCCGGTGCGAGCCCCGCCCCGGACTCTGAACCATTCGGCATAGCTGCTGTTCTCTCTTCCATTCGACGACCGCACCCCGGTGTACTGCCGAACCAGGATGTGTCCGGTTCGCCCATGATGCTATCTGTGACAGGGTGTCCACTCACCCGGGCCATCCCCTACCGGCCGGTACGCTTATCCGGTGCCCCGACTGATCCGTTCCCCGCGCCTGCTCATCGCCTTGGTCGGGCTCGCCGCACTCTTCGCGGTGGCGATGATGGTTCCGTTGCCCGGCCCGCAGCAGATTCGCGAGTGGGCCGGCGGGGCCGGGCCGCTGCTGCCGCTGCTGTTCTTCCTCTTCTATGCGGTGGTCGCCGTGGCGCCCGTTCCGCGCACCGTGCTCACCGTCACCAGCGGCGTGCTGTTCGGTGCCGTCCTCGGCTCGGTCGTCGCCATGGCCGCCACGGCGGTGAGCGCGACAGTCGCCCTGATCGCGGTCCGCGCACTGGGGCGCGATCGGGTCGCGCGGCACCTGACCCATCCGGCGGTGCGCGCGGTCGACGATCGGCTGGCACGGCGTGGCTGGCTCGCGGTCGCGGCGATGCGGATGATCGCGCTCGCGCCGTTCTCGATCGTCAATTACTGCTGCGGACTGTCGTCGGTCCGCCTCGCCCCCTACCTCGCCGCGACGGTGGTGGGCTCTGCCCCCGGCACGATCTCGACGGTGGTGCTGGCCGGGTCGCTGGCGGGCGACACCCACCCGGTCGCGATCGCGATCTCGGCGGTGTGCCTGTTGATCGGCATGATCGGACTGATCATCGACCTCCGTCTCCCCGTCGACTCGCCCGCTCCCCAGCCGCAGCCCGCAACCTTGTGAGGCTGCAGGGCGCCGCTCGGTTCCGTCGCCCGATCTGAACAAAAACCCCAATACTC
>JACIXH010000072.1 GCA_014360565.1 Nocardia sp.
GTCCGCAGACGAGTGCTGTGAGTGTGGCGGCGAGTCCTACTTCGGTGGATGCCGAGGCGAACGTGTGGGATCCGTGTTCGTTGCCGGATTCGGCTGTGAGCGGAGTCGGCCTGAATGCCGGCAGTAAGTCGAAAGATGTTGCCGGGGTGGACTTCACCGGGTGGAAGGTATGCGCATGGAAGGATCCTGCGAATCAGTACAGCCTTGCGCTGATGTCGTCCGGGCACACCTTGGCTGAGTCCCGACAGCGGACAGATGAGTACACCGGGTTTGCCGACATGAAGGTCGGCACTCACAACGCACTCCAGTTCCGTCCGGTGGGCTCAGCGAGCGACCTTGCTTGCTACGTCAGCGTCGAGGTTCCCCACGGGTCAGTCGATTTCCATCTGCAAAACCGGGTCTCGGCCAAGAATCCTCCCGAGCCGTGTGCCGAAGCGACTCGTCTCAGCGAAGCACTGGTCCAGTACCTCCCAGCGAACTGACGGGGTGGCCACATGGTGCTCGGAATCGATCCGAATCAGTGGAGCCAACTGCTGACCCAAGCTGATACGGATGAGTTGACCCTCGATCCAGAAGTTGGCAGAGACCTCGACCGCGTGTGCGATGACCACATCAGCCGACTGGAAGAGGTGTTCTTGTCGGTTGAGCGGGTGGGTCGCATCTCAGGCTTCGGCACGTTCGACTCGAGCGCGATCCTCGAAAAGAAGTTCTCGCAGACCGCGTCCGGCGGCGATCGGGCGTTGGATACGGTGCTCCGACAGCACATTGAGGCCGTTCAGACTGCGAAAGAGGTCGTCGCCAAGGCGATCGCGAACTTCGTCGCCCAGGATCAAGCAACTGGCGCCAAGATCACCGCGACGGGGGAACACCTGTGACCTACGAGGACTACAAGAGCAAGGTGATCGCCGCGCAGGAGCAGTGGAACACCGAACGGTCCAAGATCTACGATCGCCAGGCTTCGGGCAACTACTCCACGATTTTCGGCACCGATACCCAACCGCCGCACATCACCACCCCCGACAATTACGACGCCATGACCCTCGACCAAATGCAAGCTGCGGTGGCCGCGATGAAACCGCAACAGGTCGACGACGCGGTCACCGCGTGGGCGAACATCGGAATGAACCTGATGGGCACGTTCTATCAATTCAACCAAGAGTTCGCACGCACTGTCACCGGCGGCTGGAGTGGCTCGGCCTCCTCCGCCGCAGTGACGGCCGTGAATGATTATGCGACGCAGTCAATTCCGCTGTCGCAAGCGGCGACCGCGATCAGCCTGAAGCTGAGCGAGATGCGCACCGGCATCGAACAGACCCAGGCCTTGATGCCCGGTCTCACCGAGCGTGCCAATGTCACCGGCAAATCCCTGCCCGCCGACGGCGTGATGAAGGTCGACGACCACAATCGCGAAGAGGCCACCGAAGAGGCACGCCGGATCCTGCGGTCCGTCTACAGCCAGGTCGCGGGCCAAACCGATGTCGGAGTCCCGTTCCTGCCCACCGCCCCGACGATCGCCGGTGGCGACCCCGGCAGCAACGGCGGCACGAATACCGGTGGTTCCCAGGGTGGTTCGAACGGCGGGGCCTCGGCCGCCGACCCGTCCTCCGGCACGCCGTCTACCGGCACGCCGTCCACCGGCACGCCCGATGACGGCACAACCACCGGGGAACCGAGCTCCGACCCCGCCGCGACGACCCCGCAATCCACCGAAGCGGCCTCGACGACCCCGCAAAGTTCCACTGCCACACCGCAATCCAGCACACCGACCACAGCGACCCCGACTGCGGGAACTCCGGCAGCGGCAACCCCCGGCGTCGGCACACCGAGCGCGTCCGGCCCCGGCGGCGGGGGCACAGGAGGTCGCGGCGGCTCCACCGGTGGCGGCGCGGGTGGGCGCGGCGGCTCCGCGGGCAGCCCCGCCACCCCGGGAAAGACCACGCCGGGCAGTCCCGCCGCAGCCGCGGCCGCCGCAGCGGGCACTTGCGCAGGCACGGCCGCAGGCAGTGGTCGTGGCGCCGCGGGGATGGGCGGTATGGGCGCACCGGGCGCGCGAGGCGGCTCGGATGAGGAACGCACCAAAGGCATCCCCGACTACCTGGTCACCCAGGAAAACGGCGATCTCCTGCTCGGGACGAACGGGATCCGGACCGTGCCCCCAGTGATCGGCGGAGAAGACGGCAGTGCACCGAGCTGAGTTCACCGGCATCGAATTCGAGATCCTGTGGTCCGGTTACGGCCGTGACCGCCTCCCGTACCCGCTCCAATACCGCACCGACATCGCCGAATTCGACCAACTGAAACGGCATCGCGAGGCAGCCGTGGAGAGCCTGCTCGAGAAATACGATCCGGCGATCGAACGCGCCGTCGCTGTCCTGCTCGACCCCGAGGCCCGAGTCGAGTCCAAAGGATATATCGGCCAGAATGATTCGAATATCATTCGCTTCCACGGCGCCATCCGGGGCGACGCGGGCGTCGCGCTCGCCCAAGCGCCGGGCGCGGACGAGGACACCGGCGGCGACGTCACACTGACCTACTGCACCCCGGCACAGGTCGCGGCTCTGACGGTCGCCGCGCTCCCCCGCACTCAGCCGGGTACGAAACCCCCGGTCGAAGTACGCCGAGAACAGTTGGCCGCCGAAGAAGACCACTTCGAATACCGAGCAGGCCGGCTCAGCTCCGCCGACCAGCTGAACCGCATCTTCCACCGGCCCCGCCAAGCCTTCGGAGAAATCTCCGCCCACTCCGGCCCAGCGGTAGACGCCCGCCCGACCCCCGCCCGCACCTTCTGGTGGATGGACTACCCCGATGGCCGCTACTACGTGAAAACCGGCGACCCCATCATCGCCGAACCCCTGCCCACCGACCGAATGATCGCGGGCATCCACCGCATGCTCACCCGAGCCCAGCGCTACCACCAGGAATTCGGCGACACCACCTGCGACCGATAATCTCACCGCAAGGAATGGCATGCCCGTTGACCATCGAGCGGCGACTCAGCGAACCCCCTGGTCGGCCCGCGTGCTCGACGGCAAACGCGCGCAGGATGAGTGGCAGTGACGCGGCGACGAGTGCCCGACAATCGGCATACGAGCGCCGATCTGAACCCGATATAGCCACAGCGGGAACGAATCCCCAAGACCTAGGGGTCCTCATCTCCTTCCCGGAGGTCGGTCGCTGCACGCCGACGTCACGTCACGCCGCACCAGCTTGCGCGAGAGCGTCCACATCCTCGGAGAAGCGGCGGATGCCGTGCAGCGACGCAGAAATGCTCCGCACGAAAGCTGTTCGCACGGAGCATTTTTGCGCGTCAGATCAGGCGGGAACAGCAACCCGTTCCGGCGTGGTGGACGGTTCGATCTCGCCGCGTGATCGCAGCGCGCCGACACCGAGCAGCGCGAGACCCGCTGCCGCCCACACCAGTAGCACCGCGAGGGGGCCTGCGGCGCCCGCGCCGTCGAAGTAGGCGACGGAGCGGAGGAGGGACGCGGCGGCGCCGGGTGGGAGGAGTTGGCCGAGGGTGCCCCAGGGCTGGGGCAGGAGTTCGGGGGCCGAGGTGGCGGCGGAGAACGGGTTGCCGATGAGGAGCATGGTGAGGGCGCCGAGGCCGATGCCGGGGCGGCCGATGGCGGCGGCCAGGCCGACGATGGTGGCGGCGACGGCGAAGGAGGCCAGGCCGGCGATGGCGGCCAGTTCGAGGTAGGAGCCGGGGATGATCGAGAGCCACGTGTGGAAGACCAGAGTGCTCACCAGACCGCCTGCGATGGCGAAGGTGGTCAGGCCGGCGAGGCGGGCGCCGAAGGCGGGGATCAGCAGCGTGAGCAGGATGCCCGCGGCCATGCCGGACATGACGAGGGGCAGGACCATCGAGCCGAAGCCCGCGCCGCGGGGGTCGTCGGGATCCGCGGCGACCACGTCTTCGACCGCGACGGCGGGTACGCCGCTGAGCTGCTGGGCGAGCGCGGTGAGCTGCTGGGCGACGGCGGGTGAGGCGGCAGAGGCGACCATGACCTGTGGTGCGCCGTTGCCGGTGACGATGGCTCCGTAGATCTCCCTGTCGGCCAGCGCGTTTCGTGCCGCGGAAGCGTCGGGGAGGGTGGTGATCTCGAACGCCTCCGGGTCGCGCTGCTGCAATTGCTGGGTGAGCTGGGCGGAGGCGGGACCCGCGACGGCGATCGGCAGATCGCGCGGGCCGATATTGACGGCGGGCCAGGCGAAGGCGATCAGCATCAGAGCCTGGATCGCGGTGGCCGCGAAACCGAGAGCTACTGCTCGGGCGGTGATCGTCATGACGTTTCCCCTTAAAACGAATGTTCATTCTTTTAGTGTTTTCCACGGTGACACCACCCACCCTCGCTTGTCAAGAACGGACATTCGTTTTACGTTTGACCCATGCCCCGAGTCAGCGAAGAACACCTGGAACGCCGCAGGCAGCAGATCCTCGACGCCGCGCAGCTGTGCTTCGCCCGCAAGGGGTTCCACGAGACTTCGATGCAGGACGTCTTCACCGAGTCCGGGATGTCGGCGGGCGCGGTCTATCGATATTTCACCAGCAAGAACGAGATCATCGGTGCGCTCGTGCACCGCACAATGGGACCGCTGCGCCAGCGGCTCGCCGAGATCATTCGTGACGAAACACCCCCTCCCCCAGCGGAAGTCATCCGGCTGCTGACCACCGAGATCGTCAAGCGCAGCGGGCCCGACGGGCCACTGCGGCTAGCCCCGCAGGCGTGGGCGCTGGCGCTGGTCTCGACCGAGGCGGCCGTCCCCGTGCGCACAGCCATCGCGTCGATGCGCGAGCTGTGGTTCGAGTACGTGGACCGGTTGGGTGAATCCGGCTGGCTGCCACCCGGCACAGATTCCGATGCGATGGCCAAGACGCTCATCGGTTTGCTGCCCGGGTTCATCCTGCAGCACCTGCTGCTCGGGGACGTGGAGCCGGACGATTTCGCCCGCGGTCTCGAGATCATGTTGCCGGGGCCGCCGCACCCGCCGAGGTGAGCAACAACACTGTTGCGACCGGCGCCCAACGGGTAGGTTCGGGTGCGGCACCGGAGGGGGTCCCGAGCGCCGGACATCGTTGAATATCGATCCGACCAGGGAGTCTCCTGTGACATTGCAGCACCGTCGAACCCTTCGATCACGCGGCTTGGCCGCACTGGCGACCGTCACCGTCGCGGCCGCGCTGCCCGCGGCGATGGCAGGCACCGCGCAGGCGAGGATGATCGGCGGATTCGAGGTGGGTGGCGCGATCGAGGTCGAATACGACCAGGCGGGCGGCCCCACGCTGGGCGAGCCCACCTCGCCGGAAGCCGATGCGGCGGCCGGCGGCAAGTACCAGACCTTCGCCAACAACGCGGCGATCTACTGGCACCCCGACACCAACGCCAACACCGTCGCAGGGCAGATCCGCGACAAATTCGCCCAGACCGGCAACGAGTCGGGCAAGCTCGGCTACCCGACCACCCGTGAGCTGTCCACCCCGTCGGGCAACGGCCGCTACAACCACTTCCAGAAGGGCTCGATCTACTGGGCCGTCGGTACCGGTGCGCACCAGATCAGCGGGCCGATCCGCGACAAGTGGGGCGCGCTGGGCTGGGAGTCCAGCCCCCTCGGATTCCCGCTCACCGATGTCTCCGCCGCAGGCAAGGGCGACGGCCAGTTCAGCATGTTCCCGACCGGCGCCATCTACTGGACCGCCAAGACCGGTGCGCACGCGGTCTGGGGCAGCATCCAGGCCGACTGGATCCGCGCAGGCGCGGAGAACGGCCGCTACGGCTATCCGACCAGCGACGAATACGACTACCAGGGCGGCAAGGCCCAGGATTTCCAGGGCGGCAAGATCACCTGGAAGCCGTAACGCCCGGTGGACGGTGACGGTACCGACCGCCGCCACCGCATCCGCTCACGCACCGCCGGAGTAAGCATGGGGCGATCGGGTCCCGTCAGGGCGCGAGCAGCCCCTGACGAGCTCGGCTCGCGCCGGACAGGGCAAGCAACAGCATGGTGGTGAGGGCCCCGTCGTCGAGCCCCTCGGCGGGGAAGGTGTAGCGCAGGATCACGTCGCCCAGCTGGCCACGGGCGATCAGCGTGACCGAACCGAACTGGATCTCGTTGTTGCGTTCGGCGACACGTTTGTGCAGGGCCGCCTTGAGCGGGCGATCCCAGGCCAGGACGCTGGTCAGCGACAGCACGGTGAGCCCGGGGGCCAGCGTGACGGCGCGAATCGAGCACAGGGCGCCGTCGTATTCGAAGCCCAGCGAGCTGTCGGAGTCCACGCGGACTTCGATGTCCTGCATTTGCAGGCAGGCACCCGCGCGCGCCTGTAGGTCGAGTTCGGGGGTGAGCAGCGCATCCATGTCGGCTCCGTCGTGACTATCGCTCATTTGGCGCCACCGAAGCGACGATCGCGCTTGGCGTATTCCAGGCACGCGTCCCACAGGTTACGCCGGTCGAAGTCGGGGAAAAGCGTGTCCTGATAGACGAATTCGGCGTAGGCGGCCTGCCAGATCAGGAAGTTCGAGCTGCGGAACTCGCCGGAGGGGCGAAGGAACAGGTCGACGTCGGGCATGTCGGGTTCGTCGAGGTATTTCGCGACGGTGGTCTCGTCGACCTTCTCCGGGTCGATCTCGCCTGCGGCCACGCGGCGCGCGATTTCCCGTGCGGCATCGGCGATTTCAGCGCGCCCGCCGTAGTTGACGCACATGGTCAGCGTCATCACGTCGTTGTCGCGGGTGAGCTCCTCGGCCACCTCGAGTTCCTTGATCACGCTGCGCCACAGCCGAGGGCGGCGCCCGGCCCAACGCACGCGCACCCCCATCTCGTGCATCTCGTCCCGGCGGCGGCGGATCACGTCGCGGTTGAAGCCCATCAGGAAGCGCACCTCGTCGGGGCTGCGTCGCCAGTTCTCCGTGGAGAAGGCGTAGGCCGAGAGCCACTTGACGCCGATCTCGATGCAGCCTTCGACGGAGTCCATGAGCACGGCCTCGCCGCGTTCGTGGCCCGCGGTGCGCGGCAGGCCACGCTCCTGGGCCCAGCGTCCGTTGCCGTCCATCACCAGCGCGACGTGGTTGGGCACGAGCTCGGGCGGGATCGCGGGCGGACGCGCGCCGGAGGGATGCTGGGACGGCGGGCGCACGGTGCGGGTGCCGCCGTCCGGCTTGCTCGCGGGAGAAGAGTCACGACGCAGGATCACGGCGTCCATCCTGCCTGATCGCCGGGTACGGGCTGCACGGGCTCCGGGTTGACGGCGGATCGGCCGTCGCGAGCTACTCGTGTCGCCGCGTTCGGTGGACACGAGCGAGTGGAGGGTGGGAGCGCCTGCCCGTTCAGCCGACCCGGCCGACGACAGCGGCCGCAGACCGATCCGCGGCCGGGGATTCGATGCGGGATCGCTCGACCAGCGGCAGCGTGCGCAACTGACGTTCCAGGTGCCATTGCAGGTGGGCGGCGACGAGACCGCTGGCCTGACGGCGGACATTGTCGGGGACGCCGTCGATGTAGGCCCACTCCCCCTTCAACAGGGCGACGAGCAGATCGAGCACCCCGGTGAGGGGCGTGCTCGCGCCCGGCGGCCTGCAGTGCACACACACCGCGCCGCCCGCTGCCACGTGGAAGGCGCGGTGCGGGCCTGGAGTGGCGCAGCGAGCGCATTCGTCGAGCGCGGGCGCCCATCCCGCAAAACCCATGGCGCGCAACAGGTATGCGTCGAGGATCAGTTCGTGCGGGCGTTGTTTGGCGGCGATGGCGCGCAGCGCACCCGCGGTGAGGACGTGCAGTTTCGGAGCGGGGGCGCGCTCTTCGCCCGCGAGGCGTTCGGCGGTTTCGAGGATCGCGCACGCGGTGGTGTAGCGGCCGTAGTCGTCGATGATGTCGGTGGCGAACGCCTCGACGGTGATGACCTGGGTGACGATGTCGAGTGTGCGGCCCGGGTGTAGCTGCACGTCGATGTAGGAGAACGGCTCGAGCCGCGCGCCGAACTTCGACTTGGTGCGCCGCACCCCCTTGGCCACCGCCCTGACGAGCCCGTGCTGCCTGGTCAGGAGCGTGACGATGCGATCGGCCTCGCCCAGCTTGTGCTGGCGAACCACCACCGCCTCATCCCGATACAACCGCACGCCCCCAGTCTTGCACGCGTGCCCGACACCGCCGTCACGGACACGATGCCGCGCGGCCGCGCCGGCGAACAGCTCATCCCTGCCGCAGCAGCCCGGTGATGAGCAGCAGCAGCGACTGCTGGGTTTCGGCGCGGGCGCGGTCGGGGTCGGCGGCGTGGGCGACGATGAGGGACGCTTCGGCGATGGCGCTGAGCAGTAGCTGCGCGAGCACCGGGACGGGAGAGACCGGTATCAGGCCCGCGTCGGTGGCGCGTTGCAGTTCAGTGGTGATCAGGCCGAGACCGTGCCGGGCCTCGAATTCGCGGAAAGCGGGCCAGCCGAGCACGGTCGGGGCGTCCATCAGCACGATGCGCACCATTTCCGGGCGGCCGCAGAGTTCGAGGAAACACGTCAGGCCCGCGGTCATGCCGCCGAGGACGTCGGCGCTGTCCACCGCCGCGACCGCGTTCGCGATTTCCGCGGTGGCCTCCGTCTCGACCTGTTCGAGGACGGCGAGGAACAGTCCGCGCTTGTCGCCGTAGTGGTGGTGCAGGGCGCCGCGGGTGACTCCGGCGGCTGCCACCAACTGCTCGGCCGACGTACCGGCGAAGCCGCGCTCGGCGAACAGGCCACGGCCTGCGAGCTCGAGCGCGGCTCGGGTGGTGCGGGAGCGATCCTCCTGGCTACGGCGCTGCATGGAGCCGAGTGAACTCCACGATCAGTTGGGTGAGCAACTCCGGCTGGTCCTCGGGGATGAAAGTGTAGGAATCGCTGACGGTGCGCAGCGTCGCGCGCGGCAGATCGGCGACCAGCCGTTCGGCCAGCGTCATCGGGAACAGTTTGTCCTCGGTCGACCAGACCACCAGTACCGGCAGATCGACCTCGGCGAAGCGCTCGGCGGCGGCCGAGGTGTACCGGGGGTCGACACCGGCGGCGAACCGGCGCAGATCGTCGCGGATGGCGCCGTCGCGACGGGCAGGCCGCAGATAGGACTGCGCGATGTCCTGTGGCAGTGCGTGATTGGTCACCAGCCCGAACCCGAGGGGTATGCGCTGCAGGAACTTCCAGCGCATCGGCGCCAGCAGCGGGAGCAGTGTGCCGGGTATCTTCGCGACCTTCAGCAAGGCAGCGAAGGGCTGGGGCGGGAAGGTTTCGTAGCAGTCGACAGCGGCCAGGACGACGCGGCCGATCCGCTCGGGTCTGCGCGTCATCAGGATCTGGGTGAGCGCACCGCCGGTGTCGTTGGCGACGATCGTGACGTCGGTGAGGTCGAGCGCGTCGAGGAATTCGGCGATGAGGTCCGCGACGCCGGTGGGCGTGAGATCCGCGTCGGGCATCGGAATCGAATGCGAGCCGAGCGGCCAATCGGGGGTGAGACAGCGGTGCCCGGCCGCGACGAGCCCTGGCACCACATCCCGCCACAGATCGGCATTGACGAGTAATCCGTGGACGAACACGACCGGCGACCCGGCGCCGGCGTCGTGGTAGCGAATACGGCCGGACGACAGCGCGATCTCACGCGCCGGGCCGAGTGCTGAGCTGATTCCCATGGGGGCCTCCCCTGGTCGAATACTGGGCAAGTCCACTGTTACATACATTCGGCATGTATGTCTATATCACCCTAGGGGATGTGGACGAGTGACCAACTTTCGCGTTACGGTCGATCCGACTACCCGAGAGACGGAGCTCACATGTCCGCGCCCGACCACGTCGCGCCGAATTCCCCAGCCGACCTCGGTCTCACCGAGCTGTCCGCGGCCATCGCCGAGGGCAGCGTTTCCTCGGTCACGGCCGTCGCCGAGGCACTGGACCGGATCGAGGCGTCCCAGCCGACGCTCAACGCGTTTCGGGTGGTGCGTCGCGAGGCCGCCCTGCGGGAAGCGGCCGAGGCCGACGCCCGATCGGCCGCAGGAGTGCGGTTACCCTTGCTGGGTGTGCCGGTCGCGGTCAAGGACGACACCGATATCGCCGGCGAGGTGACCGCGTTCGGATGTGGCGGGGAGCTCGCGCCGAAGACCACGGACGCCGAATCGGTGCGCCGGCTGCGCGCCGCCGGTGCGGTGATCGTCGGCAAGGCCAATACCTGCGAACTCGGACAGCTGCCGTTCACCAGTGGCGATGCGTTCGGATACACCCGCAACCCCTGGGATCGCGCGCGCACGCCGGGTGGATCATCGGGTGGGTCGGCAGCGGCCGTCGCCGCCGGACTTGTCCCTGCCGCACTGGGTTCCGACGGTGCGGGGTCGGTACGTATCCCGTCCGCGTGGACGAATCTGGTCGGGATCAAACCGCAGCGAGGGCGCATTTCCACCTGGCCGTTGGCGGAGGCGTTCAACGGGCTCACCGTCAACGGGCCGCTCGCGCGCACTGTGCGTGACGCGGCGCTGCTGCTCGACATCGCCGCCGGACCGCACGACGGCGACCGGCACCAGCACGCCCCGATCGATGCGAGAGCGGCCGTCGGGCGCGATCCGGGCACGCTCAGAATCGCTGTGTCCCTGAACATTCCGTACACCGCGACCAAGACGGCGCTCGATCCGCAGATCGCGGCCGCGGTACACGCACTGGCCGCCACCCTGCGCACGCTCGGCCATACGGTCACCGTGACCGACCTGCACTACGGGTTGATGATCGGTGCATCCTTCCTGCCGCGCTCATTGGCCGGGATCAGCCGGGTGCACCGGGATATGCCAGGGGCCGTTGTCGACCCCAGGACCGTGGCCAACGCGCGCATCGGCCGAGTGCTCGGTGGGCCCGCGCTCACAGCCGCGAGGCTCGCGGAACCGTTGCTGCACAAACGGATCGGTTCGTTCTTCGACGACTACGACCTGGTGCTGGCGCCGACCACAGCGACCCCTCCCCCGCGGGTGGAGGAGATCGACGGCATCGGCGTGGGCGCGACCAACAACCTGATCACCGCTGCCTGCCCGTACACGTGGCCGTGGAACGTCCTCGGTTGGCCGAGCGTGAACGTGCCTGCGGGCTTCACCGAATCAGGGCTGCCGATCGGCGCGCAACTGATGGGCACCGCCGACAGCGAACCGCTGCTGATCTCTGTTGCGGCCCAGCTGGAATCGACACTGCGCTGGGACCAGCACCGCCCCGCCCGGTGGTGGTGATCCAACCGGGCGCTTTCGCCCACCAGCCGTCGTAGAGCTCGGCGCCACTGGCCCGCTGAGGACGAGGACCGGACAGAAGTCGTCGAGCTGACGGGCTGGTAGTCCTTGTCGATGGCCGCGCACCGCGCGCCTGGAACCCTCGCCGCGGCGGGCGTTCGGTCAGGTGGGCGTTGATCGGCGCATTGCGGTCTCCGAGTCCTACCGTCCCGGTTCGACCCAGCCTTCGATATCGCTCTTCGTCCCCGATGGGCACCCGTCCTGGCCGGCTTTCCGGGGGAACATGATCAGGCAGCGTTGGGGGCCGGCACCGCCGACCGCGGTGGTGACCAGGACTGCGATCGAGGAGCCGTCGGCGACACGACTGGTCGAGAAGCCGAGGGTGCCGGTGACGCCGCGGTAGTCGGACTCGCGCAGCTGGACCGCGATGGCGGTGCGGTTCGGCGGCAGGTCGGCGAGGACGCCGCGGCTGTTGCGTACAGATTGCAGGAACAGGCCGCTCACGTCGAAGGCCAGGCCGGTGCGGTCGCCTGCCCAGGTGGGCCGGTAGTCGGTGAGGTCGGGGTAGCCGCGCAGATCTTTGATCAACCCGGCCAGTTCGGTGCACAGCTGTTCGTGTTCGAACGGCACCGGCTGGTCGCCGAGTCTGCCTATGCCACTGACACAATCGGCCCCGCCGAGCATGACCGGCGAAGCCTTGGACACGTAGCGCACAGTGAGGTTGGCAGGCAGTGCGGCGGTGGCTTTCGGATCGGTGATCAGCCGGGTCACCGCGTCGTTACCGAGAATGGCCGGGCCCGCGCCGCTCACGCAGCCGCGGCTCACCGACTTGGCGAAGGTCGGGAAATCGTCGTTGCGGCCGGCGAAGAACAACAGGGTGCCGCGGTCGAAGCCATCGGTCTCACAGGGCGCGGGGAACCGGTAGAGCTGCTGCTGTTCGCGCCAGCTCATACTCTCGTGTGGCACGCGGCGTTCGGTGAGTTCTTCCTGCAAGTCCTCGACCAGCGTGGTCACGTACAGGTCGCCCGCGGCCTCGGGGTGATAGATCGCGACTTTGTCGTAGCGGGGTGCGCCGTTGAGGTCGCGGGCGCCCTGCACATAGTCGGCGACAAGGCGGGCCTGGACGGTATTGCTCGGTGCCGCTTGGAAATACAGAGGCGAAGCTTGTTCGAGGCCGTCGGCGGACAGCGTTGTCGCCACCGCGGGAACCCCGAGCTCGCCCAGACGCGTGATGGCCCTGCGGGTTTCGTCGTTGCTGCGATCGATCCCGACCACCCCGAGCACGCTGGGATCATCGGCGACGAGCTTGCGCAGCGGATTGTCGACCACCCATCCGGCATGGCGCATATCGGAGCCGCCATTGGCGATGATGATGCGCAGCAACGGTTCCGATTCGTCGGAGGCCAGCAACGCGCGTCGCTGCTGCACCGCGAGCCCGGCCAGTTCCTCGACCTGGGCGTGCGGATAGCGAACGTTGGTATCGAGGTAGCTCAGGCCCGCGAAGTAGACCAACGAGACCAAGGGGCGGTTGGGGTTGCTCTCGCGCGCGTCGGCGGCGGCGACGTTGAGCCGGAAGACTTCTCGCTGCATCGCCGACAACTCGGGGTCGTCGGCGAAGGTCTGGCGGGGGTTGTCGCTGTAGCCGACGCACTCCCCGCCGCGCAGACTGACCGAGACACCGCTGGTCCACGGCCAATGCGAACAGGCGGCGCCACGCAGCGGCGGGAAGTACACCAGCGTGGCGGCCACGGCGAGCGCGATCGGGATCAGTACACACAGGCCGACGAACCAGCTGCGCGCCGCGAGCGGCGGGGCGGGCGGTAGTGCGAGGCCGCGGAAACGAGCGTCGTTGACCCGGGGCGTCGTATCGGGCGGCAGGATCGCGCGCAACGGCAGGAACCAGGCATCGGCTTGGCGATGTGTGCGCCGGTTGTCGATCTCGCGCACCCATTCCTGCAACGGGTCCGGCGGTTGCGGGGTCGGTGCGTCGGCGAGACTTTCCAGGGTGCGCAGCGGGCGCAGGTCGCTGATGTGGGAGAGCTCGCCGACTTCGCGATTCGGCTCTTCGGCACGCAGCGCCAGCACCACCAGCGGATCGAAAAGGCCTGTCTCGTTGCGGATCTCGTTGATCCAGGTGAGAATGCGGGCACCGTCACTGCCCTCGGTCAGGCCACCGAGCAACGCCACCGGGTACGCGGTGCGCCGCCAGCTCGACGGGCGCCAGATGCGGCGTTTGTAGGCGTCACGCAGGTCCTCGAGAAAGGCGTGAACGAGTAGCTTGGCAACCTGCTCCTCGTTCTCGTCGACCCGGTGCGAGGCGGTGAGCCGGGACGCGAAACCCAGGAAACTGCCCGACAATTCGGGCGCCAGGTAGCGCTGGTGCAAAAACCACCGCGTCACTTTCGACATACCCGGAATGCGCCCGGACACCCACAGCCACAACCGCAGCACCGGCCACAGCGCGAGGACCCCGAAGACCACGCGTGAAATCGTGTCGCCCGCAACGCCTTCGGCGGTGTCGGAGCGGCTGGCCGGCGAACCGCTGCGTAGCAGTGTGGGTAGCCTGCGGCGCAGTTCGTCGGGCGCCTCTGATTCGTCGGAGGTCACTCGCTGCCGGGTGAGCCAGTCGGCGGTGCGGTAGCGCGGGAACTTGATCGCGCCCATCGCGGTGTCGTCGGCGGCGAAACCCGCCACCAGATGCCCGACGATCGGCAGGCAGTGGCCGGGGATCTCCTGATCGTTGGCGTGCGGGCCCGCGTCGATCGCGTTGAGGTCGGGGGTGAGCTGCGTGCGCGGCAGATCGGGCGCGCGCAGGTCGATCTTGACGCGGGGCGTCGCGCGCCTGCCACCGGATTCACTGAGCCAGCTGTAGATCTCGCCGATCAGCGCCGTATGCCCGGTGGCGCCGACCACCTCGACGATCGGGCGTGGCAGCGTGCGCCGCCCGTGCACCAGTGTGCGCAGCACGCGCGGGCGGGCGTCGGGGACCTCTAGCGCCCGCAGCAACTCCAGCAGCTTGCCGACATCATTGGTATCGGGCACTTCCACGGCCTCCCCGGACGATCAGCGACACACGCCGAACGAACCGGCGTGTTCGCCGAACGATACCCCGAACGACCGACACTCAAACGGTCAAAAGCCCAGCTTCCCCAGCTGTTTCGGGTCGCGCTGCCAGTCCTTGGCTACCTTCACGTGCAGGTTCAGGTAGATGCGGGTGCCGAGAATGTGCTCGATCTGCTGGCGGGCATTGGTACCCACCTCCTTGAGCCGGGCGCCGTTCTTACCGATGACGATCGCCTTCTGGCTCGGCCGCTCGACGTAGAGCAGGGCATGCACTTCGAGCATGTCCTCGTTCGCCGCATAGGGCTCGATATCTTCGATGACCACGGCCAGCGAGTGCGGCAGTTCGTCGCGCACGCCTTCCAGCGCCGCCTCGCGGATCAGCTCGGCCATGAGGGTTTCCTCGGGCTCGTCGGTGATCTCGCCGTCGGGGTAGAACGCCGGGCCCTCTGGCATCAGCGACGCCATCAAGTCGACGAGCACCTCGACCTGTTCACCCTTCACCGCCGACACCGGAATGACCTCGGACTCGGGACCGAGCAGCTTCACCAGCGCCATCAGCTGGTGGGCGATCTCGTCGCGACCCACCTTGTCGATCTTGGTGACCACGCCGAGGATCTTGGTCTTGGGCGCCATCGTCTTGATCTGCTCGACGATCCAGCGATCGCCGGGACCGATCTTCTCGTCCACCGGGATGCACAGCGCGATCAGGTCGACCTCGGAATAGGTGTTGCGAACCAGGTCGTTGAGTCGCTGGCCGAGCAGAGTGCGCGGGCGGTGCAGGCCGGGAGTATCGACCAGGATCAACTGGGCGTGCTCGCGGTGCACGATGCCGCGGATCGTGTGGCGAGTGGTCTGCGGTCGCGAAGACGTGATCGCGATCTTGGTGCCGACCAGGGCGTTGGTGAGCGTCGACTTGCCGGTGTTCGGGCGGCCGACGAAACAGACGAAGCCGGAACGGAATTCCTTGCCGGAATCAGCCACCGTGCACCTCGCTGCGCACGGCACCGGAGCGATCGGCGCGGATCACCGCGGCCGACGGCGAGACCTCGCGGACGGCGTCGATGCCCGCGTCATCTGCGTCACCGCCGACGACCACGGCAGCCTCGAAGCCCTCGGCGCCGCTCGAGATGGCGGCGGCCACGGCAGCCTGCAGCGCGGTCAGGCGCAGGGTGGTGAGCTGCACCTCGCCCGCGGCGTAGGTGCGCCCGTCGGTATCGCGCACCGCGGCACCGCAGGCGCCCCCGGTGCGGCCGAGCGCGCCACGCGCCAGCACCAGCAGCTTGTTGTCTTCGGTGTCGAGTTCACTCATGCGTCTTCTCCGTTGTCGTCGGGCACGCGCACCTGGTCGGTGTCGGCGGTTGCCTCGTCGGTCTTGCCCTTGCGGGGCTTGTCGGTCTTGTTCTCGGCCTTGTCGGCCTTCTCGGCGACCCGGCGCACGAGCACGGTGTTGACCCGCATGCGTCCGCGTGCGTCGGCACCGCCCTCGCCGCGCAACACCAGCCCGTGGACGGTCACCTTGGAGCCGGGCAGGGGAACGCGGCCCAGCTCGTGTGCGAGCAGCCCGCCCACCGTGTCCACGTCGTCGTCCTCGATATCGAGGCCGTACAGCTCCCCCAGGTCTTCCACCGACAGCCGCGAGGAGACGCGGTAGCGGCCGTCACCGAGGTCTTCCACCGGCGGAGTCTCGTCGGTGTCGTATTCGTCGGCGATCTCGCCGACGATCTCCTCGAGCACGTCCTCGATGGTGACCAGGCCCGCGATGCCGCCGTATTCGTCGACCAGCAGCGCCATGTGGTTGCGGCGGCGCTGCATCTCGTCGAGCAATTCGTCGAGCGGCTTGGAATCGGGCACGAAGATCGCCGGCCGCATCACTTCGCGCATCGAGACCTTGCGGGCCCGATCGGCATAGGGCACAAGATCTTTCAGATAGACCACGCCGCGCACATCGTCGACGTTCTCGCCGATCACCGGAATCCGGGAATGGCCGGAGCGCACCGCCAGCGACATCGCCTGCGCGGCGGTCTTGTCGTCCTCTATCCACACCATCTCGGTGCGCGGCACCATCACCGCGCGGGCCGGGGTGTCGCCGAGTTCGAACACCGATTGGATCATCCGGCGTTCGTCGTCGGCCACCACGCCGCGCTCGCGAGCCATGTCGACCACTTCGCGCAGCTCGATCTCGGAAGCGAAGGGGCCGTTGCGAAATCCTTTACCCGGGGTGATCGCGTTACCGAGCAGGATCAACAGCCGGCTGACCGGGCTGAGCACTGCGCCGATGATCTGCAACGGCACGGCGGCGGCCAGAGCGATCGAGTAAGCGTGCTGGCGGCCGAGGGTGCGCGGGCCGACGCCGATCACGACGTAGGAGACAACGACCATCAACGTGGCGGTGACCAGCAGTGCCGTGCTCTCGTTCCACAGTTCCAAGGTTGCCGCTGCCAGCAGCACCGTGGCGGTGATCTCACACAGAATACGCAGCAGGACAACGAGGTTCACATAGCGCGGACGGTCGTCGACGATCTTGCGCAGTCGTGCGGCTCCGGAGCGTTCCTCGCGGACCATGTCGTCGAGCCTGGCTCGTGACACGGTGTTCAGCGCCGAGTCGACTCCCGCGAACACGCCGCCGATGCCGATCAACAGGATCGCCAGCGGGATCAGGGTCAGAGCTGTCACGCGGGGCCTTCACCGGGTGCGGTGAAACCTGCCTTGCCGAGTAGTCGGTCGTCGCGCTCGGCCAGCTCGGCGCGGCGCTGTTGCTCGCGCAGGCTCACGTACCACTCCTCGAGCAGCTGGCCCTGCAGCGCGAACATCTCCTTCTCCTCGTCCGGCTCGGCGTGGTCGTAGCCGAGCAGGTGGAGGACGCCGTGCACGGTGAGCAGGGCGAGCTCGTGGTCCAGCGAATGGTCGGCCTTCTGTGCCTGTCCCATCGCGAACTCCGGGCACAGCACGATGTCACCGAGCATCGACGGGCCGGGCTCAGGACTGTCGGGGCGACCGCCTGGCTCGAGCTCGTCCATCGGGAACGACATCACGTCGGTGGGGCCGGGCAGATCCATCCAGCGCACGTGCAGGTCGGCCATGGTGTCGAGATCGACGAGCACCATCGACAGTTCGGCGGCCGGATGCACATCCATCCGGGCGATCACGAAACGTGCGACGCTGACCAGGTCTTCTTCGGGAATGTCCATACCCGATTCGTTGGCGATCTCGATGCTCACCTGTTCAGGGTACGGTGCCGACCCGACGCCGCCGGGAGCGGCATCGGGCCAGCTCGATCGTGTCCCGCCCCGATTCCGGGCCGGACAGAGGGTGCTATGAGGCAGTGCCCGGCAGGAGCAACGCTTCAAGGCCCTTCAGGCCACGATCCCCTGTCCCGCCGGGCGGCAGGCACTTGCGACGGTCAGCGCCGGTCGGTACGGCCGGCGGCCCTGCGCTGGGCCCGATTGCCCGGGTAGTGCGGGCCGGGCAGTGCGCGGGTCTCGGATTCGAAGCGGTCGTAGGCATCGACGATGTCGGAGACCAGCCGGTGACGGACCACGTCGGCGCTGGTGAGCTCCGAGAAGTGGATGTCGTCGATATCGGTGAGGATCTCCGCGGCCGCCCGCAGACCAGAGCGCTGCCCGTTGGGCAGGTCGACCTGCGAGATGTCACCGGTGACCACCATGCGCGAGCCGAAGCCGAGGCGGGTGAGGAACATCTTCATCTGCTCGGCCGTGGTGTTCTGCGCCTCGTCGAGAATGATGAACGAATCGTTGAGGCTGCGACCACGCATGTACGCCAGCGGCGCGACCTCGATAACGCCCGAGGCCATCAGCTTGGGGATGGCCTCGGGGTCCATCATGTCGTGCAGGGCGTCGTAGAGCGGGCGCAGATACGGGTCGATCTTGTCGTTGAGCGTGCCGGGCAGGAAGCCGAGCCGCTCGCCTGCCTCGACCGCGGGCCTGGTCAAGATGATGCGGGTGACCTGCTTGGACTGCAGGGCCTGTACCGCCTTGGCCATGGCCAGATAGGTCTTGCCGGTACCCGCGGGGCCGATGCCGAACACGATGGTGTTGGCGTCGATCGCGTCGACATAGCGCTTCTGGTTCAGCGTCTTGGGGCGGATGGTCTTGCCGCGCCGCGACAGGATGTCGAGACTGAGCACCTCGGCAGGCGACTCGGACACGCCCTCGTCGGTGAGCATCGAGATGGTGTGGCGCACCGTCTCGGGGGTGAGTACCCGGCTACGGCCGGTCATCGCCACGAGCTGCTCGATCACACGCTCGGCCAGCGCCACATCGCCCGCCCTACCGGTGATGGTGACGGTGTTGCCGCGAACGTGAATGTCGGCAGGGAGCAGTTTCTCCAGCTGACGCAGGTTCTGGTCCGCCGAGCCTAGGAAGCCGAAAACCGACTCGGGGGCGAGCTCGATGCTGGAACGCACGGTCCGCGCCGCGGGACCAGCACTGTTACCGCCTGCGCCGATGTCTGATACGGGGTTGGTGGGGTTGCCGATCTCGCCTGAGTTCTTCAAAAGTGGCTACAGCCTGCTTCCGGTTTCGACCTGGTGTTCGATGAGATCAGTTTACCGCCGGGCACCGACACCGCACAGCGGATAAAAATCAGCCCGTGGTATGCCGTGCGCTACACCGTGGGAATACCCCGTCTCCCGCAGCCCACTCACCAGCGCTGGGTCAACGCCCCCAGCGCACCGAGCGCCACGGCCGCGGCGGTGGAGGTGCGAAGAACGGTCGGACCGAGGAGCACGATATCGGCGCCCGCGGCTGCCAGCGCGGTCAGTTCGCCGTCGTCGAGACCGCCTTCGGGGCCTACGATCAGCACCACTTCGCTCGCCGTGCCCAGCGCCAGCTCGGTGAACTTGCCCGCGCCGGATTCGTGCAGGGCGGCGACGATCGCGCCGTCCGCTGTGGCTTGTCGCACCAGTTCGACCAGGTCACGGGTGCGATGCAGATCGGCGATCTCGGGAATGTAGGCGCGACGGGACTGGCGGGCCGCGGACTTGGCTGCCGCACGCCACTTCTCGATCCCCTTGGCGGCCTTGGCTTCCCAGTTCGCGACGCAGCGCGCGGCCTGCCACGGCACGATCAGGTCCGCGCCCGCTTCGGTCATCGACTCGACGGCCAGCTCGGAGCGATCCGACTTCGGCAGCGCCTGCACCACCGTCACCCGCGGTGTGGGCGGCTTGTCCGTGCGCCGGTTGTGAATCGCCAGCTCGAGGCGGTCTTTCTGGGCCGCGACGACTTCCGAGTCGGCGAGCACACCGCGTCCGTCGGACAGGGTGATCGCCTCGCCGACCTTGATCCGGCGCACGGTCGCGGCATGGCGGCCTTCCGGACCGTCCAGCACGGCGACGGCACCCGGCTCGGGGACCTCGTCGAGGTAGAAGACCGTCGCGGCCACGTCGTCAGCGACCGCTGAACGACGCGCGCAGCCGGGCGAACAGACCGCTGTTGTGCTCGGACTGCGTCGACATCACCTCGGCGCGATCCTTGTCGCGCAGGCCCTTGAACTTGCGCAGCAGGTCGGTCTGCTTGCCGTCGAGCTTGCTCGGCACGACGATGTCGAGGTGGGCCAGCAGGTCGCCGCGCGCACCCGAACGCAGCCGCGGCATGCCGTGCGCACGCAGCTGGATGACTTCGCCGGGCTGGGTGCCCGCCGCGATGGTGAGTTCGGTCGGACCGTCGAGGATCGTGTCGACGACCACGGTGGTGCCGAGGATCGCGTCGACCATCGGTACCCGAACGGTGCAGTGCAGGTCGTCACCGTCGCGAATGAAGGTGTCGTGGGGCTGCTCGACGACCTCGACGTAGAGGTCACCGGCGTGGCCGCCGCCGGGGCCGACCTCGCCCTGCGCGGCCAGGCGAACGCGCATGCCGCTGGCCACACCGGCCGGAATCGGCGCGGCGATCTCGCGACGAGCGCGCACCCGGCCGTCGCCGCCGCACTTGTTGCAGGGGTCGGGAATGGTCTCGCCCGCGCCACGGCAGGTGGGGCAGGGGCGCGAGGTGAGCACCTGGCCGAGGAACGAACGCTGGACCGACTGCACCTCGCCCGCGCCGTCGCAGGTCTCACAGCGAACCGGCTTGGAGTTGCCGTTGGTGCCCGAACCGACGCAGACATCGCACAGGATCGCGGTGTCGACAGTCAGGTGCTTGGTGACACCGACCGCGCATTCGGCCAGGCTCAGCCGGGTGCGGATCAGCGAGTCGGCGCCGGGCTGCACGCGGCCGCGCGGCTTGCGCTGGCCACCGCCCTGGCCGCTCATCCCGCCGAAGAAGGCCTCGAAGACATCGCCGAGGCCGCCGAAGCCTGCACCGTTGAATCCTGCTCCGCCGCCGCCGTTTTCGAGCGGGTCACCGCCGAGGTCGACGATCCGGCGCTTCTCGGGGTCGGTCAGCACCTCGTAGGCGGTGGAGACTTCCTTGAAGCGGGCCTGCGCGCCCTCGTCTGGGTTCACATCGGGGTGCAGTTCGCGGGCCAGCTTGCGGTAAGCGCGCTTGAGCTCCTGGTCGGTGGCATTCTTGCCGACGCCGAGCAGTCCGTAGTAATCCCGTGCCACGTGAGTTCTCTAGTCCTTGGTCGGTGTGGGCCGGCCGAGCGCCGGGCGCATCCTTTAGTCGAATCCACTCAACTTTACCGGCCGAAGTATCGACCTTAACAGTCCGGTCGTCGTCGATCCCGGCCCGGCTTCACCTTTCGGCGAGCACCTCGCCGATGTAGCGGGCGACGGTCGCGACCGACGCCATGGTGCCCGGGTAGTCCATGCGGGTCGGGCCGAGTACGCCCATCCCGCCCAACACGGCGCCTGCGGCACCGTAACCGGTGGAGACGACAGAGGTGCCACGCATCTGCTCCATCTGGGTCTCCTCGCCGATCTGCACCATCACCTGGCCGGGCTGCTGCGCGGCGGCGAGCAGTTTGAGCACGATGACCTGCTCTTCCAGGGCTTCCAGCACGGTGCGCAGGGAGCCGGGGAAGCCGAAATCGGCGACATTGCGGGTGAGGTTGGCTGTCCCGCCGAGGACCAGGCGTTCTTCGGGGTGTTCGACCAGCGTCTCCACCAGGACGGTGGAGACCCGGACCAGCACGTCGCGAATATTGGCCGGCGCGCGTTCGGGCACACCGGCGACCGAGGCGCTGGCCACCGAGAGCAGCTTGCCGTCCATGGCGCCACCGAGCAGGCCGCGCACAGCGACCAGGTCCTCGTCGGAGATCACCGCGCCCAGGTCGACGATGCGCTGGTCGACGCGGCCGGTGTCGGTGATCACCACGAGCAGCAGGCGGGCCGGGTTGAGCGCGACGACTTCGATGTGGCGCACGATCGATGCCGAGACGGTGGGGTACTGCACCACGGCGACCTGGCGGGTGAGCTGGGCCAGCAGGCGCACCCCGCGACGCAGCACATCGTCGAGGTCGACACCGGATTCGAGGAATTCCATGATCGCCCGGCGTTCGGCGCCCGACAGCGGTTTCACCTCGGCGATCCGGTCGACGAACTCGCGATAGCCCTTGTCGGTGGGGATGCGGCCCGAGCTCGTGTGTGGCTGGGTGATGTAGCCCTCAGCCTCGAGCACTGCCATGTCGTTGCGGATGGTGGCACTGGAAACGCCCAGATTGTGCCGTTCCACGACGGACTTGGAACCGATCGGTTCCTTGGTAGCGACGTAGTCCGCGACGATCGCTCGCAGGACCTCGAAACGCCGATCTTCGGTGCTCGACGCCATCGACCCCACCTCCTCGCTCGTGCCGGGTACGTCATCGGCCCGCGTGTGCCGCTGTCGCACAGACTCGCACGCGGACGCTCGGAGCGTCTCGTCGTCCAGTCTAATTGTCTGCTTCGACATCGCCGGGTCACATGGGTGTCCGACCGGCCCGCGGCGCGAAGTTCTCCACAGGCCGGGTTTATCCACAGGCGGCGGATCGGGTCTTGTCGGCCGATCGGCGCGGACGTACGTTCGGTGCTGAATCAGGGGCATTACCAGCATTTTTCGAATGTCGTCGACGTGCGGGGAGGGATCTGTGGTGCGTCAGGGTGGGCAGAGTCATGGGCGGGACACGGGCATGGCGGTGGCGCTGAACCCGGTGGCGTTCGCCGCGATCGACCGCGCGTGTGGGGAATTCCTCGATGTGATCGCGCGGATCCGAGCAACCGCGGCGGAAATCGGCGGGCAGGACCACTGGGGGCTGGGTGAGGGCGATGCCCGATTGATCTCCGGGGCCACGCTGGTGTCGCGGCTGCGGGCCAAGGCGGCCGAGCCGGGGAACAGCGTCGACGCGGTGATGGCGGCCCACGCACGCGTGGTCGACGATATTCGGCAGGCGCATCGGGTGGCCCGGGATCAATTGGTGCGGGCCGACGCGGAGTGGGCCGATCGCCTCGGCTCGGCGGAATCCGCTCTGGGGCAGCGTGATCTGCCGATCGGGTGGCGACGATGATGGCCGCGCACGAGCCGCCCGGCATTCCCGGCGGCGGTGAGAACACCTGGAATTGGCGGCACCGGGAGATCAGGGCGGCGTTCGAGCCACTCGAGGTGACCGATGCCCATGCGCAGGCAGACAAGTTCGCGCTGATCGCGCGGTGGTGGGCGGACGGGGCCGCGGCGTTCGAACGCGCGATGGCCGAATCGCTGGCCGAGGCGTGGTCAGGGGTGGGCGCTTCGGCCTCGGCCGCGGCGGTCGAGGCGTATCTCGCGCAGGCACGGAATCTGAGCGTGGCACTCGACGAGTTGCCTGAGGTGGTCAGGGCAGCGGCCGAGGCGATCGTGGCGACCAAGTACGCGATTCCGGCGCAGGTCCTCACCGAGGGGGAGGCATCGTCGTGGGCGATGCGCGGTGCGGCCGAGTATCGGGCCGACTCGGCAGCACAGGACTGCGCGCGGGCCGCGATGCACGAGCGGTATGTCGTTCCGTTCGGCGAGTTGGACGGTCGCATTCCCGTACTGCCGTTGCCGAGCACGCTGGCCGATTCGGCGGCCGAGAGGGGTGATCGTGGGCTGCTCGTCGGGTCCGCGGGTGGGCCGGATTCCGAGACCGGTGTCGGTACTCGGTCGTCGCCAGGAGATGCGGTCGCCGAGGGTGGTTCTGAGGTGTCGTCCGCGGGCGCTGGCGAGGTGTCGGCCCGAGCAGCGCGAAGTCCGAATGCGACCGAGGGTCCCGACAACTCCGCGGCGAACCCTCCGGGCCCGGGTTCGGCGGAGTTCGATGGCGTGACGGGGTCGGATGACGGGAGGATGGTCGCGTCGTCGGCGGTGGTCACCGGCGCACCGGTCGCCATGCCGTCGGCGGGCGGCACGGGTTTTGTCACGGCACCGCAGGCAACGATCGGGCAGATCGACGCGACGATGTCGCCGAGCCGGAGTCTGTCGGCCAACCCATATTTCGGCGGCACGCGCCCCGCCAGATCGACGCAGGGCGCTGGTGATCCCCGGCCGGCCACTGGTCCGCGCCACCAACAGCCGACGCGTCACGCACCGCTCGGGCCGGGGTCCGCGCGAAGCCTGCCGGGTGCGGCGGGTCCGGTGGGCGGCGCCGATCGGCCGAGCGGGATCACCTCGACCAGGTCGGCCGACCGATTCTTCCCCTACGCAGGACCGGTCGCCCCGCTGTCGCCGAGCGAGGACACCGCGCACAGGCTCCCGGACTACTTGATCACCGAGGCGAATACCGAGGCACTGCTCGGCGACCCGCGACCAGTAATCGCCGGTGGGGTGATCGGCGCAGGGGACGACTTCTTGTTCGGCGAGCAACACTCAC
>JACIXH010000073.1 GCA_014360565.1 Nocardia sp.
TCGAGGCCGTCGAGCTGGGTTTCCTGCTCGAGCTGGCCGAGGTCACCGTAGTCGGCGCGCTCAACCGCAAGGAATCGCGTGGCGGCCACGCCCGCGAGGACTACCCGGATCGCGACGACGTGAACTTCATGCGGCACACCATGGCGTACAAGGAGGGGCCGGAGCTCATCTCCGAGATCCGCCTCGACTTCAAGCCGGTGGTGCAGACCCGCTACGAGCCGATGGAGCGTAAGTACTGATGACTGCCGCAGTCGATACCACCAAGCAGAAGCCGGCGCCGGTCCCCGAGGGTTCGGTCATGGTCACCGTCAAGGTGGCCCGGTTCAACCCCGAGAACGGTGAGGGCGCCTACTGGGATACGTTCCAGGTGCCGGTCCTGCCGACCGACCGCTTCCTCAATGTGCTCATCTACATCAAGTCCTACCTGGACGGCACCCTCACCTTCCGGCGCTCGTGCGCCCACGGTGTGTGTGGCTCCGACGCCATGCGGATCAACAATGTGAACCGCCTGGCGTGCAAGGTGCTGATGAAGGACCTGCTGCCCAAGGGCGACAAGACCCTCACCATGACCGTCGAGCCGATCCGCGGCCTGCCCGTGGAGAAGGACCTCGTGGTCGACATGGAGCCGTTCTTCGACGCGTTCCGCGCGGTGAAGCCCTACCTGATGACCTCGGGTAACCAGCCCACCCGCGAACAGATCCAGAGCCAGGCCGACCGCGCCCGCTTCGACGACACCACCAAGTGCATCCTGTGCGCCTGCTGCACCACGTCGTGCCCCGTCTACTGGACCGACGGCAGCTACTTCGGCCCCGCCGCGATCGTGAACGCCCACCGCTTCATCTTCGACAGCCGTGACGAAGGCGCCCGCGAGCGTCTCGACATCCTCAACGACGTCGAAGGTGTCTGGCGCTGCCGCACCACCTTCAACTGCACCGACGCCTGCCCTCGCGGCATCGAGGTCACCAAGGCGATCCAGGAAGTCAAGCGGGCCCTGCTCTTCACCCGCTGACCATCTCCACCCCCGAAGGCCGTCTGCACCGAAAGGTGCAGGCGGCCTTTGTCGTTCCTTGATGCTTGTGGGAATGCCGGAGCAGCGGATAGTGTTACTATCCATAGTAGATAGTGTAAATATCCATTCTGGGAGAAATTATGATCACCCTCGTCGCCTTGATCGGCTCACTGGTCGCCTTTCGCGCGCTCGGAGCGCTCGGCGTGACCCGATTCGCCTCGTGGTCGGTGAGCGCCGCCCACGCGCTGGCCATCATGCTGGTGATGACAGGAACCGCGCACTTCATGCCCGCGAGCGTCACCGTGATGCCCAACTACGCCGACATGGTCGCCATGGTCCCGCCGTTCGTTCCGCTCCCTGGGTTCATGGTGCTGGCCAGCGGCGTCCTGGAGCTGCTGGCGGCGCTCGGCTTGATCCTCACCCGCACCCGCTGGGTCGCCGGCTGGGCCCTGGTGCCGCTGTTGCTGCTACTACTGCCCGCCAACATCTACGCCGCGCTCAACGACGTCCCCTTCGCCGGTGAGCCGGCTTCGCCACTGTGGCAGCGCATTCCGGAGCAAGTGCTGTACATCGGGTTCGCCGTGTGGGCGACCCGTGCGGCGCCTCGCGTCCTGCCCGTGGTTCGGCAACCGTCGACGGCCTGAGCGCCGATCACCCGAGGGCGGCCTCGCTCCATGGACTAGCGGTAGTGGGCCGCGGCGTCCAGAACCGCGGTTCGATAGGAGCGGCCGAAGAGGACGGCGTGGGCCAGCAACAGGTGGAGTTGATGGAGGGGGACGCGGGCCTGCCAGTCCTCGGCCAGGGGCTGAACCTCGTTGTAGGCAGCGACGATTCGGGACAGTTGAGGGGCGCCGCCGAACAGTGACAGCGTGGCCAGGTCCGTTTCGCGGTGACCGCCGTGCGCGGCTGGGTCGATCAACCACGCGATGTCCGATGGGCCCCAGACGATGTTGCCGGGCCAGAGATCGCCGTGGATGCGCGCGGGCGATTCGGCGGGAGCTTCGATGTGGATCGATTCGATGTGGGTGGCGTCGGCAGGGTCGAGGGCTCCCGCGTCGACCGCGAGTTTCAGGTACGGCAGGATTCGGCGCTCGCGGTACCACGTCGGCCAGTCGGCGCCACGAGTGTTGTCGAGGGGCAGTCCTGCGAGGAAACCCTCGGCGGCCGCGCCGAATTCGGGAGCGCCCGCGTTGTGGGTGAGCGCCAATCCCGCACCGAACCGTTCGGCGGCGGCGACGGTCGGCTGGGCATGGTCGACCCACTGCATCAACAGCAGATCGTCGGTCTGCGCGTACACCTGCGGCACCGCGACGCCACCGGCCTCGCGCAGCCAGCGAAGCCCTCGCGCCTCCGCCGCGAAGAGCCCGGGCGGGGCGGGCGCCGGTTCCACGGTCGGGGCGGCAGACACCCCGCCGGGCCAGGTCTTCAGGAACAGCTGCGTCCCGTCGTCGAGTCCGATCCGCTCGGCGACGCTGATCGAGCCACCCGAGACAGGCGTCGTCCGCAGCCGCTGGTGGGCGAGAAACGTCGGCAGCAGGTGCGGGTGCGCACGCAGAAACGGCAGGTCCACGCGGCCATCTTGCCCAGCACGGCCGGCGATGGTCGGCGAATCGAAAGATCCAGGGCCCGAGCCTCGCGTCCAGAGGCGATCGAGCCAGTTTGTAAACAGGTATTACTAAACACTGTTCATAAACAGGATCGGCGTGGTTTCATCATGGTGAACGTGTTCGACATCACGTGACGACGTCCGCGCCGGACCGAAGGAGACAGCCGTGACCAGTACCAACATTCCCGCTGGGTTCGATTTCACCGATCCCGATCTGCTCGCCAGCCGATTGCCGATCGAGGAGTTCGCCGAACTGCGGCAGACCGCGCCGGTCTGGTGGTGCGCCCAGCCCGACCGCGCCAGCGGGTTCGACGACGGCGGATACTGGGTGGTCTCCACGTTGGCCGACATCAAGGAGATCTCGAAGAACCCGGAGGACTTCTCCTCGCACGAGAACACCGCGATCATCCGGTTCAACGAGGAGACCACGCGCGAGCAGATCGACATGCTCGGCAATATGCTGATGCTGAATCTGGATCCGCCGCAGCACACCAAGATCCGGCGGATCGTGTCGAAGGGATTCACCCCGCGCGCGGTGGAGAATCTGCGGGCGGCGCTCACCGAGCGGGCCGAGCGGATCGTGTGGGAGGCCAAGAAAGCAGGCCGGGGCGACTTCGTCGAACAGATCGCGTGCGAGCTTCCGCTGCAGGCCATCGCCGAGCTGATCGGCGTGCCGCAGGAGGACCGCATGAAGCTGTTCGACTGGACCAACCAGATGATCTCCTACGACGATCCCGAATTCGAGGGCAACCATCACACCGCGACCGCCGAGGTGATGGGCTACGCCTGGAACATGGCCGAACAGCGCCGCGGCTGCCCGGCGGCCGACATCGTCACGCAGCTGGTCAACGCCGACGTCGACGGCGAGCATCTGGGCTCCGACGAGTTCGCGTTCTTCGTCATCCTGCTCGCGGTCGCCGGCAACGAGACCACCCGCAACTCGATCACCCACGGCATGAAGGCCTTCGTGGACAATCCGGATCAGTGGGAGCTCTACAAGGAGCAGCGCCCGCGCACCGCGCCCGACGAGATCGTGCGCTGGGCGACGCCGGTCACCGCGTTCCAGCGCACCGCGACGCGCGACCTGGAACTCGGCGGCCAGCAGATCAAGAAGGGCCAGCGGATCGGGCTGTTCTACAGCTCGGCGAATTTCGACGAGCAGGCCTTCGTCGACCCGTTCCGGTTCGACATCCTGCGCAACCCCAACCCGCACGTCGGCTTCGGCGGCACCGGCACGCACTACTGCGTCGGCGCGAATCTGGCCCGCCTGGAGATCGACCTGATGTTCAATGCCATTGCCGACGCGATGCCGAACCTGCGTCAGGTCGCCGAGCCGGTGCGCCTGCGCAGTGGCTGGCTCAACGGCATCAAGCGCTGGGAGGTCGAATACGCTTGAACCGACACGTGATCGAGGGGGTGGCCGGGTGACGGGCAAAGCGCGTGGGCGTGCGCCGGTGGTGACCGATGCCGATATCCGGCGGGTCACCCGGACGCTGCTGGCCGCGCAGGGCGCGCACGCGGTCACCCTGCGGGCGATCGCCCGCGAACTCGGCGTCACCGCGCCCGCGCTGTACCGGCACTACTCCTCGCGCGATGAGTTGATCGAACGGATGCGGGTGGAGTTCTGCGCCGATCTCGCCGAATTCCTCTCTTCTGAGATCGAACCGCTGCCCGACGACGGCGCGGTGCAGTTCTTGGCCATCTGCCGGGGGTTCCGGCACTGGGCGCTCGCGAACCCGAGGGAGTTCACCCTCGTGTTCGCCTCGCCCACCTCGCAACGGTCGATGATGCGCCGCTTCGACGAACCCTTCGGCCGGATCTTTCTCGGTGCCGCGGGCAGGCTGCTGGCGAACTTCGAGATCGCCACCCCGCCGGGCGAGACCATCCCGGCAGCGCTGCGCGAGGACCTCATCGGGTTCCAGACCGATCTGCTCGCCATGCTCTCGGAGTCAGGTCAGAAGTTCCCCGCCGAGAAGCTGGACCTGGGCGTCACCTACCTGATGGTGCAGACCTGGGCCCGCCTGTTCGGCCACGTCACCCTCGAGGTGTTCGGCAACTACCCGGTGCCCCTGGCCGACCCGGAGGTCATGTTCGACGCCATGCTCGCCGACCTCGCCCGTACCGCCGGCTTCGCCGGGTGAGGCCATCGACGCGGCGCTGACGCCGCGCGCGGCATGCCTGTCGCCGGATCTGTCACCCGGATGCCGTTTTCAGGGGAAAGGCGCTGCCGAACACCAGGTTTCGCCTGCTACGACGATGTGGTCGAGGTAGCGCAGCCCTACTGTGCGGGCGGCCTCGTGCAACAGGGTGCTGGCTCGACGGTCGTCGGGACTGGGAGTCGGCTCGCCGGAGGGATGATTGTGCACGACGGCGAAGGCCCGGCCGTCGTGGCGCAGGACGGTGTTGAGGACTTCCCGGACCGGGACAGCTACGTGATCGATGGCGCCCTCGGCGACGAAAGCACGGTGTCGCAGGCGGTTCTGGGTGTCGCAGATCAGCACGAGCAGCCGCTCGACCCGCGCACCCGCGAACAGCGGCAACGCCACGGCTGCGATGTCCTCGGGAGTGGTGAGCCGCGGTAGCGAATCGCTGGGGGCGCGAGAGCGGGTGCCCAGATGGAAGGCGGCGACGACCGTGGCGGCTTTGGCCGGGCCGATGCCCGCGCGGGCGGCCAGTTCCTCGGGACGGGCGGCGGCGAGTTCGGCCAATCCGCCGTAGTCGCCGATCAATTGGGCCGCCACTTCCAGCGCGGAGTGGCCGCGGGTGCCCTGTCCGAGCAACAGCGCCAGCAGCTCGCCGTCGCTGAGCGCGTGCGGGCCGAGCACGAGCAATCGCTCGCGCGGACGTTGGGCGACAGGCAAACTCGCGATCGGAACCGACATCGTTTCCCCCTGCGGATCGGTGACTGACTCCGATAGTCGCAGGGGGCACCGACAAGTTCGAGCTACCCCTCGGCCACCACGTGGGTGGCGCAACCCGAACCTCGACCTTCCCCGCTAGGTGGACTCCGCGCTGAGAACGGAATCGGTCACCGGATCGGCCCCGACCGCCGAATCGGAATCAGCACTGCGCCGCTGCGCAGACGTGTTCGGACTTGATACGAAATCAAAATCGGAGGCACTGCCCCGATTCGTCGACGTGTCCGCGCTGAATACCGAATCGGAATCGGAGACACTGCCACGATTCGTAGGCGTGTCCGCGCTGAATACCGAATCGGAATCAGAGGCACTGCCCCGAACCGTCGACGTATCCGGACTGAATACCGAATCGGAATCAGAGGCACTGCCCCGAACCGTCGACGTATCCGGGCTGAATACCGAATCGGCCATCAATCGTTCCAAATTACGTAGCTGGCGTTCGTGCACCACGATGCGGCGCAGCGCCTCGTTGACGGTGGCATTGCTGTCGCCGGTGCCCATGATGTCGGCAGCAGCGGCCAGTAGGCGCTGGTCGAGATCTATTCGCAGAGTACGCACACATCCTCCTGGGGTACGAACGCAATCTTGCGTCACGGCCGCCGGGCCCGTCGGCCAATTCACCGCGTCGTTACCGAAACCACGTGTTCGCAAGTCCGCACAGCGGCCGGTGGCATCGGTCAGCAAGCACACAGAAAACACAGTTCACCGCCGGAATCCGGCAGTGACCAACCCTGCAACTGTGCAGTTTGCGTAGTTGCCGGCGCGGTTGTTGTCGCGATGCCATCGCGGTGCTTGCCTGGAGTCATGTTCACCGAGGCCCAGCTCTACTCACCGGTGACGCGCGAGCGTGACGGTGATGTGACGGTGCATCTCAGCGATGACCACCCAGGCAGCCGCGACGAGTACTACCGCGCACGCCGCAATGCCATCGCCGCGCTCGCGCTCGACTACTCCCCCGGCGCCCCCGCACCCCACATCGACTACACCGACGACGAGCAGCAGGTGTGGCGGATCGCCTCGGCGGAGCTGGCCCGCAAGCACGAGGTCTACGCCTGCCGCGAGGTCAGGCAGGCAGCGCACGCGCTCGCCCTGCCGCACGACCACATACCGCAACTCGACGAGGTATCGCGGCTGCTCGCACCCCTCACCGGCTTTCGCTACGTACCCGCCGCCGGTCTGGTTCCGCTGCGCGAGTTCTTCGGTTCCTTCGCCGAGCGCACCTTCCACTCCACCCAGTACATCCGCCACCATTCCGCGCCGCTGTACACCCCGGAACCCGACGCGATCCACGAGATCATCGGCCACGCCAATCAGATCGCCAGCCCGCGTTTCGCCGCGCTGTACGAGACGGTCGGCGCCGCGGTGGGCCGGCTGGAGACCGACAGCGCGCTGAAATTCCTCGCCGATGTCTTCTGGTTCTCGCTCGAATTCGGCGTGGTGCGCGAGGACGGCGAGATCCGTTGCTACGGAGCCGGACTGCTCTCCTCGTACGGCGAGATCGACGAGTTCCGGCACGCGAGACTGCGTCCGCTCGACGTGGCGGAGATGGGCACGATCGCCTACGACATCACGCATTACCAGCCGGTGCTGTTCTGTGCGGATTCGGTGGATCAGATCGTCGGCGTGCTCGGCGAATTCTTCGCGACCATGGACGACGAGACACCCGCCAGGCTCGGCCACTCGTACCGGACAACTCTGTAGCTAACTCCGAAAACGTTGTGACAGAACACAGTTCGCTGTCCAAACTTTCTCACCTGATGAGATCGCGCACGCGCGAATCATTGCCGAACTGTTACTTTCGACCCGTTCTTCAAGCTTTGTGAAAGGGTCGGGTAGACCGAAAATGACTGTGGACGTAACGGATACGCAGGCCGAGCAGAACCCGGAACCGGAAGCCCCGCTGTGGTTGCAGGGCAGGGAAGCCGTGATCGCCGCTGCGGCGCCGGGCGAATGGCGCGGCAACGTTCCCGACTATGAATTGAGCCACGAGGTGATCCCCCGCGAGCGCAGCGTCGAGCACGCGCCCGGTTCACTCGAGGCGATCGTCGAGGATCTGGTGAAGGTCTTCGAGATGGAGGTCTCACACAAGGGCGACCCCGCGACGTGGCTGTCGGTGGTGGCCGATCAGTACCGTGGCCGGGTCAACGGTGGGGTGTGGCAGGACGCCGAGGAGTTCGCTCGCATCGGCAGCTACAACATCCTGATCGGGGACAACCCGTTCTACGAGGCCGCGAACGAGACCTTCGAATCCTCGCACAAGCTCTTCCACACCGCCCTGCCCGGCGGGTTCTTCTGGGAGGTCCTGGAAGTGATGTCGGGGCCGCCGACCGTGAGCATGCGGTGGCGGCACTGGGGCAAGTTCGAGGGTGAGTACAAGGGCCACCAGCCCACCGGTGAGCAGATCGAGATGTTCGGCGTGACCATCGCCCGGGTGAGCGAGGATCTGCGCATCCTGGAGCTGGAGCACTTCTACGACAACAACCAGCTGCTCGGCCCGCTGGCCCACGGCTGCCCCGTACAACGCGGCGAGTAGGCGCTACTGCCGTTCGGCGCGCTCCGGCGTGTCGAACGGCAGGCCGTTCTCCAGGAAAGTCAGTGCGTCGGCCAGGGTTTCGGTATTCATCGGCGACGCGGTCATCACTGCGAGCACCCCGCCGATCAGCGCGCCCGCAGTGACGCGCACCTCGAAGTCCTCGGCCGAACGCCCCAGATAGTCGGCCATCAAATCCGCGGCGAAGCCGATGCTGCGGTGATATTCCTGGCCGATCGCCGAGCGCAGTTCCGGTACTCCGAACAGCAGCTGCTGACGTTCCTGCTCGAACGCCAACTCGGCCGGCTCCATCGATCCGAAGACCGCACTCATCGCATTCCGAAACGCCGCGATGGGGTGCTGGCCGGGTGGCTGCGCCCGCAAAGCTTCGTCCATCGCCGGGTCGAGGTCGTCGGTGAGGACGAGCTGTTCCTTGCTGGGGAAGTAGCGGAAGAAGGTACTCGGCGAGACCTCGGCCGCCGCCGCGATCTGTTCGACCGTGGTCTCGCCGTAGCCCTGCTCGCGGAAGAGCCGGAATGCCTCGACCCGAATAGTCCTGCGGGTTCGTTCCTTCTTCCGCTCACGCAGCGACCGCTCAACCGACATGCACCGATTCTGCCGCAACCGGGCCCGCGTTCGACGACCACTGCCCTCGCACGAACACCGCGACGGCCACCGCCGCGACCGCGCACAGCAGCGCGCACACGCCCAGCATGGTGTCCATGCCGACGACGAAGGCCGAGCGCACCTGCGCGAGCGCGGCCGGATCGCCCGCGGTGCTCGCCGCGCCCGCGTTGACGCCGTCGGAGATCGGCGGGTGGTTCAGCGCGCCGAGCTCGGCTCGGTAGGCGGTGGCGAGCACCGTGCCGAGCACAGCGACGCCGATGGTGCCGCCCGCTTGCCGGAGTGCTTGCAGCAGGGCCGACCCCGAGCCGGAGCGGTCGGTGTTGAGTTCCCCGAGCGCCATGCCCATGGCAGCGGGCATGACCAGGCCCATTCCGGCCCCGAGCACCGTGGTCCACAGCGCGGTCAGACCGTAGCCGCTGTCGACCCTGGTGAGCGCGCCGAGCCCGATCCCGGCGGCCAGTACGAGAAAGCCGGCGGTGAGAACCACCCGCAGGCCGAGCTTTGGCAGCAACATGTCGACCAGCCTGCTGCCGATCACCAGTCCGCCGATCATCGGCAACAGCCGCAACCCGCTACCCAGTGCGTCGACCCCGAGTACAGCCTGGAAGTACTGCGGGACAGTGAAGAACATGCCGAACATGGCGAAGCTGACAAGGATGGACAACGCTGTGCCCCAACGGAAACCCGGAGTGGCGAACAGCGCGAGGTCCACCAGCGGATGCGTGGTGCGGCGCTGCCACCATCCGAACACGACCAGCAGTACAGCACCCGCTGCCACGATCAGCCACGCGGCGATGTCGTCCCAGCCGTTGTCGCCGATTCGAATGAAGCCATAGGTGAGCCCGAGCATTCCCGCGGCCGACAGCAGTGCGCCGGCGATGTCGAGACGCAAGCTCTTGTCACCGTGCGTTTCCGGCACCAGCGTCGCCACGGCCAGCGCACCGACGATCACCAGCGGCACATTGATGAGGAACACCGAACCCCACCAGTAGTGCTGCAGCAGCCAGCCACCGACGATCGGCCCGAGCGGCAGACCGATCGCGACCGAGGTGACCCAGATCGTCACCGCGCGCTGGCGCTGCGCCGGGTCGGTGAACAACACCGGCAGCACCGCCATCGACAGCGGCATCATCGCGGCGGCGGCGATGCCGAGCACCACCCTGGCCACGATGAGCTGACCGGCCGAACCCGCGAACGCACAGGCCAGCGAGGCCAGCCCGAACAGCACCAGCGCGGCCAGCAGCACCTTCTTGCGGCCGTAGCGGTCGCCGAGCGCACCCGCGGGCAGCATCAGGGCGGCCAGCGCCAGCGTGTACGCGCTGCTGAACCATTGCAGCGCCGCGGTATTCGCGTCCAGGTCGACCGCCAGGGTCGGTATGGCGACGGTGAGCACGGTGACGTCGAGTCCGATGGTGAGCATCGCCAGAGCGAGCGCGCCGAGGGCGAACCAGCGGCGGGTGTCTTCCGTACGCATATCTCCTCCAAAATGAGAGCTACTACCTTTTGATGGTAGCTCTCATTTGGTGGTCTATGTCAATACCTGCCCCCGTTCGAACAAGCTGGGGCCGTCCGGCCCAGCGCGAAAGACCGCGAATCGCGCGGCGGCAGCGCCCATTAGGCTGCGCAGTGATGAGGATTCGTGAAGTCGGCGTGCGCGCCGCATGCTGTCTCGGCGCTGCCGTCACCGCCGCCGCTCTCGCTGGAACCCCCGCCGTCGCCGTGCCCGCCACCGACGGGTCCTCGACCAGCGCACCCGCACCGGGAGCACCGCCGACCCCCGGTAATACGACACCACCGACCGGCGGCCCGAGCGCGACCACCACACCCCCGTTCACCACGCCGAACACCGACAACTGCCCGCAGAAGACACAGCCGCCCGCCCCGGTCGACACCTCGGAGGTCCCCGCACCGGGCGACCCGACGCCGAGCCCGCTGCCCGTCCCCTCGCCCGCCATCGGCGGTCAGCGCATGGGCGACTGCGGCGTAGTGCTGCCCGACGGCGCACCCCCGGTTCCCGCCGAGATCTCGGCCACCTCGTGGATGGTCTCCGACCTCGACACCGGCCGCGTACTCGCCGCCAAGGACCCGCACGGCCGCTACCGCCCCGCCAGCACCATCAAGGTCGCCCTCGCCATTGTCGCGCTGCGGAGTCTGGATCTGGACGAGGTCGTCATCGGGACGCAGGCCGACGCCGACGTCGACGGCACCAGGGTCGGCATCGGCCCCGGCGGGCGCTATACCAACCGCCAGCTCATGCAGGCGCTGATCATGTGTTCGGGCAACGACGCGGCCCATGCGATCGCCGCCCAGCTCGGTGGCGACAAGCGAGCGGTGGCGAAGATGAACGATGTCGCGAAGACATTGCGCGCGTTGGACACCCGCGCCGCCACCCCCTCCGGCCTCGACGGACCCGGCATGAGCACCTCGGCCTACGATCTGTCGGTGCTGTTCCGCGAGGCGATGAGTATCCCGCTGTTCGCCGAACTGCTCCACACCGAGCAGGTCGACTTCCCCGGCTACCCCGCCGACCCGAGAATCCCTGGCGACAAAGATCATCCGGGCTTCCTGATCGCCAACGACAACCAGCTGCTCTACAACTACCCCGGCGCGATCGGCGGCAAGACCGGTTTCACCGACGACGCTCGCCAGACCTTCGTCGCCGCCGCCGAACGCGACGGACATCGCCTGGTCGTCACCCTGCTCAAGGCCGACGTGCGCCCGATCCGGCCGTGGGAGCAGGCGGCTCGGCTGCTGGACTACGGCTTCGCTCTCGACACCGACGCCAGGATCGGCAAACTACCCGAATCAGGCAGCGACGCAGTGCAACCCAGCGTTCCCTTGGCATCGCCGCCGCCGCGCGCCGACGGCACCCAAGCCGAACCCGAGCGTCCAGCACACCAAGGCGCCCGCGTCGCCACCCTCATCGGCGCCCCGCTGCTGGTCGTCGTCCTGCTCCTGTGGGCGCGCAGAGCCTTCCGCCGCGGCCGCTGACACCGCTCTCGCGCCGCCGCGCACCCTGGACAGATGATCACCAGGCCATCAGGGAGACATCGCCCGAGAGGGAAAATCCACAGTGGCCTGGTGATCGACCGTCCAGATGGAGAGGTCGCGACAGGCGAGGCGCTAGCGCCGTTTGCCGGCCACGACCAAGGCGAGCGCGGCGACGGCTCCTGCCCCGAAGTAGGCGGCGCCTGCCCCGGTCGACATCCCGTGCTCGACCACCCGCGGCCGGATGACCACCGCGTTCGGCGGCGCCACTGTCGCGTCGGATTCGTTGTCCGACGATGTCGCCGCCCACGCCGTCGCGAACAACAGGATCCGATAGGACATGTAGCTGAACACCATCAGGCCGATGATCGACCCGAAGGTCGCCCCCACCGGACTCGACAGCACCGTACGCAAGTAGATCGCACCGATGATCTTGAAAATCTCGAAAGCGACCGCGGCCAGCATCGCCGCCCGTACCGCGCTGCGCAACGACACCGGCTCACGCGGCAACCGCGCGATCATCCACGCGAACACCGCCCACGACGCGAGCAACCCGAGGGCGATCGACACCAGCCGCAGCACCAGCGTGGCTCCGGGCAGGTGGTCGGTTCCCAGCAACTCGAGCACCCGCTTGCTCAGGCCGCTCGCGGAGATCGCCGACAGACCCAGCGACACCACGAAGGCCAGACCGAGGCCGATCAACGCACCGAGATCCGACAGTTTGGCCAGCCACCAGGGCTTTTCGGGACTACGGCTCGCCCACTGCTCGGTGAGCGCGGCCCGCAGGTTCGCGATCCAGCCGAGCCCGGTATAGAGCCCGACCAGCAGACCGATGACGCCCACCGCCCCGCGCGAGTTCATCGCCTGTTCGATGAGGTCGTTGATCTGGGTGCCGAACGAGCTGGGAATCTTCTCGACCACCTTGTCCTGCAGCTCGATCAGCAGGTCCGGGTGTCCGGCGAGAATGAAACCGGCCACCGAGAACGCCACCATCAGCAGCGGGAACAGCGACAGCACAGTGAAATACGTGATGCCTGCGGCGAAGAAGTCGCCGCGCTGGCTCTGGAATCGTCCACCGGCCCTGACCAGGTGATCCAGCCAGGGCCTGCGCCCGATCTGCTTCTCGACGGCTGCCGAGATGTTGTCGATCAACTGCATGACACGCGCCCCTTCAGCGAAAACCTCAGGTGCGCAACGGGTCAGCGAGCGAGGAAGCCAACCCGGTCGTACACCTGAGCAAGTGTGTTGCCTGCGATCTCACGCGCCCGGTCGGCACCCACGGCCAGGATCCGGTCCAGTTCTGCCTGATCCGACAGGTATTCCTGCACCTTCTTCTGCACGGGCGTGACGAATTCGATCAGCGCGTCGGCCACCTCGGCCTTGAGATCACCGTAGCCCTTACCCTCGAAATTCACCTCGAGGTCGACGATGGGGGTTTCGCGTAGCGAGCTCAGGATCACGAGCAGATTGCTCACACCCGCCTTGTTCTCCGGGTCGTAGCGGATCTCGCGTTCGGTGTCGGTCACCGCCGAGCGGACCCGCTTCGCGGTGATCTTCGGGTCGTCGAGCAGGTTGATCAACCCGGCGTCGCTGGATGCCGACTTGCTCATCTTCGCGGTCGGATCCTGCAGATCGAAGATCTTGGCGGTGCCCTTGACGATGTGCGGCTCCGGCACGACGAAGGTCTTCTTGTAGCGAGTGTTGAAGCGCTGGGCGAGGTTACGGGTCAGTTCGAGATGCTGGCGCTGGTCCTCGCCGACCGGTACCTGGTGCGGGCGGTAGAGCAGGATGTCGGCGGCCATGAGCACCGGGTAGGTGAACAGGCCGACGGTCGCGTTGTCGGCGCCCTGCTTGACCGACTTGTCCTTGAACTGGGTCATCCGGCCCGCCTCGCCGAAACCGGTGATACAGCTCAGCACCCACGACAGCTCGGCGTGCTCGGGCACCTGACTCTGCACGAACAACGTGGACTTGGCGGGGTCGATGCCGAGCGCGAGCAGCTGGGCGGCAGCGGACTTGGTGCGCGCGCGCAGCGCCTTGGGATCCTGGCTCACGGTGATCGCGTGCATATCCGGGATGAAGTACAGCGCGTCGTACTCATCCTGCATCGTCACCCAGTACTGCAGCGCACCCAGGTAGTTGCCGAGGTGGAAGGAGTCGCTGGTGGGCTGGATGCCCGACAGCACCCGCTGCTTACGTTCGGCCGTCGCGGCCGGGGCAGGACTGGACATACCCCGAATCTTTCCATGCCCGTCGAGCGGTATTTCCCGGCGGTCCTCCCGAGACCCCGGGGTGGTCGCGCCGCCTTACCGTCGCCACTTCACACTGCGGCGTGGCGCTGCGCCCAGTTGCGCGGGTCCACCCCGGGCATGCTCGGGTGCCCGGTCTTGACCATGCGCTGCTCGCGGCGGGCAAGGAGCTGGTAGGACGGGGCGCTCGGGCCGGCGAGGGCGCCCGCCAGTACCCGGGGCGCCAGCGGTGGGGCGAGATGAGCGGTGCGGATACTGCGGGACAGAGCGCGGTGCGCCAGTTCGTCGGAGATTGCCCATTCGATGCCGTACATCTGCCGGATCCGCGGCGGGAGACTGCCTTGGACCAGCAGATACAGCGCGGACCCGACCTGTTCGGCGGGTGGGCGCAACCGATACGCCTTGCGGTGGCCCACGAGGTAGGAGCCGACCAGACGCGCCTCCTCGGTGAGGAACAGTTCGATGGAGTTCAGGTAGCTGTCGAAATAGCGGCGGAAGGCCGGGTAGTCAGCGGGCGCGGCGTCGCGCGGCATGCCGAACAGCTCGCCCCAGCGGACGTAGTCCTGGTAGAGATCCTCGCGCTCGGTGGCGCTGAGTTCGCGCACGAGACGGTCGTACATCACCTCGGCCGAATCGAAGGTGAAGGCCATGGTCATGAACATCAGGTGCGGGTTGTGGGCGGCGTAGGCGGTACCCGCCGGGTGATGGTGGCCCGCGTCTTCGGGCAGCGCGCCGACTACCGCATCGTGTTTACGCCGAGTAAAGGCCAGCGCGCGATCGGCCTCGGCCTTGCCGCCGAGGAACACCGCTTCGAACAGGGCGCCGGTGACGGCGAGGCGAGTGTAGGGCGTTTCCCGATGCGCGGTGTGTTCGCTGGTGCCGACGAACAGCAGCGGATGCACCGCGCCGATCACCAGCGCTCGCAGCCCGTAGGTGAGACCGACCGCGCGTTTGCTCATCACCCGCCGAATCATCGAATCATCAGCGAAATAGCCGGGTTCGCTGCGCCGTGTGGCCATGCTGCGCCTCCTCTTTCGGTCGAGGCAAGAGTGCATCTGGCAATAGAATCCCCCAGAATTGATATTCTGGCAAGAGTCTCTACCAAACAACCACGGGAGAGCGGCGGCACGCACAATGGGAGCCGTGGCAGCACAACGGACATACGGTGGCGTTTCGGCGCAGCAGCGACAATCCCAGCGCCGCGCCGCGCTGCTCGACGCAGCGCTCGAGATCGTGGCCTCCGACGGGCAGGCCAAGCTCACCGTCGCCGGGCTGTGCGCCCGCGCCGGCCTCAACGAGCGGTACTACTACGAGAGCTTCCCGAACCGGGAGGCGGTGCTCGAAGCGCTCCTCGATCGGATCGCCGAGGAACTGGCCGCGGCCATCGCCCTCGCCCTCACCGCGGCGGTCAAGGACAGCCGCAGTCAGGCGCACGCCGCGATCAGCGCCGGGATCGCGGTACTCACCGACGACCCACGCAAGGGCCGCGCCGCCCTCATCACGAGCGTGGCGACGCCGGAGCTGCGCGCTCGTACCGCGCGCACGGTCAGCGGGTTCGCACGCCTGGTCGCGGCCGAGGGCACCGGTTTCTACGGCGCTACGGCCCCGGAACCGATCGTCGACTTCCGGGCGCTCTATCTGATCGGCGGACTCGTCCAGACGCTCACCGTCTGGCTGGCAGGCGATCTCGGGCTCACGCGCGAGGAATTGGTCGACCAGATCACCGAGGTCTTCGTGCTCCTCGGCGACGACCTGGCCGACCGGTACCGCTGAGGGCCGGCTCGACGTTGCTTCGTCACGGGTCTCATTCCCATGCGCAGGTCGGTTGAGCCGGCTGCCGGCGCGCCGGCAGCCGCCGATCCCGTTCACTGACCGCGGCGGCGCCTGCGCAGCAGGGTGAACGTGATGACACCGCCGATGGTCAGGGCGAACGCGACGACGGCGATGCCGGTACCGAGCAGAACCGTGGAGTTGTCGGCGTCGGCGGCCGGTGCGGCAGCCGGCATGTTCTGGGCAGTGGTGGCCGTTGACCCCGGCACGATCTGGTACGTGGGGCCGGGCTCCGGTGTTCCGGTTACCGCGAGGTCCAGTTCTATGGGCAGGGGGCGAACAGCACCCGGATCCTGGCGTGTCCGACCGACATTCACGGCGATGTAGTACCACCCGGCCAAGGCGTTGTCCGACACTTCCGGTTCGGCGGATTCGCGGTTGCGATAGCGGACCTCGGGGACGGCCAAGGCCTGCTCGTTCGCCGGCAGGGTTTGCTCCGTGCCCGTGTAGGAGGCGAATTCGTGGTCGACCTTCTTGCGGTTCGGGTTGTACAGCGTCGTGGTGACCGTCGAGACGTTGTCGAGCCCACGTCCCGGTGTCTGCAGGAACCGCACCCGATAGGCCAAGCCCTGACCCCAGTCGAGTTTCACCTTGTAGAACACGAATTCACCGCGTTGGACGGTGTCGCCATAGACACCGGAGCCCTCGATCGCGGTCGCCACGTTGAACGAGCCACCACCGGTCACCGGCTCGACGGCGCCGCTGGGCGCGGTGAACGGCACCGGTGCCGGCTCGGCCGCCGGGCCCGCGTCGGTGACGCCCGGTTCGACGACGACATTCAGCTCCAGCGGCAACGTCGCCGGCGCGCTGTCGGCGACGTTGGCCCACTCCACGGCGAAGTAGTACCGACCGCCACCCTTGCACCGGTCGGTAGGTGCGCCGTCCTTCTTCTCGGTCGCGCCGGTCCACTGGGAATTGACCGTGAGCGCGACGCCGTCATTGGATCGAACGATGCTCTCGTGCTCGAAAACGTTGCAGTCCTTGCCTTCCGCGCCGTACACGCGCAGCTGCATGCCATTGCTCGCCGCGGCGGAGTCCTCGCCGCGGGGGAAGGACACTGTGCTGCTGAAGTAGGCGGTCGCGCCATCGGGAACGTCGACGGCGTAGTAGCGCGGCTGCTTCGGACCGAGGGTGTCGAGGTATTGGCCCGGCACCACCGTCGGCGCATCCTGGTAACCCGAGGTGCCCTCGACGGGCGTACCCGCCGACGCGTAATCGCGCAGGGCAGCGGTGCTCACACGCGGCAGGACCTGCTCGAGGGCTTTGCCGTCGGCGGCGTCGGTGTAGGTGCCGCCGGTGGTCTCCGCGATGCAGCTCAGCTGGGCGCGGGAGGCGTCGTCGACACCGAAACCGATGGCGTGCACGACGATCTCGGCGCCGCCCGCGCTGAGTTCGCGCGCGACCTCACACGGGTCGGGTGGTGCACAGGTGTCGAGGCCGTCGGAGACCAGCACGATCGAGCGGGGCCCCTCGGTCGGCAGAGCGTCGGCGGCGGTGCGCAGGGCGGTGCCGATCGGAGTGAAGCCGCTGGGCGTGATCTCCTCGACCGCCGCTGTGAGCGCAGGCTTGTCGATGGTGCCGGCCGGTGCGAGCACCGACACATCGCGACAACCCGTGGCCTTCTCGGCATCCGAGGAACCGGTGCCGGTGCCATAGACCGACAGCCCGACCTCCGCCGCGGTGGGCGCGGTCGCCACGAAGGCGCGCACCGCCGCCTTCGCCGCGTCCATCTTGGTACCGCCACCGGGGTCGGTGGCCAGCATCGAGCCGGAGGCGTCGAGCACCAGCATGGTCGGCGCGTACGTGGAGTCCGCCGGCGCCGCGAATGCGGGAACAGTCAACGGCAACAGTCCGATCGCTGCTGCCGTCGCCAGACAGATCACCTTCGCGAAACGCACGGCAGAACTCCGATCCCGATCCGCCGGACCTCGACGCATCAGCTATCGACCCTAGCCGCGCGAGTTCACGTCGGGTACGGCGTGCAGAAACCAGGGGGCAGGCCGTCGCACTTGCCCGAGGAACCGGAAGCCATCTGCACGATGTCGAAGAGGACCCCTGTCATGATCTCGGCGGATCCCGAAGACGGTTCCGCGATCAGCCCCACACTCGCCTGCTGGGCGAAGGTTTGTCGCGTCGGGCCGTCGTCGGCGGCTGCCTGCGCCGTGGTTGCCGCCATGATCGCGGTGAAAATACCCGCGCCGACCAGTACTCGATTCATCGTGTCTCCTCGCCATGACGCCCTGGTGGCCGCACGCCGACGATGGTAGGCAGCCTGGTCGCGGTGCGACAGCCACAAATCCCGGGGGCATCAGAACGTCCGGGTGATCAGGCTGTGAGAGGTACGGCGTCGAAAGGGTCCGGATCGCCCTGCAGGACAACGCGGAAGGCGACGTCGCGGCGCGTCCAGTAGGCGGCGCACTCGCGCATGGCGCTGTCGAACCAGACGCGCTCGGTGGGGTCGTCGGCGAGCAGGCCGGCGGCGTCGCGGACCACCGCGACATAGCCGGGGGCGTCACCGACGAAATCGTCGAGATCACGCAGACATTCGTCGAAGGCATCCTTGTTGGCGCCGAAGTAGTACGGGAACTGGAAGGCAGCGGCGAATTCGTCGAACAACTGCGCCACGGTGCGCATCTTGGCGCCGCGCAGCTCGCGCACGCGGTAGTCGGCCGGTGCATCGTAGCGAACGCCGCTGAACTGGTTGGCATCCACCGGCAACGCCCCGAATACCGGCGCCGGGTCGGCGGCAGGCGCCTGCGCGGTGGGACGAGCGAGGAACTGCGACAGCGTCATCGGCGAAGTCATCAGCGCATCCTTGTGAAGGTTTCGTAGTGGTCACCGGTGTACCAGGCGGAGCCGTCGCTGCCGGTGACGATGCGTTCGGCGTCACGACCGCGATTGCGCTGCTTGGGATTGACATCCCACTCCTGATACTTCACCGGATTGCCCGCCGAATCCTTGGGCGGCAGTTTGGTTCCGCGGTTCATGAACTGCTCGCCGCCCTTGGTGCCCTGCGCGTTCGCCGAGCCGGGCCAGCGACCCGCATCGATCTCGACGAGAGTGGCGTAGGCGCGGTCGGGCACGCCCGCGGTCTTGGTGACCGGCGAGGCCGACGAATTACCGGCAGGCGGACCAGGTTTCGGCGCACCCACTGTCGTGGTGATCCCGGCGACCGCCTTGGTGCTCGTCGTGGTGGTGCTGTCGGTGCCGCGACCGCCGAACAGGGTGAGACCGATCGCCGCCAGGACGAGAACGAGGCCACCGAGCAGGCTGAGGGTCTTGCGTGAGAGTTTCATCGGTATTGGACAGTAACCGGCGCGTGGTCGGACCAGCGCTGGTCGTAGGCGGCGGCGCGCTCCACGACGGCCTGCTTGGCCCGCCCGGTCAGCTCGCCGAGCGCCAACTGATAATCGATCCGCCACCCGGAGTCGTTGTCGAAGGCGCGGCCGCGGTATGACCACCAGCTGTAGGGGCCCGCGACGTCGGGATGCAGGGCGCGCACCACGTCGACGTAGCCCGTGGCGAGCAGTTCGGCGATCCAGGCGCGTTCCTCGGGCAGGAATCCCGCCGACTTCTGGTTGCCCTTCCAGTTCTTCAGGTCGACCTCGGCGGGGGCGATGTTCCAGTCGCCGCTGACCACGAACTCACCGGTGCGCGACTTCAGGTACGCGCCGAACTCGGCCATGAACCGGTATTTCTCGTCCTGCTTCGGGGTGTTCTCCTGCCCCGAATGCACGTACACGCTCGCAGCGGTGATGTCGTCGAAATCGGCCTCGATATAGCGGCCGGACTCCGCGAACTCGGTGCTGCCGAACCCGATGCGCACGGCATCGGGTGCGCGCCGGGACAGAATTCCCACGCCCGCGCGGCCCTTGGATTCCGGCTCGGCATGTGAGAGGACCCAACCTGCGTCCAGTGCGGGGGCCAACGCCGCCGCGGTCTGCGCGTCGGTCGCTCTGGTCTCCTGCAGGCAGACGATGTCGGCTTCGGTCGCCGCCAACCAGTCCAGCATGCCCTTGGTCGAAGCGGCACGGACCCCGTTGACATTCACAGTGGAGAGGATTATCGGCACCGTACGACCGTACAATGCAGGCAGGGAAGCTCCCCCGGACACTGCCGTCCAGGAAGGGGTGATGACGATGACGTCACGCACCGCCAAGTCCACCGCCCGCCCAACGCCGGTCTCGGCGCTGCATATCGGGTCCGGCGACCCGGTCTTGCTGTTGCACGGGTTCCTGTTGTCGCCACACTGCTGGGAACAGGTCGCGCAGCGGATGTCGGCCAATTGCGAGGTATACGCGCCGGCGTTCGCGGGGCACTGGGGTGGCCCGAAGGTCGAGGGCTGGGCCTTGGACGTCTATGCGCTGGCCGATCAGATCGAAGATCAGGTCGACGAGCTGGGCTGGCGCACCTGTCACATCGCGGGCAATTCGCTCGGCGGCTGGGTCGGGCTCGAGTTGGCGCGACGCGGCCGCGCACGCACGCTCACCACCATCGCGGCGGCAGGCGGCTGGGCTTCGCCGTCGCTGAGCCAGCTCGGCATCGGGCTGAAGTTCGCCTCGATGATCCCGTTCATCGAAATCGGCAAGCGGCTGGGCGACGCGGCGGTCAACAACGCGCTCGTGCAGCAGGCGGCCGCCTTGCTGGTCGCCAAGCGCACCAGTGCCGTCGCCCGCCGCGACCTCGCGGCCATGCTCACCGCGGTGCTGCATTGCGAGGCCATGATCCCGCTGATCCTGGGCAGCCTGCGCGCACCGGGCATGGACGATCTGGGTGAGCTGAGCACGCCGGTGCGGATGCTGCTCGCCGAATACGACCGGATCATCCCCAACCGGGTGTACGCCACCCGCTACCTGCGCGAGCTCCCCGAGTCGGCGGATCGGATCCTGGTGCACGGGGTGGGCCACGTGCCGATGCTGGAGGCGCCGGACCGCATCGCCACGCTGATCGCCGAGCACATCTACGCCAGTCGCGGCCACCTGCGCGCAGTGTGAAACCCCGGCCGCGACAACACTGTTCGCGGCCGGGTCGGCACTACTTCCCGAGCAGACCCTTGGCGATGTGGGTCACCTGGATCTCGTTGCTGCCCGCGTAGATCATCAGCGACTTCGCGTCACGGGCCAGCTGTTCGACCCGGTACTCGCTCATATAGCCGTTGCCGCCGAACAACTGCACTGCCTCCATCGCGACTTCGGTCGCGGCCTCGGAGCAGTACAGCTTCATCGCCGACGCCTCGGCCAGGCTCGGCGGCTTACCCGCGCGAGCGCGCTCGAGCACGTTGAACACCATGTTCTGCACATTGATCCGCGCGACTTCCATCTTGGCCAGCTTGAGCTGGATCAGCTGGAAGCGCCCGATCTCCTGACCCCACAGGGTGCGATCGCGCGCGTAATCGACACAGAGCCGGTGACATTCGTCGATCACGCCCAGCGCCATGAACCCGACGCCGATCCGCTCGGCGGTGAAACTCGCCCTGGCGCTTTCTCTTCCGTCGCCGCCCTTGTGCTCCTCGGTCTCGCCGAGCAGCCGGTCCTTGCCGAGCCGGACATTGTCGAAGAACAGCTCGCCGGTCGGTGAGGAGTGCAGGCCCATCTTCTTGAACGGTTTGCCCTGGGTGAGGCCCTCCATGCCCTTGTCGAGCACGAAGGTGAGCACCTTGCGGTCGCGCTTGTCGACACCGTCGCGCTCGTCGAGCTTGGCGTAGACGATCATCACGTCGGCGCAGGGGCCGTTGGTGATGAAGGTCTTCTGACCGTTGAGGATGTAGTCCTCACCATCGCGTTCGACGCGAGTCTTCATGCCGCCGAAGGCATCCGAGCCCGAGTCGGGCTCGGTGATCGCCCAGGAGGCCACCTTGCGCAGGGTGACGATGTCGGCCAGCCAGCGCTGCTTCTGGGCCAGGGTGCCGCGCGACATGATGGTGGTGGCGCCGAGCCCGATGCTGACGCCCAGTGCCGACACCAAACCCATACAGACACCGGACAATTCACTGATCAGTACAGCCATCATCGACTGCTGATCGCCGAACGGACTGCCCGATTCCTTACCGTCCTCGCGCGGACCCGCCGCTTCCTTCGCGAGCATCTTCGCGACGGCGTCCTCGCCCATCGCATCGATCCCGAACTGGCTGAACAGCTTGCGCAGAATCGGATACGGCAGCATCTCACCGCTGTCGAGGGCGTCGAGGTGCGGCCGGACCTCCTTGTCGATGAACGCCCGCACGGCGTCGCGGATCATCAGATCGGTCTCGGACCATTCGAACACTTCGTCTCCTGACGCTCGTTTCGACCAAAAACATACACGCGTGCTTGTTTTTGCGCGGCCGTTTCGGTGACGCCGGTCACCATCGGAGCGCGTAACCGCGGCGTAACGGATCGGAAAATTCGTGTCTACATCCATGCAGGACCGTCGGTGAGTCGCCGGTTACGGGCGGCAGCGGATGAAGGAGAGAAGTACATGGCCGGAGCAGATACTGCCGCCAAAGAAACACTCGAGGACTACACGCTGCGTTTCGCCCCGCGGAGCTACCGTAAATGGAGCCCCGCGGTCGTCGGCATCTCCGCCCTCGGCGGCATCGCCTACCTGGCCGATTTCGCGATCAGCGCGAATATCGGCATCGCCCACGGCACCGGAAACGCCCTGATCGGCATCGGTATCTTCGCCGTGGTAGTGATGCTCACCGGATTTCCGCTCGCTTATTACGCGGCGCGCTACAACATCGATCTCGACCTGATCACCCGCGGCAGCGGATTCGGTTACTACGGTTCGGTGATCACCAATATCGTATTCGCGTCGTTCACTTTCATCTTCTTCGCGCTCGAAGGTTCGATCATGGCCCAGGGCTTATTGCTCGGCCTCGGAATTCCCTTGTGGCTGGGCTATCTGGCCTCCACGATCATCATTTTCCCGCTGGTCATCTACGGAATGAACACCCTCGCCAAACTGCAGGTGTGGACCACTCCCCTGTGGCTGCTGCTGATGGTGGCGCCGTTCGGGTTCCTGCTGCTCAACCACCCCGATTCGGTCGGTTCGTTCTTCGCCTACGGCGGTAAGGACGGCCAGGGTGTGAGTGTGTCCGGTGCGCTGCTGGCCGCCGGTGTGTGTCTGTCGCTGATCGCCCAGATCGCCGAGCAGATCGACTACCTGCGCTTCATGCCGCCGCGCACCCCGCAGAACCGGGCCAAGTGGTGGGGCTGGATGCTGCTCGCCGGTCCCGGCTGGGTGCTGTTCGGTGCGGCCAAACAGGTCGTGGGCCTGTTCCTCGCGGTGTACCTGATCGCGAATCTGCCTGCGGCGCAGGGCATCGCCAACCAGCCGGTGCACCAGTTCCTGGAGATCTACAAGGACATGGTGCCGGGCTGGCTGGCGATGACACTGGCCGTGGTGCTGGTGGTGATCAGCCAGGTCAAGATCAACGTGACCAACGCCTACTCGGGCTCGCTGGCCTGGACCAACTCCTACACCCGCGTCACCAAGACCTACCCCGGTCGCCTGGTGTTCCTGGTGGTGAACCTGGTGGTGGCGCTGATCCTGATGGAAGCCAACATGTTCGACTTCCTCAACAGCATCCTGGGCTTCTACGCCAACTGCGGCATCGCCTGGATCGTCACCGTGGCCACCGACATCGCGGTGAACAAGTACCTGCTGAAGATCTCGCCCAAGGTGCCGGAGTTCCGGCGCGGCATGCTCTACGACTTCAACCCGGTCGGCCTGGTCGGCTTCGGGCTGTCGGCGGTGCTGTCGATCATGACCTTCTTCGGCCTGTTCGGTGAGCTGCTGAAGCCGTACTCGCCGCTGGTAGCGGTGCTGGTCGCCTTCATCGCCACCCCGCTCACCGCGATCGCCACCAAGGGCAAGTACTACCTGCGTCGCACCGACGACGGCATCGACGTGCCGATGTTCGACGAGCACGGCAACCCGGTCGGCGACCTGCTCCCCTGCCACGTCACCGGCATGGACTTCGAGCGCCCGGACATGATCGCCTCGGCGGTGCCCGGACCCGAAGGTGAGATCCAGTACATCAGCTCGCTGGCACTGTCCACGGACAAAGACGGTAAGCACCTGCTGCCCCGGCAGTAGTGTTGGAGCGCTGGCGCGCTCGAGTTCGCGCCCCCGGCGGTCCCGTCGATCGCGAACCGCCGCTGCGCGGCGGGCCCCTCCTCGAGGTCGGGGCTGG
>JACIXH010000074.1 GCA_014360565.1 Nocardia sp.
TCGAGGCCGAAACCACCCACTTCGTCTTCGTGGACTTGCCTGCCTCCTGGGCCACCTGGGCATCCGTAAGCTCCCCCTCCCGGGAAGCCGACTTGTCGTGGCCTCGCTAAACTCAGAGCAGCTCACGGCCATATCGGATGGTCATCGACCGCGGTGGAGAACGGAAACTCAGGTGGGGGACAGGCGCAGTTCGATCGATGTCGCGCAAATCATTTGGGTGGCAGTAGCGGGACTTTCGGCGGCATTTTTCGTCGCGGCGGTCGTCAACCTCGGCGCCAGGCTCGCGACAAGGGCGGATCACAATGTCGCCGTGACACTGGCGTTGCCGGCGAGCGTGCTGATCGCGGTGGTTCTGTGGATCCAGGTACTCGGCATCGCTTGGCGGGTGCGGCGAGCCCATTTACGGCGTTCAGGAACGAAGATTGCAGCGTCGGTGGTTGATTCGAGCTACCGGCGGGTGAACAGGGCCAGCGTATTCAGCCAACACCGTGTCCGGGTCGAGGTGCGCTTCGCGGATCCAGAGACGGGCAGTGACCGTCGGCTGCGCAAGGACTATAGATTCTTGGACTTCCAGCACGGCCGCGCAATGGCGTTCCAGGCGAGGCTTCCCCCTGGTGCCCCGATGCCGGTGCTCGCGCGCGGGTCGCACGCCGGATTCGACCTGCCTGAGCGCCCGACGTGGACCGACATCTGGTGAGGAATCGTAGTCCGAGCTGATCAACTGGAACAGCCACTGCCGCCGGGCACCGTCAGCTGACCACGCTCGGCACGTCCAGCGTGGACAGTGCGCCGTCGGTCATGCGGTAGACGGCGTCCATGCGGTGGAGGTGGGTGGGGTCGTGGGTGACCAGGATGGTTGCGGCGCGGTGTTCGCGGGCGATGGTGGTGATCAGGGCGATGATCGCGGCGCCGCGTTCGGAATCGAGTGCGCTGGTCGGTTCGTCGACCACCAGCAGGGCTGGGTCGTTCATCAGGGCGCGGGCGATGTTGACGCGTTGGCGTTGGCCGCCGGAGAGCTGGGCGGGGCGTTTGTGGGCGTGTTCGGTCAGGCCCACTGCTTCGAGTAGTTCCTTTGCGCGGGCAGTTGTCTCGTTTCGTGATGCGCGCTTCGGACCGCCGAGATGGGCGGTTACTACCAGCTGTTCGACGGCGGTGAGCGACGGGATGAGATTGGGTTGCTGGAAGACGATGCCCATCGAGTTCCGGCGCGCGGTCGCGGCGGCGCGGCGGCTCAGCGTGGCGAGATCGGTGGTGGCCGAACCGGTTTCGAGCACGACTGTGCCCGAATCGGGTCGGATCAGGGTCGCGGCGACGGCGAGCAGACTCGACTTGCCGGAGCCGGACGGGCCGGTGACAGCGGCGATGGTGCCGTCGGGGACATGCAGGTTCACGCGGTCGAGGGCGGTGAGCCGACCCGTGCCGTCGGGGTAGGTGAGGGTCACGTCGGTGAGGGTGAGTGCCACAGGAGATCCTTCGGTTGGCGCCACGCGGGCGATGCGCTGAACAGGCAGTGCGGTCGCGTCATCGGTACGGGCGAGGGTCGTCAGCGGGTCGCGCCCAGGGCGGTCAGCGGGTCGGTGGTGAACAGGAAGCGCAGGGCCACAGCGGCGCCGGCGAGTCCGAGGACGATCAGGGCGAGCGCGGGAACCACGGTCGTCGCGGGACTGAGCACGAACGGCATCGACTCGCCCAGCAGCAGCGACGCCACGGCGGTGATCGCCAGGCCCGCCGTGACGCCTGCGGTCAGGACGATCGCGGCTTGGGCGAGCGCATCGCGGACCAGGGAGCCGGTGGTGGCGCCGAGGGCTTTCAAGGTAGCGATGTCGGGTTGGCGCTGCACGGTCCAGACGGTGAAGAACGCGCCGATCACCAGGGCCGAGATAGCGAACAGCAGCATCGTCATCAGGGTGAGTGAGCTGTTCTCGGCCTGGTAGGAGCCGATTGCCTGGACGGCATCCTTCGCAGGCAGCGAGCGCGTCCCCGCCTCGGCATCGAGGCCACCGGGGACATCGCCGGTCACCGCCAGCACTGTCGCCGCTCCCGCGCGTGGGCTCGCCGCTTGCCAGTCCCGCATGCTCGTCCAGATCACGGGTGTGTGGCTGTACCACTCGTCACCGGCTATGTCGGCGACGGTGAACTCGTGGCCTGCCAGCAGTACGACATCGCCGGTACCCGCGGACAGTTCACGGGCCGCCGCCGAACTCAGCACCACGGCCCCGGGAGCGGTAGCAGGGCGATTGCTGAATGCCGACGAGTCGCCGCCGAACAGGGCGACCTGCGTCGGGCTCGCACCGGTGTGCTCGGCCCGGGTCCGCGAGATCCCGATCGGGACGGCGTCGATGTCGCCGGCCGCCTGCCACTGCGCCACCTGCTGCTCGGTGAGCACCGAGGAATCGAACGAGGGGTCGGCGCCGGTCTCGGCGAACACCACCTGGTCGGCGGCTATCCCCTGGACAGCGGAGATGTTCTGATGCGCCAGCCCGGCGGTGAGCCCGCTGAGGAAGCTCACCAGCAATGCCACCAGCATGACGACGGTGGTGATGAGCAGGAAGCGGCCACGAGCGGCCCGCAGATCTCGGAGTGCGACGAACATGGCTCCACTGTGTCCGTCTCGCCCGTCCGCGCCATCGCACCGGCGCACGAAACGTGATCCATCCAAGGACTGCCGACGTTTACACCTTTCGATGGATGCCCGTCTGGTTGCCGCACATAAGCTGGTCAGCGTGCACACGTCTTCCCTGACCCCGGTGGTCACCACTGTGCGCCTCGGCCTGCACGTGTTGGTGACGGTGCTGGCGGCGGTGGTCGCGGTGCGTGCGTTGCTGCCCGACGGTGGCGGTCACGGTATCGCGGTGGTCGTGCTGACGATGGTGTGGTTGCTGGTCTATTTCGCGGGGACCGAGTTCCCCCGTGCGCGTGCGCATGCCGGTAACGGTGGGCGGCGCGGTCGCGCGCAGGGCGGTGGGCTCCGGGTGGCTCCGGCTGAGGTCCCGGTGGCCGACCTCGCCTCGGGGGCGGTGGCCGATCGAATATCGACCGTGCCGGGCGAACTATCGGCGACCCACGATGCCGATCGTGTCGAGCCCGGTTCAGCCGCCGTGCGTCGATGGCCGGGGCCGATGTGGCTGGCGGCATTGACCGTGTTGTGGCTGGTCCTGCTCACGCTCACCCCTGATGCGGTCTATCTGGCGTTCGGGTTGTTCTTCGTCTATCTGCACCTGCTCGCGCGACCGTGGAGTCTGATCGCAGTGGTGTCGGCGACGGTGGTCGGCGTGCTCGGGTTCGCCGCGCATCGTGGTTGGTCGGCGGGCGCGGTAGTGGGTCCGGCACTCGGCGCGCTGGTGGCGATAGGAATCGGGCTCGGATATCAGGCGTTGCACCGCGAGGCCGTCGAACGGGAGCGTTTGATCGACGAATTGATCAGTACCAGAGCGGTTCTCGCCGATCGCGAGCGCACCGCGGGCAAGCTTGCCGAGCGGGAACGCCTGGCCAAGGAAATCCACGACACCGTCGCCCAGGGCCTGAGCAGTATCCAGCTGCTCCTGCACGCCGCCGAGCAGGCAGCACCGGATCATCCTGCGCTGGACCGTATCCGGCTCGCGCGCGAGACCGCCGCCGGAGATCTCGCCGAAACCCGAAGGCTCATCGACGAATTATCGCCCGCCGCGCTGGACGGGCAGTCACTCGCCGAAGCGCTGGAGCGCATCTGCCTTCGCGCGCAGTCGCCGACGCTGACCACACAGCTGCTCGTCGAGGGCGAACCGGAGCGGCTGCCGATGCCGGTCGAGGCGGCGCTGGTGCGGATCGCGCAGAGCGCGGTGGCCAATGTGGTCCAGCACGCGCGGGCTGCGCGCATGCGGGTCACCCTCACCTATGACGACACCGACGTACACTTGGACATCGTCGACGATGGCATCGGCATCGCGCCGGATGTAGTGCGCCGCCCTCGATCCGGCGCCTTCGGGCTCGCCGCCATGCGCAGCCGCGTCGAGCAACAAGGTGGTGCGATGACCGTCGAATCCGAACCCGGCCACACCGCCGTGACGGTGAGCTTCCCGCTCGGAGCGCCCTCATGATCCGTCTGCTCCTCGCCGACGATCACGCCATCGTCCGCGCCGGGCTGCGCGCCCTCCTCGATGCCGCCGACGACATCACCGTCGTCGGCGATGTCGCCGATGCCGATGCGGCCGTCGCCTTCTGCGCCGCGACCCCCGTCGACCTGGTCTTGATGGACCTGCGCTTCGGCGACGGCCGCTCCGGCGCCTCCGCCACGGCGGGCTTACGCGCCCTTCCCGCCCCACCGAACGTTCTCGTGGTCACCAACTACGACACCGATGCCGACATCCTCGGCGCGATCGAGGCAGGCGCCGTCGGCTACCTCCTCAAGGACACCCCACCCACCGAACTCCTCGGCGCGGTCCGCGCCGCGGCAGCAGGAGAAAGCGTCCTGTCCCCGGCGGTCGCCTCCCGCTTGATGACCAGGGTCCGCCGAGCCGACACCACCCTCAGTCTCCGCGAGGTAGAGGTCCTGCGCCTGGTCGCGGCGGGTCTGTCCAATCGGGACATAGCCAAACAACTGTTCCTCAGCGAGACAACGGTGAAGTCCCATCTCGTCCATATCTACGGCAAGCTGGGCGTGAAGTCCCGAACCTCTGCCGTCGCGACCGCGCGCGAACGCGGTGCGATCTGACGACCGTTTGCGACCGCCAGGATATGGCGTGACCGGTTCCGTCGTGGAGGTCGCTGACAGGCCGTTCGCGGGTACCACGGGGTGCTGTCGTGGTGACCTACGCTGGTCGCATGGCCTCCCTGTCTGATCCCAAGGTGCGCGAATTCCTCTCCCACGGCACGCGAACGGGCAAGGTGGCGTTCACTGCCGCCGATGGCCGTCCGCTGGTGACGCCGGTGTGGTTCATCGTCGAAGGCGATGAGCTGGTTTTCAATACGGGTAAGGACACCGCGAAGGGGCGGGCGTTCGCGCGTGATCCTCGCGTGGCGTTGTCCGTCGATCTCGAGGAGCCGCCGTACGGGTTGGTCGCGGTGCAGGGGGCGGTCACGCTGTCCGAAGACCTCGATGAGCTCGTGCGGACGGCTACCGCCATCGCCGCCCGATACATGGGTCCGGACAAGGCGGAGGAATTCGGTCAGCGCAACGGGGTTCCCGGTGAACTCGTGGTCCGGGTGCGGCCGACGAAGGTCATCGCGCAGTTCGACATGACCGGTTAGGTCCGGCGACGACGCACCCATTCGGTGTCGATGCGCTCGTCGAGGAGATGCCCGCGCTCCGATCTGGTCGAAAGATTATCGGCTCTGCATCGGGACGGCGTCGGGACCCGGCGGGGTCGGGTCGTACGGCGGGGGATCGGTGCGGTCGAACAGCGGCGACGAGCAGGTCGCGCCGACTTCCGGTGTGGTGTAAGGGTTTTCACGCAGGGCAACGATGAACTGGTCGATGCGTTCGTCGGTGGCGGACTCGACGGCGAGCTGGTGGCCCCACGACTGCAACGAGATCGGGTGGTCCATGTCGGGGACGGGCGACATCAGGGTGTACTGCCGGTCGACCACCTTGGCGCTCAATGTCGCCTGATCCTGCGCACTCACCTGTGCCGGGTCGTAGGTGATCCAGACGGCGCCGTGTTCGAGGGAGTGCACCGCGTTCTCCGAGCGCAGGGCTTTCGAGTAGACGACGCCCGTGCAGGCCGCCCATTGTGAATCGTGCGGTCCGCCCACGGGAGGGATCGACGGGTAGGCGACTCGCTGGGTCGGCAGTACGTGGGGTTGTCCCGGCGCGATCTCGGTGATGACGACGTCCGGGATCTGGAGCGAGGGATCGCGGTTGTCCGAGGACGGAGCGAAGCTGTCCATGGCAGCGGTGGCCTGGCCGGCAACCGTCTCGGCCGAGCACCCCACCATCGGCGTCGCGGCCATGATCACCGCCGCGCACACACCTGCGCCGCGGACCACATTGCCTGACATCCGCATCGCGGACCCCCATTTCGTCGCCGTCGACTGCCTTCCGACACAGAACCTACTTGCCCGTGCCTCTGGTGCACACTCCTAGACTCCTGCGCATGACCGTGCATTTCATCGGGGCAGGCCCCGGCGCTGCCGACCTGCTCACCGTGCGGGCGGTCGATCTCCTGCGAGACAGTCCTGTGTGCCTGTACGCGGGGACCTACCTCGATCCCGAGGTCCTCGCGCACTGCGCGCCCGGAACCGAACTGATCGACACCCAGCACCTGAACCTGGACCAGATCATCGACCACCTCGTGCGTGCGACCGCGTCGGGCAAGGATGTGGCGCGGCTGTGTTCGGGCGACCCGTCCATCTATTCGGCGCTGACCGAGCAGACCCGCAGGCTCGACGCCCACCACGTGGCGTGGGACATCACCCCCGGCGTTCCGGCCTACGCGGCTGCCGCAGCGGTCCTTGGTACCGAGCTGACCGTTCCAGAGGTCGTCCAGTCGGTCGTGCTCACCAGAACGCAGGCCCGTTCCACCGCGATGCCCGAAGGTGAGGCCCTGGCGAACTTCGCGGCCACCGGGGCGACCCTGGTCCTGCACCTCGCGATCACCCGGATCGGAGTGCTGGCCGAGGAACTGACGGGCGAGTACGGCGCGGATTGCCCGGTCGCCGTCGTCTACCGGGCCAGTCAGCCCGAACAGCTCGTGCTGCGTGGCACCCTGTCCGACATCGCGGGCCGGGTAGCCGACGCCGGTCTGCGTCAGGCCGCGGTGATCCTGGTCGGCCGGGCGATGTCGGCGCCGGTCGATTGCGCTCAGTCCCATCTCTACGACCCCCAGCGCGTCCGGCCGTCGCGCTGAACATCGCGGTCGACACGTTCCGGATCAACCGGGCGGTCGCGGCGTGGTTCGGTCGATTGACCAGGTAGACCGTGAGCAGACCGCTCGGTGTGATCCATCACTCAGTTGCCGCGCCGCGCAGGTCACCCGACCAGGATGTGAGAACGCAGACAGGGGTCAGCAAACGCGGGTCAATGGCTTCACCTGGGCCGATGCTCTCCAGCTATGGAGGTGGTTGGTTGCGGGGCGGGCACACCGGTAGATTGGTGCGATGGTTTGCGACGAGTAGACCGGCGCTGGCGGCCGGACGGTCAGGTGCATGGTCTCGGCCGTGTAACGAGACCGGCCTGGGCGACAGATAGTGCCAATGGACATTTTTGCCTGATTGATTCGAGAACTGAACCCGAGACGCGGGCGCCACGCTGGTAGTTAGGTGGGCGCTCGCGTTCCGGTGTCGTCGGGGAGCGCCTGACCGGGTGTTCCGGAAGCGAGGTTTGGGTTGGACCGGCTGGATTTCGGCGGAAACGGCGAAACTGGTGACGGACGTGGAGACTCTTCGGAGTACTTCCCGCTCTCGCCCGCACAGCTGGGTATCTGGTACGCGCAGCACGTCGACCCACTGGTGCCGATCAACATCGCCCAGTACGTCGACCTGCGCGGACGCCTGGATGTGGCCGTGCTCGAGCGCGCGAGCGCCGACGCTGCCACCGACCTCGAATCGGGCTGGCTGCGCATCGTCGAAGTCGACGGTGAGCCGATGCAGACCGTCGACCCCACCCAGGACGCGACGCTGATCTATGTCGACCTGCGTGGCGAGGCCGACCCCGAAAGGGCCGCTGCCGAATGGATGCGCGCCGAGTACAGCCGCCCACTCGATATCGTCCGCGACCGCCTCGTGCAGGCCGCCGCGCTGCAGCTCAGCGATGACCGCTGGTACTGGTATGCCCGCGTCCATCACATCGTCCTCGACGGTTTCGGCGCCAACAACTTCGTCAACCGCACGGCACAGCTCTATACCGCCGAGGTCACCGGCACCCCGGCCCCGCCGAACAAAGCCACCGATCTGCGCGCGCTCTACGAGTCCGAGATCGTCTACCGCGACAGCACCCGGTTCCAGTCCGACAAGGAGCACTGGGCCCAGCGCGTAGCCGGCCTGGAAGAGGGCAGCAGCCTCACCGGCCGTTCGGCTCCGCCCTCGCCGGTCAACGACATCACCAGCGCGGCGCTGAGCACGGCACAGGACGAGCTGCTCACCGCGGCGATCGCCCGCCACGACAGCACGGCCGCGCCACTGCTGATCGCCGGTTTCGCGGCGTACCTGGCGCAGATCACCGGCACCTCCGACGTCATCCTCAGTCTCCCCGTCACCGCCCGCACCACCGCGGTGATGCGTCGCTCCGGCGGCGCGACCTCGAACATCGTCCCGCTGCGCCTGCACGTCGGCCACGACACCACCGTCGCGCAGCTGCTGCGTTCGGTGACCACCGAGGTCTCCGGCGCGCTGCGCCACCAGCGCTACCGCCACGAGGACATCCGCCGTGATTCGGCGGGCGAGGGCATGGTCTCCACGGAGTTCTTCGGCCCGTGGGTCAACATCATGCTGTTCGACAATCACCTGAGTTTCGGTGACATGGAGGGCACGCTCAACGTGCTGTCCACGGGCAGCATCGAGGACCTGGGCGTCAACTTCTATCAGTCGCACGGTGGCACCCGCTCCCACATCGACTTCGAGACCAACCCGAACCTGTACTCGGCGGCCGAGGCGCAGACCCACCACGGCCGGTTCCTCGAGTTCTTCGGCCGGTTCCTGGCCGCCGACGCCGAGCTGGCGGTGTGGAACCTGCCGGTCACCGGCACCGCCGAGCTGCAACGCTCGCTGACCGAGTGGAACGACGCGGCCCACGAGGTCCCCGCGACCACCCTGCCCGCGCTGCTCGACGCGCAGATCCCGCTGACCCCGGACAACATCGCCCTGGACTTCGAGGGCGAAACCCTCACCTATGCCGAGTTCGGTGCGAAGGTGAACCGTCTCGCGCGGTTCCTGATCGCCGACGGCGTCGGCCCGGAATCGCTGGTCGCGCTCGGCATGCGCCGCTCGCTCGACCTCGTCATCGGCATGCACGCCGTGCTGCGCGCCGGTGGCGCGTATGTGCCGATCGACCCGGATCATCCGGCCGACCGCACCGCCTACATCCTCGAGTCCGCGGCACCGGTCTGCGTTCTGACGACCACCGCCGACGACCTCGACCTGCCCGACACTGTCGCCCGCGTCGAGATCGATCGACTCGACACGACCGGTTTCGACGCCACACCTGTCACCGATGCCGACCGGCTCGCCCCGCTGCGCCCGGACAACACCGCCTACGTCATCTACACCTCGGGTTCGACCGGTCGCCCCAAGGGCGTGGCGGTCACCCACCACGCGATCGTCAACCAAGAGCTGTGGATGCTCGACGAGTACCGGTTGACCGCCGACGACGTCTACCTGCAGAAGACCGCCACCACCTTCGACGTGTCGCTGTGGGGCTACTTCCTGCCGCTGATGGTCGGCGCGAAGCTGGTCATCGCGAGTCCCGACGGTCACCGCGACCCGCTGTATGTCGCGGACATGATCGAACGTCACGGCGTCACCGTGACGGACTTCGTCCCTTCCATGCTGACCGTGTTCGTCTCGCACGCGACGCGGGCTCAATGTGCCTCGCTGCGTGCGGTTTTCGTGATCGGCGAAGCGCTGCCTCCCGAGACCGCCGCAGGTCTGCGCGCGATCTCGGACGCGGGCCTGCACAACCTCTACGGCCCGACCGAAGCCGCGGTCTCGGTGACCTACTGGGAGGCCACCGAAGCCGACACCGCCGGCGTGCCGATCGGTATCCCCGAGTGGAATGTCGAAGTCTATGTACTGGATTCGCGGCTGCGCCCGGCCGCGATCGGTGCCCCGGGTGAGCTGTATCTGGCCGGTCGACAGCTGGCCCGCTGCTACCGCGGCCGCCCCGACCTGACCTCGGACCGTTTCGTCGCCAACCCCGTCGGCGCCCCCGGCGAGCGCATGTACCGCACCGGCGACCTCGTCCGCTGGAACGCCGAGGGCGTGCTCGAGTACATCGGCCGCACCGACTTCCAGGTGAAGTTCCGCGGTCAGCGCATCGAGCTCGGCGAGATCGAAACCGATCTGCTCGCGCACCCGAGCGTCAGTCAGGCCGCGGTGCTCGTGGTCGACACCGCGACCGGCCAGCAGCTCGTCGCCTACATCGTGCCCGCACCCGGACAGTCCGCCGACCCGGCGACGCTGACCAGGTTCGTGTCGGAGAAGCTGCCCACCTACATGGTGCCCGCGTCGATCATGGTGCTCGACGCGTTCCCGCTCAACACCTCGGGCAAGCTCGACCGCAAGGCCCTGCCCGAACCGGTCTTCACCGCTGCCGCAGGCGATTTCCGCGCACCGCGCAGCCCGGCCGAGCAAATCGTGGCGGGCATCTTCGCCGACGTGCTCAGCCAGGAGCGCGTCGGAGCCGACGACAACTTCTTCGAGCTCGGCGGCAACTCCCTGGTCGCCACGCAGGTCGTGGCCCGCATCGGCGCCGCGTTCGGCATCCAGCTCGGTGTGCGCGCGCTGTTCGAGACCCCGACCGTCGCCGGGCTGGCCACGCGCGCCGAATCCGCCACGCCCGCAGACATTTCCGTCGCGCGTCCGCCGCTGGTCGCGCAGCCGCACCCCGAGCAGGTGCCGCTGTCGCTGGCCCAGCAGCGGATGTGGTTCATCAACCAGTTCGACCCCGCCGCGCCCACCTACAACCTGCCCTTCGTGGTGCAGATGAAGGGCAGCGTCGATGTCGAGGCACTGATCGCCGCGCTCAATGATGTGGTGGTGCGCCAGGAATCGCTGCGCACGATCTTCCCCGATGCCGACGGCGGCTTCCAGCACGTGCTGGGCGCCGACGAGTTCGACCTCGGTATCGCGGTGACCCCGATCGACCGGTCCCGCCTGCGGGACGAGCTGATCGAGTTCGCCTCCACCGGTTTCGACGTCACCCTGGAACTGCCGATCCGCGTGCAGATCTTCAAGGTGGTCGGCGGGACCGCCGCGACCAACGGTTCCGCTCCCGAAAGCTCTGCGAGCACGCCGGAATACGCGGTCGCCTTCGTCGTCCACCACATCGCGGCCGACGGGTTCTCCTTCGGTCCGCTGGCCCGCGACGTGGCCACCGCCTACCTGGCTCGGGCCGCGGGCCAGGCCCCGGCCTGGCAGCCGCTGCCGGTCCAGTACCGCGATTACACGCTGTGGCAGCACGAACTGCTCGGCGCCGAATCCGATCCGGCCTCGATGGCCGCGCGTCAGCTCGACTACTGGAAGAGCGCCCTGGAAGGCCTGCCCGACCAGCTCGACCTGCCCAGCGACCGCCCGCGCCCGCAGCAGCAGAGCTTCCGCGGCGCGCGCGTCGGTTTCGAGATCGACGCGCAGACCCACGAGCAGCTCGCCGCCGTGGCCCGCGCCAACGGCGTCACTCTGTTCATGGTCGTGCACGCCTCCCTCGCCGTGCTGCTCGCGCGCCTGTCGGGCACCACCGACATCGCCGTCGGCACGCCCATCGCCGGCCGTGGCGAGCAGGCGCTGGACGACCTGATCGGCATGTTCGTCAACACCCTCGTGTTGCGTTCCGACGTCGACCCCACCCAGCCGTTCAGCGAATTCCTCGCCCGCACCCGTGAAACCGATCTGAGTGCGTTCGCCAACGCGGATGTGCCGTTCGAGCGGCTCGTCGACGTGCTCAACCCGTCGCGCTCGCAGGCCAGGCACCCGCTGTTCCAGGTGGTGCTGTCGTTCCAGGAGATGTCGCACGGCACCCTCGAGCTGCCCGATCTCACGGTCACGGCCGACGAGGTCGAGGTCGACATGGCCAAGTTCGACCTGCAGTGGACCCTCACCGAGGAACGCACCGGCACCGGTTCGCTGTCGGGCATGACCGGCGTGCTCACCTACGCCATCGACCTGTTCGACCAGTCGACCGTCGAAGAGCTGCTGCTGCGCTGGCGGCGTGTGCTCGACGCGATCCTGGCCGACCCGGCCGTCACCGTCGGCGCGATCGACGTGCTCGACGATGCCGAACGCGCCGATCTGGTGACCCGCTTCGGCGCGCCCGCCGCGGTGGCGCGCACCCTGCCGCAGCTGATCGCGCAGGCCGCACGCGCCACCGAGTCGACCGCCGTGGTGTTCGAGGGCGCGGCTGTGTCCTATGGCGAACTCGACCGTCGCTCGAACCAGCTGGCGCGCTTGCTGATCCAGCAGGGTCTGGGCGCCGAGGACTTCGTCGCCGTCGCCGTGCCGCGTTCGCTGGAGTCGGTGCTCGCCGTGTGGGCGGTCACCAAGACCGGCGCCGCGTTCGTGCCTGTCGACCCGAACTACCCGGCCGATCGCATTGCCCACATGATCACCGATGCCGGTGTGTCCGTTGGCATCACGGTGTCCGGTGAGGCCGAGGAGCTGCCCGATTTCGCGCAGCGCCCTGCGGCCTCGGCGGCGGGAGCGCAGCAGTCGGGCGCGGTGAGTTGGGTCGTGATCGACGACATCGATCTCACCGGCATCTCCGATGCTCCGCTGGCCCCGCGCGAGCTGGTCCGCCAGACCGACCCCGCGCAGCCCGCGTACCTGATCTACACCTCCGGTTCCACCGGTGTGCCCAAGGGCGTCGTCGTCACCCATGCCAGCGTGGCCAACTTCTGTGCCGAGCAGATCGATCTCTACTCGCTCGACTCCACCACGCGCGCACTGCATTTCGCCTCGCCCTCGTTCGACGCGTCGGTGCTGGAGATGCTGCTCGCCATCGGTCGCGGCGGCACGCTGGTTGTCGTCCCGCCGGGCGTCTACGGCGGTGAGGAACTGCGTGACATCCTCATCACCGAACAGGTCACCCACGCGTTCGTGACTCCCGCCGCACTGGCCACCTTCGACGCCCGCGGCCTCGATCACCTGCGGGTGCTCGCCGCCGGTGGCGAAGCGGTCCCGCCGGAACTGGTCGCCAAGTGGGCGGTGCGCCTGCCCGACGGTTCGCGGCGCATGCTCGGCAATGTCTACGGCCCCACCGAGACCACTATCGCGTCCAACCTCAGCGAAGGGCTGATCCCGGGGGAGCGGGTCGTCATCGGCGGTCCGATCCGCGGCGTCCACACCCTGATCCTCGACGACCGGCTACGCCCGGTCCCGGTCGGCGTCGCGGGTGAGCTCTACATCGGTGGCGTCGGTATGGCCCGCGGCTATCACGCCCGGGCCTCGCTGACCGCCGACCGTTTCGTCGCCAACCCGTACGCGCCCGGCGAGCGGATGTACCGCACCGGTGACGTGGTGCGCTGGACCGCCGGGGTCGATGGCGGGGCTCCCGAGGGGCTCGGGCGGTCGCGTTCCACTTCCGGTCCCGCACGCCACAACGTGGAATACGTCGGCCGCTCCGACTTCCAGGTGAAGGTTCGCGGTTTCCGTATCGAGCTGGGCGAGATCGACTCCGCGCTCGCCTCGCACGAGACCGTCGACTTCGCGGTCAGCATCGGCCACAAGAACAAGGGCGGCAGCACGTCGCTGGTGTCCTATGTCGTCGCGGCGCCGGGCACCTCGATCGACATCGCCGAGCTCACCGACCACGTCGCACAGCGCCTGCCCGCCTACATGGTGCCGTCCTCGATCATGGTGCTCGCCGCGATCCCGCTGACCGTCAACGGCAAGCTCGACCGCCGCGCGCTGCCCGCGCCGGTGTTCGAGGTGCGCGAATTCCGGGCGCCGACCACCCCGATCGAGCAGATCGTCGCGCAGATCTTCGCCGACGTGCTCGAGCTGGGACGGGTAGGCGTCGAGGACGACTTCTTCGAACTGGGCGGCAACTCGCTGATCGCCACCCAGGTCGCGTCCCGCATCGGCATCGCCCTCGATACCCGCGTCCCGGTCCGCATGCTGTTCGAGGCGCCGACCGTGGCGGCGCTGGCCGCCCGCGTGGAATCCCATGCCGGTGACGGCGCGCGCAAGGCGCTGGTCGCCCGCGAACGGCCCGACCGGGTGCCGCTGTCGCTGGCACAGCAGCGCATGTGGTTCCTCAACCGCTTCGACACCGCGTCGGCGGTCAACAACATCCCCGTCGCGATCCGGCTGTCCGGCGACCTCGACGTGGCCGCACTGCAGGTCGCCGTCATCGACGTCATCGACCGGCACGAGTCGCTGCGCACCGTGTTCCCCGATTCCGGCACCGGGCCCGTGCAGGTGGTGCTCGACGCCGCGCAGATCGTCCCCGACCTCACCCCGTACCGGGTCACCGAGGACAACCTCATCGATCATCTGATCGATCTGGCGTCGATGGCGTTCGACGTGACCAGCGAAGTACCGCTGCACGCACGGCTTTTCGAGGTCTCCGAGTCCGAGTACGTGCTCGGCATGGTGGTGCACCACATCTCCGCCGACGGCTGGTCGATGGCGCCGCTCTCGCGCGATGTGATCATGGCCTACGCGGCCCGCACCTCGTGGGAAGCGCCGACCTGGGCCGAATTGCCGGTCCAGTACGCCGATTACGCGCTCTGGCAGCGCGAGGTCCTCGGTTCCGAGGAAGACCCGCAGTCGCTGATCTCCTCCGAGATCGCCTACTGGGCAAAAGAACTCGCCGACCTGCCGGACGAGCTGGTACTGCCTGCCGATCACCCGCGTCCGCCCGCCGCCTCCTATCGCGGCGGCACGTACAGCTTCGTGATCGCGAGCGAAACCCAGCGCGCCCTGGTGGAATTGGGCCGCCGCTACAACGCCTCGCTGTTCATGGTCATGCACAGCGCGCTCGCCGTGCTGCTCGCCCGCGCCAGCGGCACCAGCGACATCGCGATCGGCACCCCCGTCGCCGGCCGTGGCGACCAGGCGCTCGACGACCTCGTCGGCATGTTCGTCAACACGCTGGTGTTGCGCTCGCAGGTCGACGGCGCCACCCCGTTCGCGACCCTGCTCGATCAGGCCCGTGAGACCGACCTCCAGGCCTTCGCGCACGCCGACGTGCCGTTCGAGCGGCTCGTCGAGGTCCTGAACCCGGCTCGTTCGCAGGCACGTCACCCGCTGTTCCAGGTGATGCTGTCGTTCCAGAACAACAAGCAGGCCTCGCTGCAGTTGCCCGGCCTCGCGGTCAGCGGCATCGATTACGACCCCCAGCTGGCCAAGTTCGACCTGCAGCTGTCCCTCACCGAGGTGCAGGACACCAACGGTGAAGTCGGCGGCATGGCGGCCGAGTTCTCCTACGCGCTCGACCTTTTCGAGGAATCGACGGTCGCCGCGTTCGCCCGCAGGCTCGACAACATCTTCGCCGCGATCGTCGCCGATCCCGAGGTGATGGTCGGCGATATCGATCTGCTCGCGCCCGAGGAGCACGCGCAGGTCCTCGTCGACTGGAACGACACCGCGCACGCTGTCCCACCGGCCACGCTGGTGTCGCTGTTCGACGCGCAGGTCGAGCGCACGCCCGACGCCCTCGCCCTGGTCTTCGACAACGAAGAACTGTCCTACCGTGAGTTGCAGGAGCGGGCCAATCGCATCGCCCGCCGTTTGATCGGCGACGGCGTCGGCCCGGGTGACCATGTGGCACTGGCGATCCGGCGCTCCACCGAGCTGGTCGTCGCCATGTACGCGGTGCTGCAGACCGGTGCCGCCTACGTGCCGCTGGATCCGGATCAGCCTGCCGACCGCATCGGCCACATCATCGAGACCGCGCAGCCGCGACTGGTGCTCACCAGCCGCCGCGACGCGTTCGAGGCCCCTGGTGTGACGGTGCACGCGGTCGAGAACATCTTCTCGCCTGCCGATTTCAGCGGTGCCCCGATCGCCGATGCCGAACGCGTGCGGCCGTTGCGGGCCACCAACACCGCCTACGTGATCTTCACGTCCGGCTCGACCGGCAGGCCGAAGGGGGTCGCGGTCGATCACGCCGCGATCGTCAACCGTCTGCTGTGGATGCAGCACGAGTACCCGATCGATGCCGCCGACGCCGTTCTGCAGAAGACCCCGGCCACCTTCGACGTGTCGGTGTGGGAGTTCTTCTGGCCCTTGCAGACCGGCGCCCGCCTGGTCGTCGCCAAGCCCGACGGCCACCGCGATCCGGTGTACCTGGCTCAGATCATCGCCGAACGCGGCATCACCACCGCGCACTTCGTGCCCTCGATGCTGTCGGTGTTCGTCTCGACCCTCGGCAGCAACGGCAACGGTAACGCCGTGCGCCTGCGCCAGGTGTTCGCCTCCGGTGAGGCGCTGCCCGCGCCCACCGCCCAGCGCCTGCGTGAGCTCACCGGCGCGCGCCTGCACAACCTGTACGGCCCCACCGAGGCCGCGGTCGACGTCACCTATCACGAGGTCGTCGACGCCGATGTGGAGTCGGTGCCGATCGGGCGCCCGGTGTGGAACACCAGGGTGTTCGTGCTCGATTCGCGACTGCACCCNGTGGCTCCCGGTGTCGCGGGTGAGCTCTATCTCGCCGGCGATCAGCTGGCCGTCGGCTATCTCAACCGTGCCGACCTCACCGCCGACCGTTTCGTCGCCAACCCGTACGGGGCGGCCGGTTCGCGCATGTACCGCACCGGCGACCTCGTCACCTGGACCGCGGTGTTCGGTGGCGATCTGTCCTACGGCGAGCTGAACTACCTCGGCCGCACCGACTTCCAGGTGAAGCTGCGCGGCCTGCGGATCGAACTCGGCGAGATCGAGGCGACCCTGCTGGCTCAGCCGGGCGTCGCGCAGTCGGTGGTCGTCGTTCGCTCCGATGCGCACGCCGGTGACCAGCTCGTCGGATACGTTGTGCCCGAGGTGGATACGGCTGTCGATGTGGCCGCCGTGAAGGCGGGCATCACCGCGGAACTGCCCACCTACATGGTGCCGTCGGCCCTGGTCGCGCTGGATGCCTTCCCGCTCAACGCTTCGGGCAAGCTCGACCGTAGAGCGCTGCCCGCGCCGGTGTTCGAGGCCAAGATCTTCCGGGCGCCCTCGACTCCGATCGAGGAGATCGTCGCCGAGATCTTCGCCGACCTGCTCGGCGCCGAACGCGTCGGTGTGGACGACGACTTCTTCGCCCTCGGCGGCAACTCGCTGGTCGCCACCCAGGTCGCGGCCCGCCTGAGCAAGGCGCTCGACGCCGAGGTCGGCGTGCGCACCCTGTTCGAGGCGCCCACTGTCGGTGCGTTGGCCGCGCGCGTGGAATCGCACGCGGGCACCGGTCTGCGCGCCGAGCTCACGGCCCGGCCGCGCCCCGAGCACCCGCCGCTGTCGCTCGCGCAGCAGCGCATGTGGTTCCTGAACCGCTTCGACGTGGCCGATACCGGCACCTACAACATCCCGGTCGCGGTCCGTTTGCAAGGCCTGCTCGACCTGCCCGCGCTGCGCGGCGCGGTCGCCGACGTGATCGCCCGTCACGAAACCCTGCGCACGGTCTACCCCGTGTACGTCGCGCCGGAGTCGGGCCGCGCCACCATGGCCGACGGCAGCGCTTATCAGAAGGTGCTCGCCGCGGCCGGTTCGATCCCGGTCGTCGAGCTGATCGAAGCCGTGTCCGATTTCGGGGCTCCCGAGAGCTCCTCGTGGTCACGCTCGGCTGACGTCTCCGGTCCCGGCGAGACCGACATGGCTGCCTCGCTCTACGAGTTCGCCCGTCGCGGATTCGACGTCACCGCGAATGCGCCTGTGCGCCTTCGGGTCTACGAACTCGGCGAACGCGAACATGTGCTGGTGATGGTGGTCCACCACATCGCCGCCGACGGCTTCTCGCTGCGCCCACTGGTGCGTGACCTGATGACCGCCTATGTGGCGCGCACCGCGGGCGCCGAACCCGGCTGGCCGCCGCTGGCGGTGCAGTACGTCGACTACGCGCTCTGGCAGCGTGAAGTTCTCGGCGAGGAAACCGATCCGACCTCGCTGATCTCCGAGCAGCTAGAGCACTGGCGCGGCGCGCTGGCCGATCTGCCCGACGAACTGCGCCTCGGTCACAAGTCGCGGCCCGCGCAGGCCAGCTACCAGGCGGGCACGCACCGCTTCGAGCTGCCGGGCGAGCTGGTCGACGCGCTGAACACCGTCGCCCACGAGCACAGCACCACCCTGTTCATGGTGGTGCACAGCGCCTTTGCCGTCCTGCTGTCGCGTTTGTCGGGTACCGAGGACATCGCCATCGGTACCCCCGTCGCGGGCCGTGGTGAGCAGGCACTCGACGACCTGGTCGGCATGTTCGTCAACACCTTGGTGCTGCGCGCACAGGTCGACCCCGCCGCCACCTTCAGCCAGCTGCTCGGTCAGGTCCGCGAACAAGACCTGGCCGCCTTCGCACACGCCGATGTGCCGTTCGAGCGCCTCGTCGAGGTGCTCAACCCGGCGCGCTCGCAGTCGCGGCACCCGCTGTTCCAAGTGATGCTCTCGTTCCAGAACCTGGGCCGCACCACCCTGGAACTGCCCGGCCTCACGGTCTCCGAACTGGGCATCGACCAGCACATGGCCAAGTTCGATCTGCAGCTCGCACTGAGCGAGGTCCCTGACGACAGCCACATGGACGCCGAACTGGTCTACGCGACAGACCTTTTCGACGCCGACTTCGCCGCGCGGTTCGGCGCCCGCCTGCTGCGCGTGCTCACCGCCGTCGTGGTCGATCCCTCGGCACCCGTCGGTGACATCGAGCTGCTCGACTCCGCCGAGCGCGCCCTCGTGCTCGATCGCTGGAACGACACCGAGTTCGCCGTCGATGCCGCGCTGAGCACCCCGAGCGACGACGACCCGGCCACGCTGCACGCCCTGTTCGAGGCCCAGGTCGCGCGCACCCCGGACGCGACCGCGCTCACGTTCGAGGGGACGAGTCTGTCCTACGCCGACTTCGCTGGTCGCGTTCGTCAGCTCGCGCGCTGGCTCAAGGACGCCGGCGTCGGCCCGGAATCGTATGTGGCGCTCGGCATGCGGCGCTCGATCGACCTGCTGGTCGGCATGTACGCCGTGTCCGCGGCCGGTGGCGCTTACGTGCCGCTCGACCCCGACCACCCCGCCGAGCGGATCGAGCACATCCTCGAGACCGCGCAACCGGTCTGCGTGCTCACCTCCGGCGAGAGCCTGCCCGCGGCCGCCGGTCGCGAGGTGCGCATCGACCAGCTCGACCTGTCCGGCCACTCCGCCGCGCCGGTCACCGACGCCGACCGGCACCGCCCGCTGCGCTCGGACAACACCGCCTACGTCATCTTCACCTCCGGCTCGACCGGCCGCCCCAAGGGCGTCGCGGTCAGCCACGCGGCGATCGTCAACCGCCTGGTGTGGATGCACGCCGCGTACGGCCTGGCCGCCGACGACGTGGTGCTGCAGAAGACCCCGGCCACCTTCGACGTGTCGGTGTGGGAGTTCTTCTGGCCCCTGCAAGTCGGTGCGCGCCTGGTCGTCGCCAAGCCGGACGGGCACCGCGACCCGGCCTACCTGGCCAGGCTGATCGTGGCCGAGCAGGTCACCACGGTGCACTTCGTGCCGTCGATGATGGCCGTGTTCGTCACCGAACCGCTGGCCGCCGAGTGCGTCACGCTGCGCAATGTGTTCGCCTCCGGTGAGGGTCTGCCCGCGCCGACCGCGCAGCGGCTACGCGAATTGACCGGCGCCGCATTGCACAACCTCTACGGCCCCACCGAGGCCGCGGTCGACGTGACCTATCACGAGGTCACCGACGCCGACACCGAGACCGTGCCGATCGGCGCCCCGGTGTTCAACACTCGGCTGTACGTGCTCGATTCGCGGCTGCGGCCGGTTCCGGTCGGCATCGCGGGTGAGCTCTACCTCGCGGGCGTGCAGCTGGCCCACGGCTATGTCGGTCGCGCGGACCTGACGATGGATCGCTTCGTCGCCGACCCGTTCGCCGGCGGCGAGCGCATGTACCGCACCGGTGACCTCGTCACCTGGACCGCAGACGGTGAGCTGGAGTACCTGGGCCGCACCGACTTCCAGGTCAAGCTGCGTGGTCTGCGGATCGAGCTCGGCGAGATCGAGTCGGCGTTGACCGCGCTGCCGGAGATCGCCCAATCGGTGGTCGTGGTCCGTGCCGACGAGCACACCGGCGATCAGCTGGTCGCCTACGTCATCCCGCAGGCCGGCGCGACAGTGGACACCGACGCGGTCAAGGACGCCCTCGGTGCGGCGCTGCCCGTGTACATGGTGCCCGCCGCGTACGTGGTGCTGAACGCGTTCCCGCTCAACGCCTCCGGCAAGCTCGACCGCAAGGCGCTGCCCTCGCCGGTCTTCGCCGCGCGGGTGTTCCAGGCGCCGGTCACGCCGGTGCAGCAGATCGTCGCCGCGACCTTCGCCGAGGTGCTCGGAGCCGGTCAGGTCGGCCTCGACGACGACTTCTTCGAACTGGGCGGCAACTCGCTTGTGGCCACCAGGGTCGCGGCGCGGCTGTCGGAAGCGCTCGACACCCAGGTGCCGCTGCGCGCGCTGTTCGAGGCGTCCACGGTGGCCGCACTGGCGGCTCGCGTGGAATCGCACACCGGGCGCGGCGGACGCATCCCGCTCGCTCCGCGCCCGCGCCCCGAGCTGGTGCCGCTGTCGCAGGCCCAGCAGCGGATGTGGTTCCTCAACCGCTTCGACAACCGCACCGCGGTCAACAACATCCCCGTCGCGATCCGTCTCACCGGTGACCTAGACGTCGCCGCGCTCGAGTCCGCGATCGCCGATGTGGTGGCCAGGCACGAATCCCTGCGCACCTTCTACCCGGCGTTCGACGGCGACACCGACGGCCTCGGGTCCACCGCGGATTCCCTCGGCGTGGCCGAAGGCGCGGGCTACCAGCGGATCCTGTCCGCCGACGAGGTCCCGATCGCACTGCCCGCCCAGCCGGTCGCCGCGACCGACGTGGTCGCGCGCGTGATCGAGCTGGCGAGTGTGCACTTCGACGTGACCCGTGAGGTCCCGTTCCGCGCGAGCCTTCTTCGGGTGGAAGACCGTGCCACCGAGCACGTTGCTGTACTGGTCATGCACCACATCAGCGGTGACGGATTCTCGCTGCGTCCGCTGCTGCGCGATGTCGTCATCGCCTACACCGAGCGCACCCGCGGCGAGATCCCCGCCTGGTCGCCGCTCGAGGTCCAGTACGCCGACTACACGCTGTGGCAGCGCGAGGTTCTCGGTGCGGAGTCCGATCCGGAGTCGGTCGCCGCGAGCCAGCTCACCTACTGGACCGAGCAGCTGCGTGACCTGCCCGATCAGCTCGAACTGCCCGCTGATCGCCCGCGCCCCGAGATCGCGACCAATGCCGGTGACCTGCACCGGTTCTCGGTAGACGCACAACTGCACCACGCGCTGACCGAGATCGCACGGGCCCGTGGCGTGACCCTGTTCATGGTGATGCACGCGGCGCTGGCCACTTGGGCGGCCCGGTTGTCCAACAGCACCGACATCGCGATCGGCACTCCGATCGCCGGTCGCGGCGAGCGCACGCTCGACGACCTGGTCGGCATGTTCGTCAACACCCTGGTGTTGCGCACCGAGGTCGACTCGAGCGCGAGCTTCGGCGACCTGCTCGACCAGACCCGCAAGGTCGATCTGTCCGCCTTCGCCAATGCCGAGGTGCCGTTCGAGCGTCTCGTCGACGTGCTCAGCCCCACCCGGTCGCAGGCGCACCACCCGCTGTTCCAGGTGGCGCTCACCTTCGAAGCGGCCACCGCCGCCGACGCAGGCACCATCGCACTGCCCGGCCTCGACCTCGATGTCGTCGACTTCGACCCGGGCACAGCGAAATTCGACGTGCAGCTGACCGTGGGCGAAGCCGCCGACGGCTCGCTGGCACTGTCGTGGAACTACGCCACCGATCTGTTCGACGCCGAAACCGTCGCCGCCTTCGGCGACCGCCTGGTCCGCATCCTGCGCAGCGTGGCCGAGGACCCCGACGTGATCGTCGGCGATATCGACCTGCTCGGCGAGGCCGAACAGCGCGATGTCGCCCAGCGCTGGGTGTCCTCCGGCGTCGACGCCATCGGTTTGCCGGTGATCCATGACGCCAGCACCCCTGTCGGCTACCGGCGCGGGCTGTTCGGCAACAAGCACACGACGCTGGTCGACCTGTTCGACGCCGCGGCCGCTTCCTACCCGGATCGCATCGCCGCCAAGTTCGGGGTCGAGTCGCTGACCTACGCCGAGCTCGACCGCCGCGCGAATGTGCTGGCGCGCAGGCTGATCGACGACGGCGCAGGGCCGGAGTCGCTGGTCGCGGTGATCTTGCCGCGCTCGCTCGACCTCGTGGTCGCACTGCTCGCGGTGGTCAAGACCGGCGCGGGTTACGTGCCGGTGGACCCGACCTACCCGGCCGAGCGCATCGCCTACGTGCTCGAGGACTCGCGCCCCACCAGTGTGGTGCTCGATTCCACTGTCCAGGTGACGGTTCCGTCGCATCTGCCCTCGGTGGTGCTCGACGGATTCGCCGTGGAAACCGGCAACATCGAAGACGCCGACGACGCCACGATCACCGACGCCGACCGCCTCGCCCCGCTCTCGCCGGACCATGTCGCCTACGTCATCTACACCTCGGGTTCGACCGGCCGCCCCAAGGGTGTCGCGGTCGCGCACCGCAACGTGGTGCGCCTGTTCGCCAACACCGACCGCGATTTCGGCTTCGGCCCACGCGATGTGTGGACCCTGTTCCACTCCTACGCCTTCGACTTCTCGGTGTGGGAACTGTGGGGCCCGCTGCTGTTCGGCGGATCGCTGATCGTCGTCGACTACTACACCTCGCGCTCGCCCGAGCAGTTCCTGGAACTGCTGCGCGTCGAGCAGGTCACCGTGCTCAACCAGACGCCGTCGGCGTTCTACCAGCTGGCCGAGGCCGACCGGAACGCCGGACCGGGCCTGGAGCCGCTGGCGCTGCGCTACGTCGTGTTCGGTGGCGAGGCGCTGGAACTGCGGCGCCTCTCGGATTGGGTCGCCCGCCACGGTGACAGTTCGCCGACGCTGGTGAACATGTACGGCATCACCGAGACCACGGTGCACGTGTCGTTCCGCGCGCTGGACGCGAAAACCATTGCCGCCGCGGCGGGTTCGGTCGTCGGCCGGGCCATCGCCGGGCTGGGCGTCTACGTCCTGGACAGTCGGCTGCGGCCGGTACCGGTCGGTGTCGCGGGCGAGATGTATGTCGCGGGACCGCAGTTGGCTCGCGGCTACCTCGGCCGCCCCGACCTGACCGCCACCCGCTTCGTCGCCAACCCGCTGGCCGGCCCGAACCAGGGCGGCTCGCGGCTGTACCGTTCCGGCGACCTCGCGCGCTGGAACCGCTTCGGTGAGCTCGAATACCTGGGTCGTGCCGACGATCAGGTCAAGGTTCGTGGCTTCCGCATCGAACTCGGCGAGATCGAAGCCGCCGTGCTGGCGCAGCCGGGCATCGCGCAGGCCGCGGTCATCGTGCGTGAGGACCAGCCGGGTGACCAGCGGATCGTCGCCTACGTCGTCGCCGAGGGCGAGCTCGTCCCCGATCTCGAGGTGGTGCGCACCGGTGCGGCCGAACAGCTGCCCGCCTACATGGTTCCGGCGGCACTCGTTCGCCTGGAATGGATCCCGCTGACCGTCAACGGCAAGCTGGATCGGCGCGCGCTGCCCGCCCCGGCGGTGCAGGCGCGGGCCTTCCGCGCCCCGGTCACGCCGGTGCAGGAGGCCGTCGCCGCGGTCTTCGCCGATGTGCTCGGCCTGGACCGGGTCGGCGTCGACGACGACTTCTTCGATCTCGGCGGCAACTCGTTGATCGCCACCCGCGTGGTGGCCCGCATCGGCGCCGCGCTCGGTGCGACCGTGCCGGTACGCGCCCTGTTCGAAGCCTCCACCGTGGAAGCCCTTGCGGCACGGGTGGAATCGCACACCGGCGGAACCGCCCGCGCGGCGCTCGTCGCCCGTGAGCGCGCCGAAGGTGAACTGGTTCCGCTGTCGTTCGCCCAGCAGCGCATGTGGTTCCTCAACAAGTACGACACCACCTCCGCCGCGTACAACCTGCCCGTCGCGATCCGCCTCACCGGCGATCTCGACACCGAGGCGCTCTCGCTCGCCCTCGCCGATCTGGTGCG
>JACIXH010000075.1 GCA_014360565.1 Nocardia sp.
TCGGCGGCGACGACATCGGCGCCCAGACCCGGGAGGTCTTGGCTCGCATCGCCACCGCGCTCGAGCAGGCCGGTGCCGACCTGCGCGATGTGGTGCGCACCCGCATGTTCGTCACCGATATCGCCCGCTGGCCCGAGGTCGCGGCCGCCCATGCCGAGGTCTTCGGCACGATCCGCCCCGCGGCCTCGATGTACGAGGTCACCGCGCTGATCGCTCCCGATTTACTGGTGGAGATCGAGGCAGACGCGATTATCGCCGACTGAATCGTCACACGGACAGGCGAAGACGCTCCGGCGTAGACAGCCGATTCATGCCCAGTTATCCACAGACGCAGAGTTATCCACAGGGCGGTTTCGACGCCGTCGTTCTCCCCTGTGCGCCTGCGCCGGAGCACTACTGTCGAATCCGTGACCAGCGAAACGGCAACCCCCACCGACCTACTCGATCAGGTCGCCGCCTCCACCGCGCGCGTCGACACCGCGATCGGCACGCTCACCGACGCCGCGTTGGCCGAGCCGTCCCTGTTACCGGGCTGGACCCGCGGTCATGTGCTCGCCCACCTCTCGCGCAATGCCGACAGCCTGCTCAATCTGCTGCTGTGGGCACACACCGGTATCGAGCTACCTCAGTATCCGAGCGTCGAAGTCCGTGATGCCGACATCGAGGCAGGCGGGCCCCGCCCACTCGCCGTGCAGCACGCCGACTTCGCCGCCACCGCACGCCGCTGGCAGGCCGTCGCCACCACCATGCCCGCCGCCGACTGGCAGGCCGAAGTCCGCAACCGCCAGGGCGGCACCCTCACCGCCGACCAGATCCCGTGGATGCGCCTGCGCGAGACCGAGATCCACCACGTGGACCTCGGGATCGGCTACACCCCCGCCGACTGGCCCGCCCCCTTCGTGGCACGCCTACTCCCCGAGGCCATAGCCGACCTTTCCACCAAGCTCCACCCCGAAGCCACCCCCACTTTCGACATCCAATCCACCGACACCGACTTCATCGCCACCATCGGCCCCGGCCGCCCCCACCACACCGTCCTCGGCCCCGCCACAGCCATCCTCGGCTGGCTCGTCGGCCGCACCCCCGGCACCGACCTCACCGGCCCCCTACCACCCCTCCCCGCCTGGAAGTAGACCGAGCAGTCACACCTGCACGGCCCGACCAACTCCAATGAAAAAACCGCCCCTCACCGGTGAAACCTGGTGAGGGGCGGTTTTTTTGTGCGCCCGAAGGGATTCGAACCCCTAACCTCTTGATCCGTAGTCAAGTGCTCTATCCGTTGAGCTACGGGCGCATGGTGGTGCATCTTCAGTTGTTACCCAGCAAGCTGGGTGTGGCGGAGGCGAGAGGATTTGAACCTCCGGTCCCCGTGAAGGGACAACTCATTAGCAGTGAGTCCCATTCGGCCGCTCTGGCACGCCTCCTGGAGCCTTCTTTTTCGAGGGCACCGGTCCTTGTCGAACCGCCGGGAATGAAGATTACACGAGCGTGGGTAGTAGTCCAAAACGCCTGGTCAATCAGCGTAAATTGCTGTCGAACCAGTCGTAGATACGGGTCTGGGAATCGATGAGGATGGCGGCGGCAGCGTCGTCGTCGGGATCGGGGCGGTCGGCGCGGTGGCTCAGGCCGGGATAGGTGATGGTGAGACTCGCCACATTCGCTTTGGCCGTTGCCTCGCGCAAGCGCTCGACCGCCTCGGGTGGGGTGGCGGGGTCGTCGGCGCCGAACAGGCCGAGCCAGGGGGCCTGGAGGTCGGCGGCGATATCGACGAGGGCCGCGTTCTGATCCGATAGCGGCTCGATGATGCCGGGGGCGGCCACGCTCACCGCCGCGCCGATCGGACGGGTGGCCGCGACCAGGAAGGCCGCGGTGCCCGCGGAGTCGAAGCCGAGGACACCGATGGTGTCAGGGAAGACGCCGCGGCCCACGAGCCAGTCGAAACCCGCGTCGAAGTCGTCGAAGAGTTCTTCGCCGAAGACCTCGTGTACCTGCGGGTCGGCGATGCGATCGAACAGATGCGGGGCGACGACGATCCAGCCCTCCAGCGACAGCGCCCGCATCAGATCCAGCAGTTGCGGCGAGAAGTCGCGGGATTCGTGCAGCACCACGATGCCCCCGCGGGCGACCCGCTCGGGCTCGACCACCGTGACGGGCACGCCAGTGCGCCGCGCGACCGCATCGGCATCCGCCGAACGCAAGGGGGCGACATCATCGTAAGTGCCCGGCATAAACCCAGCGTAGGCGGCAGAACTGGTCTTGGGTAGGGCCAGCAGGCCGCGCCGCATGTCGTGACGGCCGATCATCGTAGGGTGGAGGCGTGACCGCGCACATTCGCCCCGACCTCGCCACCATCCCGGCCTACGTTCCGGGCCGCAATCACCCCGGTGCGGTGAAGCTCGCGTCCAACGAGACGACATTCGGTCCGCTGCCGACCGCGGCGAAGGCGATCGCGGAGTCCGCCGAGCAGGCCAACCGCTACCCGGACAACCAGGTCACCGAGCTGCGCGCGGCGCTGGCCGAGTTCCTCGACGTCTCCGTCGCGAATGTCGCGGTCGGCTGCGGCAGCGTGGCGCTGTGCCAGGAGCTCGTGCAGATCACCTGCGATGCGCCGACCGACGAGGTGGTGTTCGCGTGGCGCTCGTTCGAGGCGTATCCGATCGTCACCCAGGTCGGCAACGCGACCGCGGTGACGGCGCCGCTGACCGAGGACCACCTGCACGATCTGGATGCGATGGCCGACGCGGTCAACGAGCGCACCAAACTGATCTTCGTCTGCAATCCGAACAATCCGACCGGCACAGCACACGCACGCGCCGAGCTGGAACGGTTCCTCGACCGGGTGCCCGCGCATGTTGTCGTCGTGCTCGACGAGGCCTACTATGAGTACATGCGCCTGACTCCGCAGACCCGTCCCGACGGTGTCGAGATCGGCCGCACCAGGCCGAATGTGGTTGTGCTGCGCACTTTCTCGAAGGCGTACGGCCTGGCCGGATTGCGCGTGGGCTACGCGGTAGGCGACCCCGAGGTGATCGCCGCGCTGCTCAAGGTGCACATCCCGTTCAGCGTGAACCGGGTCGCGCAGGCCGCCGCCATCGCCTCGCTGCAAGCCCGCGGCGAGTTGCTCGATCGCACCGATGTGCTGGTGACACAACGCCATCAGCTGCGGGACGCACTGCTGGCCGCGGGCTACGAGGTGCCGCCGAGCGAGGCCAATTTCGTGTGGTTGCCGCTGGGCGAGCGCAGTATCGAATTCGCCGAGGCGAGTGCTGTCGCGGGCGTGCTGGTGCGGCCGTTCGCGGGCGACGGTGTGCGGGTGACGGTCGGCGATCCGCACGAGAACGAGCAGTTCCTCAGCTTCGCCACGGCACCCGAAACAGCGGCCCGATTCCGGTAGCCAGGCCACCGTCGGCGTCCCCCGGACGCGCGTTGGGACTTGCTGCCGGATGGCCGGCATGGTGCGGCTCAGCACGTCATCGGTGCGGGCATGGCTGCGCGACAAGGCTTAGTCGAGATCGAACATGCTGTGCTGCAAAGGCTTTCGGATGGCAAAGGCCACTTGGGCGACCACCACACCGAGGCCGAAGTTCTGCGGTCACGTGCCCGCGAGGAGGCCACACGGGCCCGACCAGCTACATCCCGCGATGTCGGTGCTCAGCTCCAGTGACGTGCCGAATTATCCCGCCTTCGACAGCTACCGCGACGCCTCCGACCTGGACATTCGACCGGTTTTCGTCCGCATCCGGCCGGGACGGCGGGCTGTTTGACTTTCGGCCCACCGGGTATTTGCTGCCATGTAGCTACGCTCGGCCCCGCGCCGGGCGCTACCGACCCGACTGATCACCCAATAACCCAGCGGAGCCCGACAAACGCCACTCCCGTATCTGCGCGATCGGCCTCCGCACCAGGTAGGAGGGAATCACAATGAGCAAATCAACCCTGGAATCGCTGATCGGCACCACTGCTTATGACGAGCACGGCGACAAGATCGGCAAGGTAAAGCAGATCTACCTCGACAACCAAACCGGATCGCCGACCTGGGCAGCCGTATCGACCGGCCTCTTCAGCCACGACTCGCTGGTTCCGCTGGCCGGTGCGGAGCAACGGGCCGACGACGAATCACTGCTACTGCACGTCGACAAGGAACAGGTGAAGACGGCGCCGTATCACGACGGCTCCCGGATCAGCGCGGAATCCGAGCAGGAACTGTTCCGGCACTACCACGTCGATCCGCGGGCTGCCGGCTGGAATGGCCCAGAGCGCCAGCACATTCGGCCCGGAACCGACGCCCCGATGACCACCGGCGCCCCGCCGGCGCAGCCCGTGCCCGGCCAGACCGCCACCGGCAGGCACGCTGACGACTCGATGGTGCGCTCCGAGGAGCGTTTGCGGGTGGACACCGAGAGCACCGAAGCCGGCACCGCGCGGCTGCACAAGTCCGTGGTCAACGAGGAACAGACCATCAACGTCCCCGTCACCCACGAGGAAGCACACATCGAACGCGAGCCGATCACCGACCGCACCCGCGGCGCGACGATCGGCGAGGAGGACCGCGAGGTCACTCTGCACGCCGACGAAGTGCACGTCCAGAAGGAAACCGTCCCGGTGGAGCGGGTGCGGCTGGAGGTCGACGAGGTCACCGACGACAAGACCGTGTCCGACACGGTCCGCAAGGAGCGGGTGGAGGCCGAGGGCGTCGAGGGCATCAAGCGCTCCGACGACCGCCGCCCCAAGGCGCCATAACTCCGCTGCGAGAACATTTCGATCAGTCGAAAACGGCCGCCCACCGTACAGGTGGGCGGCCGTGGTCTCCTGGGGAGCTGCCTACGAGCAGTGGTCACAATCGGTGTGCAGCGGTGGGGTGCAGGTCGTCGTGGTGCCGACGCGGCGCGTGTGCGTTCGACCCGACATCCTCGCCGAGTAGCCCGCTGCTACCCCGTCAATCGTCGATGGTTCCGCGAAGCCACGGCTCACCGACCGCGCCTCGTTCGGCTTGCTCCTCGTTACGGAGGTCAGTGATGACCTGAAGACTCGCATCACGCTGGAGCAAGTGGCCCGCATGTACGACCTTCCAATCCTCTGCGTCTTGCCGGTGATCAGCACCCCCGCAAGCCATGACCAAGTCATCTTGGTCGCGACACGCGTAGAGCACAGGCCGCTCCTCGGTGAAGACATGGATGCAGATGTAGCACTTCTCCTCGAGCACCCATTCAGCTAATCATGAACGCATCGGTGGACTACGGCTGACGTCGATGACATCGTGAGCGACCTGCTGGCCTGACCTGGACTTCTCCGGCTCGAACCGGGCTTGTTCGCCCGGTCCGGACACGGCCACGCCGCAAGTCCACTGGCTGACCTGCGGGCCCTTTGCGGAGACGGAGGGATTTGAACCCCCGATGGTTTTACCCATGCTCGCTTTCAAGGCGAGTGCATTCGGCCGCTCTGCCACATCTCCCTACCGAGGATGGTAACTCACCGCAACGCCACGACTCCGGCTGATGGGCATCGTGTGATGGCGGCGGCGTGGGCACTGGTTCAGCGGATGTGCGCGGGGGGAGGATGGCCGTTATGGATGCGATTCAGTTGAACGGGTTCGGTGGGCCGGAGGTCATGGAGTGGACTGTGGCGGTCGATCCGGAGCCGGGGCCGGGTGAGGTCCTGGTGGAGGTTGTCGCGGCCGGGGTGAATCGGGCGGATGTGATGCAGCGCAGGGGGTTCTATCCGCCGCCTGCCGATGCCAGTTCGATTCTCGGGTTGGAATGTTCGGGGACGATCGCGAAGTTGGGGCCGGGGGTGACGGACTGGCAGGTCGGGGATCGGGTGTGCGCGCTGCTCGCGGGGGGCGGGTACGCCCAGTTCGTGGCGGTGCCCGCCACGCAGCTGTTGCCGATTCCGGAGGGGATGGACGCGGTTGCCGCTGCCGGATTGCCGGAGGTGGCGGCGACGGTGTGGTCGAACCTGGTGATGACGGCCGGTCTACGGGCGGGTCAGCTGGTGTTGCTTCATGGTGGGGGCGGCGGGATCGGGACGCACGCGATCCAGGTGGCGCGCGGGCTCGGGGCTCGGGTGGCGGTGACTGCCGGTTCGGACGAGAAGCTGGCCAAGTGCGCCGAGCTGGGGGCGCAGATCCTGATCAACTATCGGACCGAGGACTTCGTCGAGATCGTCGCGGACGAGGGCGGCGCCGACGTGATCCTCGACAACATGGGCGCGAAGTATCTGGAGCGCAATGTGGAGGCGCTCGCGCCGCACGGGCAGCTGGTGGTGATCGGAATGCAGGGCGGGGTCAGCGGAGAACTGAATATCGCCGCGCTGCTGCGTAAGTGGGGCACCGTCCATGCGACCAACGTGCGCAGTCGCTCGCGGCTGGGGTCGGGGAGCAAGGCCGAGATCATCGCGGCGGTCCGTGCGCAGTTGTGGCCGCGGATTGCCGCGGGTGAGATCGTGCCGGTGATCTCGGCGGAACTGCCAATCACCGAGGCGGCCCGCGCGCACGAGATGCTCGACGAATCCGCCACCTTCGGCAAGGTGATCCTGCGAGTGCGCGACTGAACGGCACCGAGCCGACCGCCGAGAATTCGGCGGTCGGCGCGCAAGCGTTGGGACCTACTCCAGCGCGCTCAGCGCGCGCCCCAGCTGGTCGATCTCGTAGCGGGTCGTATAGGGCGCCAGCCCGATCGTGACGGCCCCGCCCTCATCGTTCACACCGAGCGCGTCGAGTAGTCGGCTACCGCCGTGCACTCCGCTGACCGTGCCGATCCTGGCATCGGCCAGCTTGGCCGCCACCTTCTCCGCCTGCATTCCGGCCATCGTGAAACTGACCGTCGGGATGCGGGTGGAGGCGCGGCCGATCACGGTGAGGTTGTCCACCTTCTCCAGCACCTGCATGAGGTGGTCGAAGAGCTGGTCGTGGTAGTCCTGCAGGGAGGTGATCGACATCTCGAGACGTTCGCGACGGGTGCCGGTGGCGCGCTCGTCGAGTCCCGCGAGGAAGTCGATGGATTCGGTGAGCCCGGCCAGCAGCGCGTACTGATGCCCGCCGACTTCGAGGCGTTCAGCACCCTTGGCATAGGGGTTCAGCGACATCGACGGGATGCGGTCCAGGAACGCGGGGTCCCGGAAAACCAGCGCGCCCACCTGCGGGCCGCCCCAGGACGGTGCGCTCAGCGCGACCACGTCGGCATTGAGTTCGTCGATGTCGATCAGCGCGTACGGTGCCGCGCCGAACGCGTCGGCCACCAGCAGTCCGCCCACATCGTGCACACGATCCGCCGCTACCCGCACACCCGGCGCCGAACCGACGATCGGTGAGGCGGCGGTGAGCGCTACCAGGCGAGCGGTGGGGCCGATCAGCTCCTCGAACTGCCACGACGGCATCTCGCAGGTCTCGATCTCCACCTCGGCCCAGCGCACATGCGCGCCGTAGCGGTTGGCGATGCGCAGCCACGGGGCGACGTTGGCCTCGTCGTCCAGACGGGAGAGCACGATGCCGGTGCCGAGCCCGAGGCGTGAGCTCAGCGATTCCGCCAACCAGGCCAGCAGCACCGCGCGATCGGGTCCGAGCACGACGCCGGCCGGGTCTCCACCGACGAGATCGGCGACCGCTTCCCTGGCGGCGTCGAGGATCGCGCCGCTGCGCGATGCCGCACCGTGGCGGCCGATGTGGGAGAACGACGAGGTACGGAAACCCGTTGAGACGGCACGAGATACCGAATCGGGAACCAGCATCCCCGCCTGCGGGTCCAGATGGATCCAGCCGTCGCCCAGGGACGGTATCAGGCCCCGAACCCTCGCGACGTCATAAGTCATGGTGGCCACTTTAAGGGCAGCGGGCGTCGCGGTGTAACCGCGTGGGGGTTTTAGCGCGAAGCCGACACACGCGCAATGATGGGGCTATGACGCACTCGGAGGACACCCCCGAATCCATCGTCGTGATCGGTCCCGACGGTCGGCCGGTCACCGTGCCCGCCGACTCCGACACGTCCGCGTTCAACGGTCAGGTCGTGCCCGACGACGAGAAGCCGGACAGCGAATCAGGCGAGTTGTTGACCGACATGGTCGAGCAGCCGGCCAAGGTGATGCGCATCGGCACGATGATCAAACAGCTGCTGGAAGAAGTGCGCGCCGCGCCGCTCGACGACGCCAGCCGCTCGCGCCTCAAGGAGATCCACAAGTCCTCGGTTCGCGAGCTCGAGCAGGGCCTCGCACCGGAGCTGCGCGAGGAACTCGAACGCCTCACCCTCCCCTTCACCGACGACTCGGTGCCCTCGGACGCGGAACTGCGGATCGCCCAGGCCCAGCTCGTCGGCTGGTTGGAGGGCCTGTTCCACGGGATCCAGACCGCCCTGTTCGCCCAGCAGATGGCCGCGCGCGCCCAGCTCGAACAGATGCGTCAGGGTGCGCTGCCGCCCGGGATGCATGCCGGCGAGACGAAGGCGGGCGGACATGTAGGGGGCGGGCAATACCTCTGAGCGGAGTCCGGACCGGGGTGATCGCCCGACGTGCCGTCTGCCAGTCAGTTCTCTGACTGGCAGCGCTCGAAGTGGGCGATTACGCCGGTGCCTGCGACTCGAACACCCCGACGTCCACCGCCGGGCAACCCTGTAAGGTCGGGGACCGTGCCCGCCGCTGCCGCTCGTCCCGATTCGGTCTCCGATGAGGGTGCCGTGCGTACCGAAGAGAGCCCCGTGCATTCTGACGAAGTTGCCACCGGCACGGAGTCGGCTGAAGCCGCCGCTGCCGAGCACACCGCCGACGCAGCCCTGCTGGTGAAGACGCCGATGGTGTCGGATTCGCAGACGTTCGCGCGTGCGTTCAAGGACATGCGTGACGGTCTGCACCAGCGCGAGCTGTGGCTGTCGCTGGGCTGGCAGGACATCAAACAGCGCTACCGCCGCTCGGTGCTCGGTCCGTTCTGGATCACCATCGCGACCGGTTTGCAGGCGCTGGCGATGGGCCTGCTGTATTCGACCCTGCTCAACCAGCCGATCAGCGAATACCTGCCGTATGTGACCGTCGGTTTGATCGTGTGGAACGTCATCAACGCCTCGATCCTCGAGGGCTCCGATGTGTTCATCGCCAACGAGGGACTGATCAAACAGTTGCCCTCGGCGCTGAGTGTGCACGTGTATCGCCTGGTCTGGCGGCAATTCCTGTTCTTCATCCACAATGCGGCGATCTACGCGGTGCTGGTTGTCGCGTTCTCCATCTGGCGCAATCTCGACCTGTCGTTCCTGCTGGTGATCCCCGCGATTCTGCTGCTGTTCCTCAACGCCATGTGGGTGACGATCGTCTTCGGCATCTTCTCCACCCGCTACCGCGATATCGCCCCGATCCTCGGCTCGATGACGCTGATGCTGTTCGTGCTGACCCCGGTGATGTGGTCGACGAAGGCGCTGGAGAACGCGGTCGGCGGAATGAGCGACCGGGCCAAACTGATCGAGATCATCCCCACCTTCCACTACCTCGAGATCGTGCGCGCGCCCTTGCTCGGCGAGCCGTCACACTGGCATCACTGGGCGATCGTCGCCGCGATCACCGTGGTCGGCTGGGTCGTCGCGATCTTGGCGCTCAAGCAGTACCGTGCCCGCGTCCCGTACTGGGTTTAGGAGCAGTCCTCGATGAGCCGTGTGAGTATCGAAACCCATGAGGCATGGGTCGAATTCCCCATCTTCGACGCCAAGTCACGATCGCTGAAGAAGGCGTTTCTCGGCAAGGCGGGCGGCGCGATCGGGCGCAACAGCTCCGATGTGGTGGTGGTCGAGGCCCTGCGCGACATCAACCTGTCGCTCAAAGAAGGCGACCGGGTGGGGCTGGTCGGACACAACGGCGCCGGCAAGTCGACGTTGCTGCGCCTGCTGTCGGGCATCTACGAACCCTCGCGCGGTAGTGCGCGCATCCGCGGCCGGGTGGCCCCGGTATTCGACCTCGGCGTCGGCATGGATCCCGAGATCTCCGGCTACGAGAACATCATCATCCGCGGGCTGTTCCTCGGGCAGACGCGCAAGCAGATGATGGCCAAGATCGACGAGATCGCCGATTTCACCGAGCTCGGCGAATACCTGTCGATGCCGCTGCGCACCTACTCCACGGGTATGCGGGTGCGGCTGGCGATGGGTGTGGTCACCTCCATCGACCCCGAGATCCTGTTGCTCGACGAGGGAATCGGCGCGGTCGACGCGGAGTTCATGAAGAAGGCGCGCACGCGACTGCAGTCGCTGGTGGCGCGGTCGGGGATCCTGGTTTTCGCCAGTCACTCCAACGAATTCCTCGCCCAGCTCTGCGATACCGCGATGTGGATCGACCACGGTCAGATCCGCGAACAAGGCGGGATCGAGGACGTTGTGCGAGCGTATGAAGGGCCCGAGGCGGGTAATCACGTGGCACAGGTGCTGCGTGATCTGGAAACCGAGGGCGCTGACGGCGCGACGGGCGAGAAGAAGCTGGAACAGAACAACGCATGAGCGGACAATGGCCGGAGGCGGCAGCGCAGCGTAACCACGCCAGGCCGTCCGAGCATGCGCGGCGTAGCAGCATGAGCAGCGGTTCAGGTACGGCGATCGGCCGAGCGGGTCGCCGCATCGCGCTCGGTGTCGCGGCATGAGCGATCAACGTGACGCGATCGCCCCGCCTGCTGTGCCGAGCGGATTCAGCATGACCGATCGGCTCGAAGCCGCCACTCCGGCGCGAATCGAGCCCGCCGCGGTGCTGCCGATCGAGTCCGCGAACGCGACAGGGTCCGACGCCCCGGCTGTGGACGACAGCGCGGCTGTCACCGGTGCGGCGGCAGAGCCCGCGAACGTTGCCGCATCCGCCGACGACGCCCCATTGCCTGTCGGTGCCGAACCTGCCGACCTCTCGACCGAGACCGGCCCGACCGCGCGGATCATCGCGGTGGTCGTCACCCACAAGCGCCGTGAGCTGCTCGCCGAATCGTTGAAAGTGCTTGCCTCGCAGTCGCGTCCGGTCGATCATCTGATCGTCGTCGACAATGCCAACGAGGACGCGGTGGCCGAACTGGTCGCGCAGCAGCCCATCGAGGCGACCTACCTGGGTTCGCGTCACAACCTCGGTGGCGCAGGCGGTTTCGCGCTCGGCATGCTGCACGCGCTCACCCAGGGCGCGGACTGGGTGTGGCTGGCCGACGACGACGGCCGTCCCGACGGTCCCGAAGTGCTTGCGACGCTGATCGACTGCGCGCGCAGGCACAACCTGGTCGAGGTGTCGCCGGTGGTCTGCGATATCGAGGAGCCAGACCGTCTGGCGTTCCCGCTGCGCCGCGGTGTGGTGTGGCGGCGGTTTCGCTCCGAGCTCGGTGACGAGGACTTTCTTCCCGGCATCGCGTCACTGTTCAACGGTGCGCTGATCTCGGCGAAGGCCGTGGATCTGATCGGTGTGCCCGACCTGCGCCTGTTCGTGCGCGGTGACGAGGTGGAGGTGCACCGGCGCCTCGTGCGTTCCGGGCTGCCGTTCGGCACCTGCCTGCAGACGGCTTACCTGCACCCCAACGGCGCCGAGGAATTCAAGCCGATCCTGGGTGGGCGGATGCACACCCAGTACCCGGACGACCCGGTGAAGCGCTATTTCACCTACCGCAATCGCGGGTATCTGATGTCGCAGCCGGGCATGCGCAAGCTGTTGCCGCAGGAGTGGATTCGATTCTCCTGGTTCTTCCTGGTGACCCGCCGAGACCCGGCCGGGCTCAAGGAATGGTTCCGCCTGCGTTCCCTCGGACGCAACGAGCACTTCGGGAAACCCGACTAGCCCCTGGAATTGGGGGTATTTCCCTATGGGAACAACTGGCCGGTGCGTCCTACTATTCGAAACGTGACTTCCACTAAGAGTTTCGCGTCTGCCGTCGCCGCCGTCCTCGCCGGTGGCGCACTCTGCCTGGCCGCACCGGGCGCCGCGCACGCCGCCGACCCCTGCCAACTCGGCTGGTCCAATGTCGGCCCACGCTCCTGTGTGATGAACGAACTGCGGACCGCACCGGTGGTGACCCTGGGCAACGGCATCTGCGTCGGCATCCTGAACGTGGCGGGTACCGCCTTCGACGGCCCACTCGCCGAATACACCCCGGCTCCGGGCGCCTCCCACGCGATCTCCCTGCGGATCTCCCAGGGCTTCTCGCCGCTGGGCAACTGGGCACCGACCGTGCTCGCCTGCGACGTGACCGCCGTCATCGATTGGCACAACCTGGACAGTGGCGCCACCGGTTCGGTGACCCGCTTCATCCCGGCCGACAAGACCGTCACCTACCCGGTCCAGGACGTGGTCGCCTACACCGGTCCCGGTCGGGTCCGGCTCACGGTCCGCACCGACAAGCCCAACATCGCGCAGTCGACCGAGGTCTTCGTGCCCTGAACCAGATCGTGCGCAGCACCGACGGAGCGGGGTTGCGAACTGGGCATTCGATCACCAGGCCATCAGGGAGACATCGCCCGAGAGCGAAAATCCCTGATGGCCTGGTGATCTTGATCTGAATGTTTCAGCTGGGGTCGATGCCGTAGAGGCGGGCCCAGTTCTCGCGGCTGGTGAGTTCCGGTACCGCGGCGCGGTATTCGGCTTGCAGGGCCGGCAGCTCCTTGCGGAGTTTGCGCAGGGTGCGGTAGGCGCGGATCAGCAGCGCACGTGCGCGCGCCTTGTCGCGGCGGCGCACCCGTACGCCGGATTGGGAGGCGTCGGTGACCACCACGTGGTCGAACAGGCCGACGTGCCACCAGTGGGCGTCCTCGCGGGTGACGCCGATGAGGCCGGGCTGGGTGCGGCCGGTCCACTGGGTGATCGCACGCTTGATCAGCACCAGGGTGATGCGGCTCGGTTCGCCGCTGGCCCGGCGCACCGAGATGTCGGCGGAATTCACCGGCGGGGTGGATGCGGGGTGCTTGATCGTTTCGGGGTAGTCGTTGCGGCTGGAGCGGGCGGCGGCGAGCGCGTCGATACCGCCGTCGCGCAACGCCTTCGGGCCCTTCATGAAGTCCTCGATGCCCTGCAGGGTGGTGTGCACCAGCCCGTACTGCATCCCGACGAGGTGCTCGGCGATGTAGCGGAAGAACTCGCGCGTGATCGCCTTGCCGTCGAGATCGGTGTGCAGGGCGCCGACGATGAGCGAGTTACGCGTGGAGAAGTAGCGCGCCCAGTCGTCGTAGTCCTTCCAATAGAAGTCGGCGTGCCAGACGGCGGCGTTGGGCAGGGTGACGGTGACGAAACCGTGCTCGCGCGCGCGCACGCCGTACTCCACGTCGTCCCACTGGAAGAAGATCGGCATCGGCAGGCCGATCTTCTTCACGACCTCGGCCGGGATCAGGCAGGTCCACCAGGCGTTGTAGCCGGCGTCGACCCGGCGTTCCTGGTTCTTCTTGAGCATGGAGGTGTTGCGCAGCGCCTTGGGCACCTTCTGGCCGTGCTTGAGCTCGCCCAGGCGCACGTCCTCCGCGCCGACATTGAGGAAGTCGGGGTTGAGCAGGAACAGCATCTGCGCGCCGACCAGCGTCGGTTCGACGGTCAGGTTGGCGAAGGCCTGCAGGCGAAGGACGGTCTCGGGCTCGCAGAGGATGTCGTCGTCCATCAGGATGACGTCGGCGTGCTCGTTGGCCGCCGACACCTCGTACAGGCCACGGGTGAAACCGCCCGCGCCACCGAGGTTGGGCTGGCGGATGTAGCGCAGCTTGTCACCGAAATCCGGGCGGACCTGCTGGAACAGCGGGCGGTCCTCGACCGCGTCGGTGCCCTGGTCGACCACGTACACCGCGTCGATCGCGGCCAGCACGGTCGCGTCCGAGGCCAGTGCGGCAACGGTGTGCGCGCAGTCCTCGGCGCGGTTGAAGGTGCAGATCGCGATGGCGACCGGGCGAACCGTCTCCGGCGCCTGCGCCGTCCATGCCAGCTCGGTGATATCGAGTTCGCCCCCGACGGCGTCGAACTCGAGCCACAGCGCGCCACCGTCGACGTACTGATCCAGCGGCGCGGTCAGCGAGACGTGCCCGCTACTGGTCGCCACCAGCGAGGCGATTATGCGGCGGTGCCCCGCGATATCGGAGGCGACCAAGCGCACGTTCGCCTTGCCGCCCACAGTCAACTGCGCGCCGACCGTCACCTCGGTGACGGTGGTCCAGCGCTGCCAGTAGCTGGCGGCCAGTCGGCCGAAGTAGGTGTTGGTGTGCGCGGTCGCGCCCTTGGGCAGGTGCAGCGAGTGCCGCTCGCGGACCGCAGCACCCCCCTTGACGACCGCGTAGAGGTCATCGTTCACCCGTGCCGATGGCCCGGTGAAGATGCCTCTGGCCAGCACGAGCCGCTCGGGCGCTGAGTGTTCACCCCGCAGCGATGCGGGTGCGGCCTCGCGCCGATCGTTCGACTCGGTCACGGCCTTGGTAGCCGACTGCTCCATGAAGTCCTCGAAATCTCGGTATCGACTGCGCCGGCGCAGACAGTCACGTAAAGAAGGGCGCGGCGGGCGGGGCGAGGATATCAACCGCGCGGCGCCCCTGCGCCGTCAGTGAGGCGCAGCCGCACCTCGCGCGTGTTGCTCATCGCTTGCCGATGAACCGGTGAACACGAATTTCCCATAGGCCCAATAGCGGAATATCACGGCCATGGTCTGGCCGACGATGGTCGCGGAAATGTTGTCGGCCAGCGGTGACGACAGATCCAGCACATAGCGGGAAAAGCCGAGGCAAGCGAGTTGCAGAAGGATCGCCACCACATTGACCACCGCGTACAAAAGGTATTCGCGGCCGGGGCTGTCGGACTTGCGATGGGAGTAGGTCCACCACTTGTTCCCGAAGTAAGTGACCACCGTCGCCACCACGATGGCGATGATCTTGGCGAGCAACGGCGAGTGATAGAGCACACCTTCGGAGAAGCCGAAGCCGCCGCCCCAGAACACCAGCAGGTTGTAAGTGCCCGCATCGACGAGAAAACCGATCGCCCCGACCACGAGGAAGGCCGTCCCCTGCCGCAACCCCGCCACTACCCTGGACACGAAGGGAACAGCAGGCGGTTCAGCTGATTGCGACACGCTCTGACGGTAGCCAACCACCACCTCGACCCCCGATGGAGGGTCGGCCACGAAGTGCCGCTCGGGGCCGCGAACACGCGCGCGGCAGCGCGCCGATAATCCTGCGGACACCCGGGCACCGGCCCGGCAATAATCCTGTAGCCTCCCGGTGTCCCATGCTGCCTAACATCGAGGATTGACCCGGGTGGACTCCACCGAGCTTCGCATTGCCGCCGTGGTCCCCTGCCACAATGAAGAGGCAGCGGTCGCCAAGGTCGTCGCCGACCTCAAGGCCGCTGTGCCGGGGATCGTCGTCTATGTCTACGACAACCTGAGCACCGATCGCACCGCCGAACGCGCCCGCGAGGCCGGGGCGATCGTGCGCTATGAGAACACCAAGGGCAAAGGCAATGTGGTGCGCCGCGCCTTCGCCGATATCGATGCCGACGTCTATTTGATGATCGACGGCGACGACACCTACGAGGCCTCGGCCGCACCGCTGATGATCAAGACGCTGCTCGAGGGCCCCTACGACCACATCCTCGGCGTGCGCAAGCAGGACGACGCCGACGCCAGCGCCTACCGCAGCGGCCACGAGACCGGCAACAAAGTACTCAACGGCGTGGTCGGCAAGGTGTTCGGCGAGAACGTCGAAGACATGCTGAGCGGCTTCCGGGTGTTCTCCCGCCGGTTCGTGAAGAGCTTCCCCGCCGTATCGCGCGAATTCGAGATCGAGACCGAACTGACCGTGCATTCGCTGCACCTGCGCGTGCCGCAGACTTCGGTATCGGTCGGCTTCCGTGACCGGCCTGCAGGCAGCGAATCCAAGCTGCGCACCTACCGTGACGGCACCAAGATCCTCGCGCTGATCCTGGGCCTGGCCCGCCACGAACGCCCCGTCGCGTTCTACGGTCTTTTCGGCACCATCGCCTGGCTGGTCTCGGTCATCCTCACCGTGCCGATCGTGATCGACTTCTACAACACCCACGAGGTTGCGCGGTTCCCCACGCTGTTCCTGGCCTTCACGCTGTTGCTGCTCGGCAGCCTCGCCTGGACCGCCGGCCTGATCCTGGACGGCATCCGGCGCTCGCGTCACGAGACGGCACGCCTGGTCTACCTGCGTTATTCGGCTGCCGGGGTGAGCGAGGATGTCGCGGCCGGAGAGCGTCGGTGACCACATCGACCGAGCCCGAGACCACCGTCGAGCTCAGTAAGACCCCCGCCCGCGAAGGCCGCAACCCGCTGCGCGCGCTGACCCGGCGGTTCGGCGCGGCCACGGTGGCCTTCGCACTGGTCGCGACGGTGTTCGGCGCCGTGTTCGCCGTGCTCACGCCCGCCTTCTGGGGCCATGACGAGATCACCCAGTTCGGCCGCGCCTATCAGGTCGCACACGGCGGAGTGTTCCCCCAGCGCATCACCGACGATCGCGGTGTGGCCTACGGCGGCCCCATCCCGGTCAGCGTCGACGAGCTGATGGGCTACGCGTTCCGCGACTACAACGACAACCCCGAAGAGCCGGACGCGATGGTGGCCGACCCCGGCGCCTACGACCGGCTCGGCGCGGCCGAGGTCTCCGCGCAGACACGGCAGATGTGGTTCACCAATACCGCCGCCTACTCGCCGGTGCCGTATGTGCCCGCGGCCGTCGGTATCCGCCTGGGTGAGGCGCTGGGCCTCAACGTGGGCGGCATGTATCTGCTGACCCGCTTCGCCGGTCTGGTCGCCTATCTCGCGGTGGTCGGATTCGGGCTGTACGCCCTGCGCGGGCGGCGTTCACAGTGGCTGGTGTTCACCGTGGCGGTGCTGCCGATCGCGCTGTTCCAGGCCGGCACCGTCACCGCGGATACGCTCACCAACGCACTCGCCATCATGGTGTCGGCGCTGCTGCTCAAGGCGCTGTTCGTCGGGGATCGCCTGCACCGGATGGAAACAGCCGCGCTGCTCGCCGCGACGATCGCGTTGCCATTGAGCAAACCGACCTATGTGTTGCTGGCGATGCTCGTTGTGGTGGTGCCTGCCGATCGGCTCGGGTTCACCGGGAAACTGAGATTCATCCCGTGGGCCTTCGCGGTGACGGGCGGTGCGCTGTTCCTGGCCTGGACGAAGATCGCCGCACCGACCGGCGAAGGCATGGGGCTGATGCGGCCGCCGCACCAGTGGGGTCAGGTGCGTCCCGGCGACCAGCTGCAGGGAATCCTGAGCGACCCGGTGCAATTCGTGCACGTCTTCGGCGAGAGTATCGCGCTGCGCGACCACCGCTGGTTCAACCAGTTCTTCGGTGAACTCGGTTTCGCCTATGTAGATGTGCCCGCTATTTCGATGCTCGCGTGCCTGCTCGCCCTCGCTGTGAGTTTCGGCATCGTGGACCGAATGAGTACTGCCACAGCCACCTTCCGCCGCACGCTGATCGTGGCGCTCACGGTGCTCGCGAGCGTGGCGATGATCTATGTGACGCTGTACATGTCGTTCACGCCGGTCGATTTCTATCTCATCGACGGTGTGCAGGGCAGGTATTTCGTTCCGCTGGCGATCATGGGGCTGGCCGTTCTCGCTCGCGTGGTGCCGCTGCGGCTCACGAATTCCGACGGGGTGATTGCGACCCGAGGAACCGGCATCACCATTGTCTGTGCGTCGACCTTCGCGCTCGTCGCCACTGCCGCAACGTATTACACCGTCGTCTGGGGATAATTCCCCAGACGACGGCGGGGATTACAGCGTCTTCTCGCCCGCGGCCGCGTAGGCGCGTTCGGTGGCGGCCTTTTTCGGCCGCCACCAATCCTCGTTGGCGCGATACCAGGCGACGGTGTCGGCCAGGCCCGCACGGAAGTCGGCGTAGCGCGGCGACCAGCCCAGCTCCTCGCGCAGCAGGCTCGCGTCGATGGCGTAGCGCTGGTCGTGCCCCGGCCGGTCGGTCACATGGTCGAAGTCGGTGGGCTCACGATCGAACGCTTGCAGAATGAGCTGGACAACGCTGAGGTTGTCGAGTTCGCCCTCGGCGCCGATCAGGTAGGTGCGGCCGGTGCGGCCGCGCTCGAGGATGTCCCAGACCGCGCGATTGTGGTCCTCGACGTGGATCCAGTCGCGGACCTGGTGCCCCGCGCCGTACAGCCGCGGGCGCACCCCGTCGATCAGATTGGTGATCTGGCGGGGGATGAACTTCTCCACGTGCTGGTACGGGCCGTAGTTGTTCGAACAGTTCGACAGGGTGGCGCGGACACCGAAAGACCTGGTCCAGGCGCGCACCAGCATGTCGCTGCCCGCCTTGGTCGCCGAGTACGGACTCGACGGGTTGTAGGCGGTGGATTCGGTGAAACCCGGCTCGTCGGGGGTGAGATCGCCGTACACCTCGTCGGTGGAGATGTGGTGGTAGCGCACGTCGTGGCGGCGCACCGCCTGCAGCAGCGAGTAGGTGCCGACGATATTGGTCTGCACGAACGGCCACGGCTCGGCCAGCGAGTTGTCGTTGTGGGATTCGGCGGCGAAATGCACGACCGCGTCCACCCCGCTGACCAGATTGTCGACGAGATCGAGATCGGCGATATCGCCGTGCACGAATTCGATCCGATCCGCGACCGGATCCAGCGACGCTCGGTTGCCCGCGTAAGTGAGCGCGTCGAGCACGGTCACTTGGACATCCGGGCGCGTGGCCACGGTCTGCTGGACGAAATTTGCACCGATGAACCCGGCCCCGCCGGTTACGAGCACTCGCACTCGGTCAACGATACGTGCATTCAGCGGGCCCTCGCGACGAATGCGGCGCCGTTATGCGTTGCTGGAACGACTCTGCCCTGTGACCCACTCGCTATTTACACCGTGACGTCCGTCACACTGCGGTCCCGTAGGTTAAAACTCAGAGTTGGTATTCCTGAGAAAAAGCCCGGTCAACGCTCAGGTTTCTATCAGCGCACCAGCATCGGAGTATCAATGGTGAACGAAACTTGAACGAACAGTCACAGCAGGTTCACCTCCGGTTAGCTGCGAGCGCTTTTGATCTACGAGTCCCCTCCGCACGCTCCAACTTTGAGGTTCACACCAAATGCTGATGAGGAAATTCGCCGCCACTTCGGCGCTGCTGATCGCTGCCATGGGCGTCGCCGCCGGCACCGCCCACGCCGAGCCGGCCGCCGCCGCTCCGCTGCCCGTCAACCTGGCCTACGAGATCGACGAGGCGGCGGGCACGGTCAAGCTCACCGCTGATTCCGGTTCGCTCGTCGCCGAGAACGGCAAGCTGACCGTCAAGGCGAACGACGGCACCGTGATGGCCGGCATCCCGCTCGCCACGCAGATCTTCGACCACGAGTTCCCGGTTGCCGCCCAGGTCGCCGACGACCGCACCGTGACCCTGAAGCCGGAGCTCGACGAGCAGAAGGCCGTCTACAAGCCGGTCGCGCTGCCCTTCGAGGGCCAGGCCGAGTTCAAGAACGAGTACGAGCGTGAGAAGGCCGCCTACTCGCGCATGAAGGACAACATCGGCCTGGCCGCCACCGTGGCCGGTCTGACCACCACCGTCATCGGCGGCCTCATCGGCTGCATCGGCGGCGCCGCTCTCGGCACCGCGGCTTCGGCTCCCGTTGCCTTCCTGCTGGGCGCCGGTCCGGTCGTCGGCTGCATCGTCGGCGCAGCCGCGGGTGCGTCCTTCCTCGGCATTGTCGGCACCATCGCGATCACCGTCCCGGTCGCGATCGTCGAGGTCGTCAACTACTTCGGCATCATCAACTCCCCCTTCGTTCCCCCGGCCAAGAAGTAAGCTCCCGGTAACGTAGGACAGTAGGAAAAGCGGCCCCCACCCGGAGAAATCCGGGCAGGGGCCGCTTCTGCGTTTCCGGACCGAGGGCCGAAGGCCCACGACATCGCGGGCCCCGGCCCGAGTCGGCTCGTCCGGCCGATCGTGATCAGACCGTGCGAGCCGGGTCAGCGGCCTATGCGGTTCGCGCCCGCTCGGCCGGTTGCACCGAGTTGCGCACGAATTTCGCCACCCGCCCCAGGGCCGACCGGCTTTCGGGCATGCTCGGCAGAATGCTCATGAACGCGTGCACCTGCCCGCGCCACAGCTCCAGGGTGTTGGGCACGCCCGCGGCGGTGAGCCGATGGGCCATCAATTCACAGTCGTAGCGCAGCAGTTCGTCCTCGGCGGCGATCAGCAACACCGGCGGCATTCCGGCCAGGTCCGCGTTCACCGGCGACAATGCCGGATCGAGCGGACCCTCGTGCTCGGCGCCGAGCCGCACCACCGCTTCCAGGCCCGCCAACGGGATATAAGCATCCCGGCCTGCGTTCACATACCCCTCCTTGGCCCGGTAATCCAGGTCGAGAAGCGGACTGAGCCCCACGAGGGCGGCAGGCGGTGGCAGGCCGAGTTCGCGGGCACGGATCGCGGTCGCGAAGGTCAAGAACCCGCCCGCCGAGTCACCGGCGATCACGATGCGCGAGGGATCGGCGCCGTGGCGCAACAGCCAGCGGTAGGCGAGCACGCAGTCGTCGATCGAGGCGTCGATCGAACCGGGCAGCTGCCGGTATTCGACGTTGAGGACAGGCAGCCCGGTGCGCCTGGCCAGTCCGGCCGCGATCGGCCGGTGTGTGCGCAGCCCACAGACCGCGAACCCGCCACCGTGCAGGTAGAGGACCGCGCCGTGGCGCAGTGCGCGCGAGCCGCCCGCGGGGCGCAGCATTTCCATGAGGAATCCGTCGAGCTTGATCTGCTCGCGTTCGACGCCCTGCGGTTCGGGGCGCAGGCGAGAGAGCAGGTCCACCGCGACCGCGCCGACCGGAATGGTGGTCCGGTTGATCGGCACGGTGCGCAGCAGCGGCCCGATCAGTCCCAGGCAGGCGCCCATCAGGATCCGTGAGGACGTGCTGGTCCGGCCGGAGTTGACGATGACGCCCGGCTCGGGCCTGGCGGTGGCGGTACTGATCGGGGCTACGGGGGCGAGCCCGCCCATCACTCCGGTGATCTTCGTGGCAACCATCGCGCACCTACCTCTACAGCTGGCGCGCCGACCCCTGACCGAGCTGTGCCCCCGGATCGGATGTCGGCGCTGACATCTAACACAGTGATGTTTCACACATCGGAGCTCACATAATCAGATGAACGCCGTGTCTGTCTCAGTAATCGCCCGACACACCCGGTCACGAAACGTTCGTGACCAATTCGTCGACGTGTCGGAACCTCCCCGTCTCCGGGGTGGACGGGACTGGCAGACTTGCCACCTATGCGCGGAATCATCTTGGCGGGCGGCACCGGCTCACGGTTGCACCCGATCACGCGCGGGGTGAGCAAGCAGCTCGTCCCGGTCTACGACAAACCCATGGTCTACTACCCGCTGTCCACCCTCATGCTGGCAGGGATCGACGACATTCTGGTGATCACCACGCCGGAGGACGCCGACGCGTTTTCCCGTCTGCTCGGCGACGGCAGCCAGTTCGGCGTCTCGATCAGCTATGTGGTGCAGCCCGAACCCAATGGCCTCGCCTGCGCCTTCGTACTCGGGGCCGACCACATCGGCACCGAACCGGCGGCGCTGGTCCTGGGCGACAACATCTTCCACGGCCCCGGCCTCGGCGCCAGCCTGGAACGCTTCCACGCCGTCGACGGCGGCGCGGTGTTCGCCTACTGGGTCAAAGACCCCACCGCCTACGGCGTGGTGGAGTTCGATCACGGCCGGGCGGTCTCCATCGAGGAGAAGCCGAAGGTGCCGCGCTCGAACTACGCCATCCCCGGCCTCTACTTCTACGACAACGACGTGGTGGCGATCGCCCGCGAGCTGAAGCCGTCGGCGCGCGGAGAGTACGAGATCACCGACATCAACCGCGCCTATCTCGCACAGGGCAAGCTCAGCGTCGACGTGCTGGCCCGCGGTACCGCCTGGCTCGACACCGGCACCTTCGACTCGCTGCTCGACGCCGCGAACTACGTGCGCACGATCGAGGAACGTCAGGGCCTCAAGATCGGCGTGCCAGAGGAAGTGGCGTGGCGGCGCGGCTTGATCTCCGACGAGCAGTTGTGCAAGCTCGCCGAACCGATGGTGCGCTCGGGCTACGGCCGGTACCTGCTCGATCTGATCGACCGTGGAAAAGACTGGTAACGCATGGAGTTTCGAGAACTGGCGATCCCCGGCGCCTGGGTGATCACCCCGCGCCTGCTCGGCGACGACCGCGGCATGTTCTGCGAGTCGTTCAAGGCCTCGGAGTTCGAGAAGGCCACCGGACGCCCGTTCGAGCTGCACCAGGTGAACACCTCGGTCTCGGCGGCCGGGGTGCTGCGCGGGATCCACTACACCGATGATCCGCCCGGTCAGGCCAAGTATGTGACCTGCGTGCGCGGGGCGTTCCTGGACGTGGTGGTCGACCTGCGGCCCGCCTCGCCCACCTACGGTCGCTGGGACAGCGTGCTGCTCGATGACGCCTCCCGGCGCTCGGTGTACCTGTCCGAGGGGCTCGGCCACGCCATCCTCTCCCTGGAGAACCGCTCGACGGTGACCTACCTGTGCTCGCTCGAGTACTCCCCCGAATTCGACCGGGACATGGACGCTTTCGATCCGCGCCTGGCCATCGAATGGCCGGCCCGGGGGCGCGACGGCAGCCCGCTGACCTACATTCGTTCGGCGAAAGACGAAGCGGCTCCGCCTTTTTCCTGATCCACGTGAAACACCGAGCGGCGCCACCTGCGACAAGTGGCGCCGTTCGGCATTTACCGGATCGAATCAGCCGACCGGTTCGAGAACCTTGCCTGCCTCGTCGCGTTCCTCGGCGACCGGCTTGCGCGGCAGGAACATCGGCGGCAGGAAGATCGTGAGCGCGACCAGCGCACCGACGATCGTGACGCCCGCGGCGAACTCCAGGCCGGGCCGGTAGGTGTCGAGCATCTGCTGCGGCGAGTTGCCCAGGTGGACACCGGAGGTGACGATCGCGGTGGTCACCGCGAGCACGATGGCCGCGCCGACCTGCATGGAGGTCTGCAGGACACCGGCCGCCAGGCCCTGCTCGTCGTTGTCGATACCGCTGGTGGCCTGCACATTGATCGCCGGGAAACCGACCCAGCCGATGCCGATCAGCAAGATCGCGGGCAGCAGCATGGTCAGGTAGCCGGGCGCGGTGTCGATCCGCAGGAACAGCAGGTAGCCGATGGCCATCACCGACAGCGTGACCGCGATGATCGGTCCGGTGCCGAAGCGGTCGATCAGCTTGTCGGAGAAGAACGCCGACGCGACCACGAGCACACCCACCGGCAGCAGCGCCATGGCCAGCTTCAGCGGCGACCACTCCAGCGTGTCCTGCAGGTACAGGGTGACGATGAACTGCCAGCTGAAGTAGGAACCGGCGAGCGCGACGACGGCAAGACTGGCACGCACGAGGCTCACCTTGCGCAGGATGCTCAGCCGGACCAGCGGGTGCTTCACCCGCTGCTCGGTGATCACGAACGCGGCGAACAGGGCGATCACGGCGAGGAAGGACAGGACCGTGCGGGCCGAACTCCAGCCGACCTCCGGCGCGGTGACCACGGTGTA
>JACIXH010000076.1 GCA_014360565.1 Nocardia sp.
GCTGGTAACCCACGGCCGACGGCATGCGACCCAGCAGGGTCGAGACCTCGGAACCGGCCTGGGTGAAACGGAAGATGTTGTCGATGAAGAGCAGCACGTCCTGGTGCTTGACGTCGCGGAAGTACTCCGCCATCGTCAGTGCGGACAGGGCGACGCGCATACGCGTGCCCGGCGGCTCGTCCATCTGGCCGAAGACAAGGGCGGTGTCCTGCAGGACGCCCATCTCTTCCATTTCCAGGTGGAGGTCGGTGCCCTCACGAGTACGCTCGCCGACGCCCGCGAACACCGAGGTGCCCGAGAACTCACGAGCGATACGGGTGATCATCTCCTGGATCAGCACGGTCTTGCCGACACCGGCACCACCGAACAGACCGATCTTGCCGCCCTTGACGTACGGGGTCAGCAGGTCGATGACCTTGACACCGGTCTCGAGGATCTCGGTCTTGCCCTCGAGCTGGTCGAAGCTCGGCGGCTGACGGTGGATGCCCCACTGCTCGCCATCACGGCCGAGGCCGGGAGTGTCGAGGCAGTCACCGAGGGCGTTGAACACGTGGCCCTTGACGACGTCGCCGACGGGCACCGAGATCGGCTTGCCGGTGTCGGTGACAGTCGCGCCACGGACCAGGCCGTCGGTCGGCTGCATCGAGATGGTGCGCACGATGTTGTCGCCGAGGTGCTGAGCGACCTCGAGGGTGAGGGTCTTGGCCACCGAAGTGAGTTCGATGGCGCAGTGCAGAGCGTTGAAGAGCTCGGGGATGGCGCCACGCGGGAACTCGACGTCCACGACGGGGCCGATGACACGGACGACGCGTCCAGCGGTTTCGCCCGCCTTCTTCGCGTTGTCCTGAGTGACAGCTGCGGTCATTAGATTGGTTCTCTTCCTGCGCTTCTTAGTCGCGGTCCGAGCTCGACGCCAGCGCGTTGACGCCGCCGACGATTTCGCTGATTTCCTGCGTGATCTGGGCCTGACGCACCGAGTTCGCCTCGCGCTGGAGCACATTGGCCAGCTCGTTGGCGTTGTCGGTCGCCGCCTTCATTGCGGTGCGCCGAGCCGCGGACTCGGATGCCGCTGCCTCGAGCAACGATGCGTAGATACGCGTGTTGATGTACTTCGGCAGCAGAGCCCCCAGCAGCACATCGGCGTCCGGCTCGAACTCGTACTGTGCCGTGGCCACCACGTTCGGCGAGTCCGACATCATGTCGTCGCCGAGCTCGTAGTTCTCGTCGACGAAGCTGACCTGGATCGGCGCCAGCCGGCGCACCTCCGGGGTCTGGGTCAGCATCGACACGAACTTGGTGTACACGATGTGCAGCTCGTCGACGCCCGCGATGGTTCCGGAGCCGTCGAGCGAGGGGACCTCGCTGTCGGAGCCGGCCATGAAGGCCTCGACCAGGTGCCCGCACGCGGCCGACGCATCGGTGTACTTGGGCTGCTGCGAGAAGCCGAACCACGACGCCTGGTACGGGCGATTGCGGAACCTGTAGTACGTGATGCCCTTACTGCCCATCACGTACAGAACGGGTTCCTTGCCCTCGCCACGCAGCGTGGTCATGAGCTCTTCGGCGCGCTTGAGCACGTTCGAGTTGTAGCCACCACACATACCGCTGTCACTGGTGATCACCAGGACAGCGGCCCGACGAGCGTTGGGACGCTCGGTCAGCAGCGGATGCGACAGGTTCTTCGAAGCGCTCGCCAGTTCGCCGAGGACCTTGGTGATCTCCTCGGCGTACGGCTTGGCAGCCGCGACCCTGGCCTGGGCCTTGGAAATTCGCGAGGTCGCGATCAGTTCCTGAGCCTTGGTGATCTTCTTGATCGAATTCACACCACGAATGCGGGAGCGCAATTCGCGCAAACTAGCCACTAGCGGTTCACACTCCCCTCATTCGTCAGATCGGAAATTGCCGACATCATGACCCGGCTTACTTGTCGACGTGCTTGCGAGTGACCGACAGCGACTCGACCTCTTCGTGGCCCAGCTCGCCCGCGGCAGCCTCGTTCACGATGCGTTTGCCATCCGAATCGAGGAAACCCTGCTTGAACTTGTCGGTTTCGGCCTTGATCGCGTCGGCGGCCTCGCCCGCGAGCGGCTTCTTGCCACCCTCGAGCGCGTCGAACGAGCTCTGAGTCGCACCGTGCAGGTACTCCAGCAGCTCACTGGTGAAGCGCCGCACGTCGGCGACGGGCACCGACTCGTAGTAGCCGGCGTCGACCAGGAAGATCGAAACGACCTGATCCTCGACCGAGACCGGGGAGTACTGGTCCTGCTTGAGCAGCTCGACCCAGCGGGCGCCACGCTCGAGCTGCGCCAGCGACGCGGCATCGAGGTCGGAGGCGAAGGCGGAGAACGCCTCCAGCTCGCGGTACTGCGCCATTTCCAGACGCAGCGAACCGGCGACCTTCTTCATGGCCTTGGTCTGGGCGGCGCCACCGACACGGGAGACCGAGGTACCGACGTTGATCGCCGGGCGGACGCCCTTGTTGAACAGGTCGGACTCGAGGAAGACCTGGCCGTCGGTGATGGAGATGACGTTGGTCGGGATGAACGCCGAGACGTCGTTGGCCTTGGTCTCGATGATCGGCAGACCGGTCATCGAGCCCGCGCCCATCGCGTCGGACAGCTTCGCGCAACGCTCCAGCAGACGGGAGTGCAGGTAGAAGACGTCACCGGGGTACGCCTCGCGGCCCGGCGGACGACGCAGCAGCAGCGAGATGGCGCGGTACGCCTCGGCCTGCTTGGTCAGGTCGTCGAACACGATGAGGACGTGCTTGCCCTGGTACATCCAGTGCTGGCCGATGGCAGAACCGGTGTACGGAGCCAGCCACTTGAAGCCGGCGGAGTCGGAGGCCGGGGCCGCGACGATGGTGGTGTACTCCATCGCGCCGTGCTCCTCGAGCGCGGTCTTGACGCCCGCGATGGTGGAGCCCTTCTGGCCGATCGCGACGTAGATGCAGCGAACCTGCTTGTCGGCGTCGCCGGTCTCCCAGTTCGCCTTCTGGTTCAGGATCGCGTCGATCGCGACGGCGGTCTTGCCCGTCTTGCGGTCACCGATGATCAGCTGACGCTGGCCGCGGCCGATGGCGGTCAGCGCGTCGATCGCGGTGATGCCGGTGGCCAGCGGCTCTTCGACCGGCTGACGCTCCAGCACGGACGCGGCCTGCAGCTCCAGCACGCGGCGCTCGTCGGACTCGATCTCGCCCAGGCCGTCGATCGGCTGGCCGAGCGGGTTGACGACGCGACCGAGGAACTTGTCACCCACGGGAACGGAGAGCACGTCGCCGGTGCGACGGACCTGCTGGCCCTCTTCCAGCGAGGCGTACTCGCCGAGAATGACGGCACCGATGTTGGTGTCCTCGAGGTTCAGCGCGACGCCGAGAACCCCGCCGGGGAACTCGAGCAGCTCGTTGGCCATCGCCGAAGGCAGGCCGCTGACGTGCGCGATACCGTCGCCGGTATCGGTCACGACGCCGACTTCTTCGATGGAGGTTTCCGGGGTGTAGCTCTGGGTGTAGCTCTCGATCGCGCTACGGATCTCGTCGGAGGAGATCGTCAGCTCCGCCATGTTGTTCCTGCTCTCGCTGTGGTCTCGAATGTCGGGGGTCGGAAAATACTGCGTTGCGCTGCCCTGGTCAGGACAGTGCCCGGCGCAGCTTCTCCAGTCGGCCGGTGGCGCTGCCGTCGATCACGTCGTCTCCGACGCGGACGACGACGCCGCTCAGCAGCGTCGGGTCGACCTGCACGTGCACGGTGACCGCCTTGCCGTAGATCCGCTGCAGGGAAGCCGACAGCTTCTCCTTCTGCGGACCGGTCAGCTCGACCGCCGAGTTCACGTGGGCGACGATCTGGTCACGACGGGCCGCCGCCAGATCGGACAGGGCGTCGAGGGTGACGCCGATGTTGTTGGTCCGCAGTCGGGTCACCGCCTGCTCGGCCAGCGCCAGGGTGACCGGCTCGGCCTTGCCGGTGAGCAGTCGCACGATCAGTTCACGCCGCGCCGAGGCGGGCTTGCCGTGATCGGAGAGCGCCTGCTCCAGCTTCGGGTTGTCGGCGACGATGCGTCCGAGCCGGAACAGCTCGTCCTCCACCGCGTCCTGCCGACCACCGACGGCGGCAGACTCCAGCAGAGCCTCCTGCCCGAGCAGCACCAGGGTGTCGACCATGTCGCGGGTGCGTGACCAGTTCTGGGCCACCGCGGTGGTCAGCACTGCCTGCGTGGCAGCGCTGACCTTGCCGCCGAAGATCCGCTCGCTGAGTTCAGCGCGCGCCGAACCCGGCACCGAGGCGTCCGCGAGCGCCACACGCAGCGAACGCTGGTCGTCCAGCACGGCGACAACGGCGAACAGTTCCGACCCCGTTGTGGCCGCAACAGTTTCGCTTCCGGTCAGGGCGACCCGAAGCGCCTCGCGAGACCGGGTACTGGCCTCGCGGCTCGCTGCGTACATGCTTCTCACTTTCGCGTCGCTACCTTCCGACCCCGATGGCGTCGGTGTCGTCGAGTTCGCGGAGGAACTTGTCGATCGACGCCGCCTGCTTGGCTTCGTCCGAAACAGACTGACCGATGATCTTCTCGGCCAGATCGACGGCCGTACGGCCGACATCGGAACGCAGCTCCGTCAGGATCTGCTGGCGCTGGGCTTCCAGCTGGGAGTGACCGGCGGCGACGATACGGTCGCTTTCGGCCTGGGCATCCGTGCGCATCTGCGCGAGGATCTGCTGCCCCTGGGTGCGTGCTTCCTCGCGGATGCGCGCGGCCTCGAGCCGGGCATCGGCCAGCTGCTGCTGATACTGCTCCAGCGTCTGCTGTGCCTCTGCCTGGGCTGCTTCGGCCCTGGCGATACCGCCTTCGATCTTGTCCGTGCGCTCTTCGAGTGTCTTGGTCACACGTGGGATCACGTACTTCCAGAAGAGCACGCCGATGATGGCGACGCAGACGATCGACCAGACGATGTCGTACGTTTCGGGGATAAGAGGATTCACATCCTCTCCACCCTCAGCTGCGAGCGTGATGAATTCGCGCATCGGGATCAGAAGATGAAGCCGGCGACGAGGCCGATCAGCGCCAGGGCCTCAGTGAACGCGATACCGAGGAACATGGTGGTGCGGATCTGGCCGGACAGCTCGGGCTGGCGAGCGATGCCCTCGATGGCCTTGCCGACAACGATGCCGACGCCGATGCCGGGGCCGATCGCGGCCAGACCGTAACCGAGTGCGCCGAAGCCCTTGAAGGTGCTCTCGGTGGTCGCGGCTTCCTGGGCCAGGTAAGCGAGGCTCATGAATCTTTCCCTTTCTGTTGCTCACCCGCCGGTCGGCGTGTGTAGCAGGTTTCCGGTCGTTGGTTCAGTCAGGTCAGTGGTCGTCGGCGTGCTCTGCGAGACCGATGTACACCGCGGTCAGCAGTGCGAACACGTAGGCCTGCAGGAAGATGACCAGCAGCTCGAACATCGTGAAGCCGATGCCCGCGAGCAGGGAGAAGGGCGAGAAGACCTTCATCCACGCCGTGGCGTCGAACAGGAAGTACCAGGTGGCGCTGAAGAACAGCACCAGCATGATGTGACCCGCCAGCATGTTGGCCATGAGTCGCACGGTGAGCGTGAACGGGCGCAGGATGAAGGTCGAGATGAACTCGATCGGGATCAGCAGCACGTGCAGCGCGGGTGGGACGTTCGGCACCACGATGGACGAGCGCACGTACTTGAGGAAGCCGTACTTCTTGATACCCACGTAATTGAACGCCAGGTAGGCGATGACCGCGAGGACCAGCGGCATGCCGATGCGCGCGTTCGACGAGATGTTCAAGAACGGAATGATCGAGGAGAAGTTCAGGAACAGCACCGTGAAGAAGATCGTCGCGATCAGCGGCAGGAACTTCTTGCCGGTTTCCTTACCGAGGATCTCGTCGGCGATCTGCTCCTTGACGAAAACCACACCGGCTTCCATCACGTTCTGCAGGCCGCGCGGCACGATCTTCGGCGAGCGGAAAGCCAGCACGAAAACGATCACCACAACAGCGGTCATCAGCAGCCGGATCAGCATCAACCGATCGAGTTCGAACGGCGTACCCTCGAACAGCACTGCTGGAGGGAAGAAGTCGGACAGCGATGGCGCGTGGAACTCGCCCGCCGCCAAAGTGATGACGCTCAGCGTTCTCTCCCGTGTTCGGGCCGCGGGTACGACGGTCATTCCCGCGGTTCGATCGGACATATACAACGATCAATGGGGTCGACTCTGGTCGGCTCGAAATTCGACAGGCACTCGTACGGTGTAACCCGTATCGGCGTCTGTTCGGGCGTCGGCGACATCGTCGACATGCTTCAGCCGGGCACATTCCACCCGGATCGGCAGTAAGCATAGCGGCACCGGCGGGATCGTTATGATCCCCCCTGGTAACTCGAGGCAATGCCCCGAGTTTGTCGGGCCGAGCCTCTAGCTTGGGAGCTTGCTTACCAACACTTTACCAAGCTATCTACGACAGTGTGTAGCTGGGTGGGATTATTCCTGCTCGGAAGCCGTTTCGCCGTCGCCCGCGCGTGTCGTCACATACGGAACCTTCTGGCTCACAACGCCGTAGGTCTCGGCGCCGAGGACGATCAGCAGGGCTCCTACCACCGTAAAGAACAGCGCGGGCCTGCTGTAGAAGTCGAACTGGTTGAGCACGACGATCACCAGCAGCGCCACCAGCATCTTGCCGACCCAGCTGACCAGCATGACCGCGCCTGCCATGGTCGGCGGCAACTTGGCGCCCAGCAGCACCGCCACGACCGTGGTGAGGATGAAGCCGCCACCGATCGCGGCGCCGAGCAGCGCGCCCCACAGACCGGGCATGCCCGCCACCGCGGCGGCGATGGCCACCGCGACGACGACGAGCACGCCGAGGCCGATCAGGCCGTAGCGCAGCGCGGCGCGCAAAGGAGCGTCAGGGCCTGGCACGGTTTCGGGTGTAAAGCTCACGGCCCGAACTTTACCTTGCGCACCGAACTCAGTGCTGCGTCGACTCCGACCTGCGCACGGACGGGATCGCGGTCACTACCAGCGCGAACACCAATCCGCCCGCGACCAGCAGGACAACGAGCCGCCTGTCCATCAGCGAAGTTCCCACCGCGCCGAAGGCGAGCACGCCGACCCACAAATAGATCAGCAAGACCACTCGCCGGTGCGAATGCCCGATCTGGAGCAAACGGTGGTGCAGATGCATTTTGTCCGGTGTGGAAAAACTCACCCCCGCGCGCACCCGGCGCACGATCGCCAGCAACAGATCGAGCACCGGAATGAACATCACCGCGCCGACCAGCAACAGCGGTGACAGCAAACCGACAATGTCGCGCGGGCCGTAACCCTGCAGCGGAATTCGACCGGAGGCGCCGGTGGATACCGCGGCCAAGATCAAACCGATCATCATCGAGCCGGTATCACCCATGAATATTCGGGCAGGCGAGAAATTATGCGGCAGAAATCCGAGGCAGGCGCCCGCCAGTGCGGCGGCCAGCAACGCGGGCGGATAGGTATCGACCGATCCGCCCTGGTCGTAGAGCAAACCGATGGAGAACACGAAAACCGCCGTCGCGCAGATCAAGCCGAGGCCGGCGGCCAGGCCGTCCAAACCGTCGACGAAATTCATCGCGTTCACGAGGGTGACGGTGATGCCGACGGTGACCAATCCGCCCTGCAACGCGTCGAGCACGACGGTGGTGTCGTTGAACGGGTTGTAGATCACGTACCAGCTCAGGCCCATCACGGCCATGACGCCCGCCGCGGTGATCTGACCGACGAACTTGGTGAGCGCGTCCAGGCCCCACCGATCGTCGACGATGCCGACGAGCACGATGATCGTCGCGGCGACCAGCACCGCGGGGATATCCGGGGCGTAGTCGAAACCTCGTCGCAGCGCGGGCAATTGGTGTGCGAACAGCACGGCGGCGACGACGCCGACGTACATGCCGACACCACCCATTCGCGGTACGGGCTTCACGTGCACGTCGCGCTCACGCGGCACCGCCACCGCGCCGAACGCGATGGCGAGGACTCGGACGCCGCCGGTGGCCAGGAAGGTCACCGTGGCCGAGACGAGCAGCACGAGCAGCAGCTCGCGCAGGGGGACGACTGAGCTCATCAGTGGCGTGCGATCACCGCTGCGCGGAGCTGATCAGGGCTTCCGGCACCATCCCGAGCACCTCCGCGATATCGGCCAGCGACACAGCACCCTCCCGCAACACCCGCGGCTGATCCGCGGTGAGATCGACGATCGTCGAGGCCACCGCGTGCTCAGCCGGTCCGCCGTCGAGATACACACTCGCCAGCGACCCCAACTGCTCACGCGCCTGCGCGGCGGTGGTCGCGGGCGGCTGACCCGACACATTGGCGCTCGAGACCGCCAGCGGCCCGACCTCACGCAGCAGTTCCAGCGCCACCGGATGCAGCGGCATCCGCAACATCACCGTGCCGCGGGTATCACCGAGATCCCACGCGAGCGAAGGCGCCGCCTGCACAACAAGACTCAGCGCACCGGGCCAGAACGCGCGAATCAGGTCGCGCGCCTGCGGCCGCACCGAGAACACCAGCCCATCGATCGTGTGCCACGACCCGACGAGCACCGGCACTGGCATATCCCGGCCGCGCCGCTTGGCGGCCAGTAGATCGCTCACCGCGGCGGAATCGAACGCGTCGGCGGCGAGGCCGTACAGCGTGTCGGTCGGCATGACGACAAGACGACCGGACTTCAACGCGCTGGTAGCCGCCGTAATCCCCGCGGCACGCGAGTCGCTCTCGGCACAGTCATAGACGGTACTCACTGTTCCGCCTCTCCGAATATTTAGCCGGTCTTAGGTGCGGCAAGAGTGTAGCTCTCGAGCCCGCGGCCGGATGTAGGGGGACTTTGGGCGCACCCCACGGGTAACCCCGGCGCGTGTGAGATCGGGCACCGCATCCGATGCTCGGAGTGTGCTGGGTTGCGCCGCGCTTGTTCGACCATGCGATTCGGCGGCGAGCGATGTTTGCCGGGACATCTCGGCGACGGGTCGGCCGCTCGCTGCGCCGACGGGCGTGCTGGTTACTCACCCCACCAACGGTGCCCATTCCGACCACGAACGCGGGCCGGTGACGCCACCGCCGGATTCCGTCGCGGTCAGGAATCGCCAGTGCGGCGGGCGACGACGAAGCGGGGCTTGCCGGCGAGGTCGATGTGTTCGACGACATCGGCGAAACCGGCTGCCGCGAGCAGCGCCGCCACTCCCCCGCCGTTGGTGTCGTCGTGTTCGATGCCGGTGGCGCCGCCGGGCCGCAGGAGTCGAGCGATGGTGGGGATCATCGCTCGGATGACGTCGAGGCCGTCCGGGCCGCCGAAGAGGGCGCGGTGGGGGTCGTGGTCGGCTACCTCGGGGTCCAGGATCGCCGCTTCGGGGATGTAGGGCGGGTTGGCGATCACGAGGTCGACACGGCCGGTCAGCGGGGTGAGCAAGGTCGGGCCGGTGACGTCGTCGGCATACAGGGTGATCGGCGTGTCGCCCTCCGCGATGCGAGCGTCAGCGTTGCGGCGGGCCCAGACGAGGGCATCGGGGTCGAGTTCGACGGCGTGGACCTCGGCATCGGGACGGGCGTGGGCGATGGCCAGCGCCAGCGCTCCCGAGCCTGTGCACAGGTCGACGACGATCGGCGCGTGATCGTGCGGGAGCGTCGCGAGATGGGCCAGGGCCCACGCGAACAGCAGCTCGGTCTCCGGGCGCGGCACGAAGACACCGGGGCCGACGGCGAGGTCGATCTCGCCCATCGCCGCCGTTCCGGTCAAGTGCTGCAAGGGAATTCGAGCAGCCCGCTGGTCGATCAACGCCAGGTACCGGTCGGCGACCTCGGGCTCGACCATCGGGATGAGTGCCAACCGCATACGCTCGGTGCCCAGGACATGCGCGGCCAGGTTCTCCGCGTCGGGCATCGGCGAACCGACACCGGCCTCGGCCAGTCGAGCTGCGGCTCGGACGATCAGTGGACGCAACCGGAGTCGTTCGCTCACTGAATCGCTCCGCGAACTCGGACGCCGTCGGCGGTCGTTTCCGGGCACTCACCGCTGACATCGTTCAGCGCGGTCGCGGGCCCGGAAGCTACGCGGGCTCGCGTCGCCGAACAGGTCACCGCGATTACTCGGCAGCCATGCGCGCGTCGCGGTCCGCCTTGCCGAGCGCGTCGAGCAGCGGGTCGAGATCACCGTCGAGGACCGCATCGAGATTGTGCGACTTGAACCCGATGCGGTGATCGGCGATCCGGTTCTCCGGGAAGTTGTAGGTGCGGATCCGTTCGGAGCGGTCGACCGTGCGGATCTGGCTGGCGCGACCGGCCGCGGCTTCCTGGTCGGCCTGCTCCTCCGCCAGCGCTTGCAGCCGGGCCGCGAGCACCTGCATGGCGCGGGCCTTGTTCTGTAGCTGGGAGCGTTCGTTCTGGCAGGTCACCACGATGCCCGAGGGCAGGTGGGTGATGCGGACGGCGGAGTCGGTGGTGTTGACGCCCTGGCCGCCTTTGCCGGAGGACCGGTAGACGTCGATGCGCAGCTCGGTCTCGTCGATCTGCACCTGCTCGACCTCGTCGGGCTCGGGGTAGATCAGCACGCCCGCCGCAGAGGTGTGAATGCGGCCCTGCGATTCGGTCACCGGCACGCGCTGCACCCGGTGCACCCCGCCCTCGAACTTGAATCGCGACCACACCCCGTCACGCGCGGCGTCCTTGCTCTTGATCGACAGCGTCGCGTCCTTGTACCCGCCCAGGTCGGAGTAGGTGACGTCGAGCGTCTCCACCTTCCAGCCGTGCCGCTCGGCGTAGCGGATGTACATCCGCGCCAGATCCGCGGCGAACAGCGCCGACTCCTCGCCACCTTCGCCGGATTTCACCTCGAGCACCACGTCGTCACCGTCGTGCGGGTCGCGGGGGGCGAGCAAATCGGCGAGCGCCTGCTCGAGCTCGACCAGCTGTGCCTGTAGCACGGGGACCTCGGCGGCGAACGACGCGTCATCGGAGGCCAGCTCACGGGCGGCCTCGAGATCGTCGCGCACGGCCTCGAGCTTGCGATAGGTGCTCATCACGGGGGCCAACTCGGCGAACCGCTTGCCCACCCGCCGCGCCGCGCCCGTGTCGTTGTGCAACGCCGGATCGGCGAGCTGCATCTCCAGGCCCGCGTACTCGGCCAGGATGTCGTCGATAGCGGACGGGGCCGTCTGATCGGCCATGCGTTGAGCTCCTATGGGGAATGGTCCCGGCTCGGGATGTCTTCAGGTCGAAGGCCGTTTCTCGGCCGCCTCGATCTGGACCGAGCGCAGGGGTGTGACGAAGGACTGCCCGGCGCCCGCGCCGCCAACCAGCAACGCCCGGCCTGCGTGAGCAGTACCGGGCGTCGGAGGAGGTAACTAGGAGGCGTCTTCGGCCTGCTTGGCACCTGCGCGCTTGCCGTAGCGAGCCTCGAAGCGAGCCACGCGGCCGCCGGTGTCGAGGATCTTCTGCTTGCCCGTGTAGAACGGGTGGCACTGCGAGCAGACCTCGACGGAGATCTGGCCGGACTCCTTGGTGGAGCGAGTCTGGAAAGTGTTGCCGCAACCACACACAACGGTGGTGTCGACATACGTGGGGTGGATTCCTGCCTTCATGGGCGTCCTCTCGATCATGGTCGCCGGGTCGTAGCCCCATGGAATGGAGTACGTGAACCGGAACCGACTAGGCGGGATGTCTGCGAACTCGCAGACACACAGTTGTCCAGTATGCCAGAGCAGACCGCACCCTCCCAGAACCCCCCCACCTCCGGTTTGTTCCCTGCTATATGGCGGCTGGCGCGGGCGCGCCGAGAACAAAGCAAGGGCCCCGCCGAAGCGAGGCCCTTGCCGATTTCTAGACGATCACTCGTCGAGAGCGCTCGGTGCGGTCTTGGAGACCGTCATCAAGAACTCGAGGTTGTTCTTGGACTTGCGCAGACGATCCATCAGCAGATCGATCGCCTGGTGCGAGTCCAGACCCGAGAGCACACGCCGCAGCTTGTGCACGACAGCCATCTCGTCGGGCGAGAGCAGCAGCTCGTCGTGGCGGGTGCTCGACGGGTTGATGTCCACCGCGGGGAACACGCGCCGCTCGGCGATCTTGCGGTCGAGCTTGAGCTCGGCGTTGCCGGTGCCCTTGAACTCTTCGAAGATCACCGTGTCGCCGGTGGAACCGGTCTCCACCATCGCCGTGGCGATGATGGTGAGCGAGCCACCGTTCTCGATGTTGCGGGCCGCGCCGAGGAAACGCTTCGGCGGGTACAGCGCGGTCGAGTCGACACCACCGGAGAGGATGCGGCCCGAGGCAGGCGAGGAGTTGTTGTACGCACGGCCCAATCGGGTGATCGAATCGAGCAGCACCACAACGTCTTTGCCCATTTCCACCAGACGCTTCGCGCGCTCGATGGCGAGCTCGGCGACGGAGGTGTGGTCACCCGGCGGGCGGTCGAAGGTGGAGGCGATGACCTCACCCTTCACCGAACGCTGCATATCGGTGACCTCTTCGGGACGTTCGTCGACCAGGACAACCATGAGGTAGCACTCGGGGTTGTTGATCGCGATCGCGTTCGCGATGTCCTGCATGATCGTGGTCTTGCCCGCCTTGGGCGGGGACACGATCAGCGCACGCTGGCCCTTACCGATCGGCATGATCAGGTCGATCACGCGCGTGGTGAGCTTGTTCTGCGTGGTCTCCAGGCGCAGCCGCTCGTTCGGGTACAGCGGGGTGAGCTTCTGGAAGTCCGGACGACGGCGCGCAGCTTCCAGCTCGCCACCGTTGACGGTGTCCAGGCGAACCAGCGGGTCGAATTTCTGCCGCTGGTTGTTCTGCTCGCCGTCGCGCGGGGCACGCACCGCACCGGTGATCGCGTCACCGCGGCGCAGGCCGTTCTTGCGCACCAGGTTCATCGACACGTACACGTCGTTGGGTCCGGCGAGGTAGCCGGAGGTCCGCACGAACGCGTAGTTGTCCAGGACATCGAGAATGCCCGCGACCGGCTGGAGGACGTCGTCTTCGCGGATGTCGTAATCGCGCGCCTCGGACTGGCCACCGCCGACGGGAGCACCATCGCGGTCACGACCACGACGACGCTCGCGGAATCGACGACCCCGGCGACCGCGGCCGCCTTCCTCGTCGTCGCCACCGCGATCGTCGCGGGGACCGCGATTGCCGCCGGTGTTGCCGTTCTGGCTCTGGTTCTGGTTGCGCTCGTTCTGATTACGGTCGCCGCCGGAGCGCTCGCCGCGATCACTGCCGGTGCGCTCGCCACGGTCACTGCCGTTGCGGTCGCCACCGGTACGTTCGCCACGCTCGCCACCGTTGCGGTCACCGCGATCACGTCGGCGTTCGCCCTGGTCGCCGCCCTCGGCCTTGTCGGCCTGCTTGGTCTCCTCGGCGGGCGCGCGATTCTCGGCGGGGGCGTTGTCGCCACCACCGGAACGGGCCTGGTCACGACCACGACGCTGCCTGCCACGACCACGCTGACCGCTCTCGCGACCGGAATCCTCGCCTGCTTCGGCGGGGGCATCGGTCTTGACCTGCTCGGTCGCGGCCGGAGCCGTAGTGGTCTTGGCCTCGGGGGCCTCGACCTCGGCAGGGGCCTGCTTCTCGGCAGGCGCGGCCTGCTTCTCGGCCTTGGCGGACTTGTCCACCTTGGCGGGCGTCTCGCTCTTGACGGGCGCGTCGTTCTTTGCGGGCGCTTCGTTCTTCGCGGGCGCCTGGCTCTTGGCGGGCGCGTCGTTCACGACGGGCGCGGCGGCGGGCTTGTCGCCCTTGGCAGGCGCTCCGGCCTGATCGGCGGGCGCCCCGGATTGATTTTCCTTGATAGCGGCGATGAGATCGCCCTTACGCATTCCGGAGGTACCTCGGATACCGAGCTCCCCCGCCAGTGCGCGCAACTGCGGCAACAGCATTCCAGTCAGCCCCGATCGTGCGACGTCGGTTTGTTCGCTCATTTTCGAAATCTGTCCGGATTCACTTTCGCGGCTGCCCGAGTTCGTAGGGTTGGAATCCACCCCGGGTGTCGCGAGCAGGTCCGTTTCTGTCACGGAAGTCCTTTCCTTCCCTCGAATGCCTTGTGCTGATTCGAGGGTTCCGTTCCATAGACCCGGCAACACATGCCGAGCTCGGATTATGCGTCCATGTTCGACGCCTGTGCCGTACTACCCGCCGCGGGAGGACCGGAGGCCTTCGCCACCAGAAGACAGTGGTGAGGGGAGCGATTGCCCTGATGATGCACCGGCGTCTGATGCGCACGATGTACGGACAAGTCCAGAATAGCTGCCTATTGCGAACAACGGCAAGGCAGGCACGCCGTCAGTCGACCGATACCCCGTCGGCAATGCCCGGTTCGACCACGCGCAGACCGTCCGATTCGGCCTGTTTGCGCAGGTCATCGGGGAATTCTTCGGTGGTCAGGGCCAGAATTGTCGGACCTGCGCCCGAGACCGTCGCCGCGATCCCCGCCGCGCGTAGCCGCTCGATCCACTGGGTTGTCAGCGGTAGCGCGGGGGCACGCTGGCTCTGGTGCAACCGGTCGGCGGTGGCCGACATCAGCAGATCGGGGCGTTCGGTGAGCGCCACGACGGCAAGCGCCGCACGGCTGACGTTGAACGCGGCGTCCCCGTGGGGCACCTGCTCGGGCAGCAACCCGCGGGTGTGTGCCGTGGAGGAGCGTTCCTGCGGGATCAGCACCACCGGACGCAGCACGGGCGCGGGCGTGAGCCGCACGGCCCGGTAGGCCCTGGTTTGCGCGGCATCGGTTTCGGTCCACGACACCACGATTGCGCCGAGTACGCTGGCCGCGGCATTGTCGGGATGGCCTTCGAACTCCGAGGCCAGCTGGACGAGCCGGTCACCGTCCAGCTGCAACGCGGGGTCGAACTTCGCGGCCAGCCCCGCACCGGCAGCCAGGCCGCCGACCACGGCCGACGCGCTGGAACCCAGCCCTCGCGAGTGCGGAATCACGTTGCGGCACAGCACGTCGAGCCCGTCGGCCCAGACACCCAGCGATTCCAGCCCACGCTCGATCGCGCGGACCACCAGATGTGTTGGGCCCCAAGGTACGTCGTCCGCGCCCTCACCCTCGACCCGGATCTCGAGACCCGAGTCGGTGGTACGCACCACGATTTCGTCGTAGATGCCCAATGCCATTCCCAGACAATCGAATCCAGGACCGAGATTGGCCGTGGACGCCGGGACGCGCACGGTCACTTCGAGACCGGCGGGCAGAGTCGCTGTCATCAGCGTCGGCTCGGATGCGGTCAACTCAGGCCAGCTCGAGTTCGCGGGCGATAGCGATCGGGTCGACGGCGATCGGCTTGACCTCGGGCATTCCGGCCAGCGCGTTGTCGGGGTCCTTGAGACCGTTGCCGGTCACGGTGCACACGACGGTCAGGCCCGAATCCAGCCAGCCCTCCTGACGCGCGGCCAGCAGACCGGCCACGCTCGCAGCCGAGGCGGGCTCGACGAAGACGCCCTCTCGCGCGGCGACCAGCCGGTAGGCGGCCAGGATCTCGTCGTCGGTAGCCGCGCGGAAGGCGCCGCCGGACTGCTCCTTGGCCTCCATGGCGCCGTTCCACGACGCGGGGGCGCCGATCCGGATGGCGGTCGCGATGGTCTCGGGGTCCTTCACCGGCGCACCGTTGACCAGGGGCGCGGCACCGGCGGCCTGCACGCCGAGCATGCGCGGCAGCACCGAGGTGATGCCGTCGGCGTAGTACTCGCGGTATCCACGCCAGTAAGCGGTGATGTTGCCCGCGTTCCCGACCGGCAGAACATGCACGTCGGGAGCCTTGCCGAGCACGTCACAGATCTCGAACGAGGCGGTCTTCTGCCCCTCGATCCGCGCCGGGTTCACCGAGTTCACGAGGCCGACCTGCGGGAACTCCGCGGTCACCTTGCGGGCGAGCTCGAGGCAGTCGTCGAAGTTGCCCTCGACCTGGATGATCTTGGCGCCGAGCATCACGGCCTGGGCCAGCTTGCCCATCGCGATCTTGCCCTGCGGGATCAGCACCGCGCATTCCATGCCGGCACGGGTGGCGTAGGCAGCGGCCGAGGCCGAGGTGTTGCCGGTCGACGCGCACAGCACGGCCTTCTGGCCGCGGTACTTGGCGTCGGTCATCGCCATGGTCATGCCGCGGTCCTTGAACGACCCGGTGGGGTTGGCGCCCTCGACCTTGAGATACACCTCGCACCCGGTGAGCGCGGACAGATGCGGCGCGGGCACCAGCGGGGTACCGCCCTCGAACAGGGTCACCGGCTCCCAGTCGGCCGCACCGGCCAGGCGATCGCGGTAGGCAGCGATCAGACCGGGCCAACGCGAGTGCACACCGGTCTGGGGGGCGATGCCAGTGGCTTTCATGATTCTTCTGTGCCTTCCAGTCTCAAAACGCTGGTCACAGCGGTGACGGATTCCATGTCCGCCAATACGGCGACAGTATCGGCCAACGACGATTCCACCGCATGGTGGGTGACGACCACGAGCCGGGCGCCGTCGCCGTGACCCTGCTGACGCACGGTGGAGATACTCACCCCGTGCTGGGCGAAGGTGTCTGCCACCGCGGCGAGCACGCCGGGACGGTCCTCCACCTGCAGATTCACGTGATAGCGGGTCGGGGTGTCACCGATCGGCGCGATCGGCAGCTCAGCATAGACCGATTCGCCCGGGGCGCGACCACCGTAGAACTTGTTACGCGCGGCCATCACCAGATCACCGAGCACGGCCGACGCGGTGGGGGCGCCACCGGCACCCTGCCCGTAGAACATCAGGCGACCGGCATTGTCGGCTTCCACGACGACCGCGTTGAACGCGCCGTTGACCGAGGCCAGCGGGTGCTTGCGCGGGATGAGTGCCGGGTAGACACGCACCGAGACGCGATCCTTGCCGCCCTCTTCCAGCGTCGGCTCGCCCGGACCGGCCGAGACGCGCTCGCAGATGGCCAGCAACTTGACCGTGCAGCCGACAGCCGACGCGGTCTCGAGATCCTCGGAGGTGATCTTGGAGATGCCCTCGCGATAGACATCGGCCGCGGTGACCCGGGTGTGGAAGGCCAGCGAGGCCAGGATCGCGGCCTTGGCGGCGGCGTCGTAGCCCTCGACGTCGGCGGTGGGGTCGGCTTCGGCGTACCCCAGCGCGGTGGCCTCGGCGAGCACGTCGTCGTAGGCGGCGCCGGTCTCGTCCATCGCGGACAGGATGAAGTTGGTGGTGCCGTTGACGATGCCGACGACCTTGTTCACGCGGTCACCCGACAGCGACTGGATCAGCGGCCGGACCACCGGGATCGCACCGGCGACGGCGGCCTCGAAGTAGAGGTCGGCACGGCTGCCCTCGGCGGCGGCGGCGAGCTCGCCGGTGTAATCCGCCAGCAACGCCTTGTTGGCGGTGACGACGGACTTGCCCGCGTTGAGGGCGTCGCCGATCAGCTTGCGGGCGGGGTCGATACCACCCATGACCTCGACCACCAGGTCGACGTCGTCGCGGGCCAGCAGCGCCTCGGCGTCGGTGGTGAGCAGTTCGGCGGGCACGCCGCGGTCCTTGCTGATGTCACGCACCGCGATGCCGCGCAACACGAGCGGCGCCCCGACGCGCGAGCGCAGGTCGTCGGCGTGCTCGCGCAGTACCCGAACCACCTCGGTCCCGACCGTGCCCATCCCGAGCACGGCGACGCCCAGTGGCCGTCCGGCGTCCTTGATGCCGTTGCCGACGGCGGTAACCGTTTCAGGCCTACCCGTCGCCCGGCCGCCATCCCCCAATGAATCGCTACGCGATGCGTCCATCATTCCACCTCCAGGCTGAGCAGGTCCGCCACCGTTTCCCGGCGCAGAATCAATCGCGCCGCACCGTCACGCACCGCGACCACGGCGGGCCGGGTGAGCAGGTTGTAGCGGCTCGACATCGAGTAGCAGTACGCACCGGTCGCCGCGACGGCCACCAGGTCACCGGGGGCCGCATCGGCGGGCATCCAGGTGTCACGAATGACGATATCGCCACTCTCGCAATGCTTTCCGACCACGCGCGCGACGACCGCATGGGCGTCCGACGAGCGCGAGACCAGACGGCAATCGTAGTCGGCCTGGTACAGCGCGGGGCGGATATTGTCGCTCATCCCACCGTCCACGCTGACGTAGCGACGGCGCGCGCCACCATCGAGTTCGACATCCTTGATGGTGCCGACCTCGTACAGGGTGACGGTGCCGGGGCCCGCGATGGCGCGGCCCGGTTCCACGGCGATGGTCGGCTCGGGCAGCCCGGCACGGACGGCTTCGGCGGCGACCAGCGCGCGCAGGTTGGTGGCGAACTCGCCCAGCGGCGGCGGATTGTCGCTCGGCAGGTATGAAATGCCGAGGCCACCACCCAGATCCAGGGTCGAGATCTGCGCCGTGCGATCGATGCCGAACTTGTCGATGGCCTCGCGCAGCAGGCCGAGCATGCGGCGCGCGGCGATCTCGAAGCCGTCGAGCTCGAAGATCTGCGAGCCGATGTGGCTGTGCAGACCGACCAGACGCAGGTTGTCGGCCTCGAAGACTCGGGCCAGCGCCTCCATGGCGTTGCCGCCCGCGATCGAGAAGCCGAACTTCTGGTCCTCGTGCGCGGTGGAGATGTACTCGTGGGTGTGCGCCTCGACGCCGACGGTCACGCGGACCAGCACGTCCTGCACCACGCCCGCCGCACCGGCGACGGCTTCGAGCCGCTCGATCTCGTAGAGCGAGTCCACGACCACGTGCCCGACCCCGGCCGCGACCGCCGCTTCGAGCTCGACGACGGCTTTGTTGTTGCCGTGCAAGGCAATTCGCTCAGCCGGGAATCCGGCGTTCAGCGCGACCGCGAGCTCGCCGCCGGAGCACACGTCCAGGGAAAGACCCTCGTCCCGGATCCAGCGCGCGATCTCGCCACAGAGGAACGCCTTCGACGCGTAATGGACGCGCGCGTTCGCCCCGAACGCGGCGACCATGTCGCGGCAGCGCGAGCGGAAGTCGTCCTCGTCGATCACGAACAGCGGGGTGCCGTACTGCTCGGCGAGTTCGGTGACGGACACGCCCGCCAGCCGGACCACACCGTCGTCACCGCGCGCGGCATTGCGCGGCCAGACGTTCGCGGGGAGCTCGATCATCTGGCTCGGGTCGGTCGGGCGCTCGGCCAGACTCGGTGCGTGCGGGAACTCTGCGTGCCGGGGACCGGCCGGGTGTGCACCACTCATCGTTGTGCGTCCTTCCTGAAAAGTCTGTGGGAGCTCACATGCGCTCCGGTGCGCTCACACCGAGCAGGGCAAGGCCGTTGGCCAGCACCTGACGGGTCGCCTTGACCAGCTCGAGGCGGGCCGCGTTGAGCGGGGTGACAGCGTCGTCGCCCTTGGGGAGCACGCGCATGTCGTCGTCGGACTGGAACGGGTGGTAGACCCCGGCCAGTTCTTCGAGGTATCGGGCGATGCGGTGCGGTTCACGGGTGTCGGCAGCGGTGGCGACCACGCGCGGGAAGTCGCCGAGGGTGCGGATGAGATCACCTTCGCGACTCGACGTCATCAGCGCGAAATCCGGTTCGACAGAAGCGAATTCGGGATACTTCGCAGCATTGCCGATGATGCTGTTGGTCCGCGAGTGCGCGTACTGGACGTAGTAGACCGGGTTCTCGCTGCTCGCCTTGGTCCACAGATCGAGGTCGATGTCGATGCTCGAGTTCACCGACGAACGCACCAGTGAGTAGCGCGCGGCGTCGACGCCGATCTGCTCGACCAGGTCGTTGAGGGTCACCACAGTACCCGCGCGCTTGCTCATCTTCACGGCGACGCCGTCGCGGACCAGGTTCACCATCTGCCCGATCAGCACCTCGACGGTGTCGGGATTGTCACCGAACGCGGCGGCGGCGGCCTTCAACCGGCCGATGTAGCCGTGATGGTCGGCGCCGAGCATGTAGATGGCCAGGTCGAAGCCGCGGGCGCGCTTGTTCTGGAAGTAGGCGATGTCACCGGCGATGTAGGCGGCGGTGCCGTCGCTCTTGAGGACCACGCGGTCCTTGTCGTCGCCGTATTCGGTGCTGGCGATCCACCACGCACCGTCCTTCTCGTAGAGGTTGCCCGAGTTCTTGAGCTGCTCGACGGCCCGTTCGACGGCACCGGAGGCGAACAGTTCGCTCTCGTTGAAGTACACGTCGAAATCGGTGCCGAACTCGTGCAGATCCGCGCGGATCTGGGCGAACATCTGCTGCACGCCCTCGCTGCGGAAGATCTCGTGCCGCTCGTCGGCGGGCAGGGTGAGCACGTCGGGGTGCGCGGCGACGATGCTCGCGCTGATCTCGGCGATGTATTCGCCCGCGTACCCGTCTTCGGGGGCAGGCTCGCCCAGCGCGGATGCCACGAGCGACTTCGCGAACCGGTCGATCTGCGCGCCGTTGTCGTTGAAGTAGTACTCGCGGGTCACGTCGGCGCCCTGAGCTGCCAGGATGCGGCCGAGCGCGTCACCGACGGCAGCCCAGCGGGTGCCACCGAGGTGGACCGGGCCGGTCGGGTTCGCCGAGACGAATTCGAGATTGATCTTGGTGCCGGCCAGGGCGAACCCGGTGCCGTAGATCTCACCCGCGGCCAGGATCTGGCTGACGATCACGCCCTGCGCCGAGGCGGCCAGACGGATGTTCAGGAAGCCGGGCCCGGCGATCTCGGCCACATCGATTCCCTCGGTGGCCGACAGCGCCTCGGCCAGCCAACCGGCCAGCTCGCGAGGGTTGGTTCCGGCCCGCTTGGCCACCTGCATGGCCACATTCGTGGCATAGTCGCCGTGTTCGGGGTTGCGCGGACGCTCCACTGTGACCTGCTCGGGCAGGACCGACGAGTCCAGTCCGCGTTCGACAAGCACCTTCGCCGCGGTGGTACGAAGGAGATCTGCAAGGTCAGCTGGAGTCACGAGTCTCTATCCTATTGGCTGGGCCCCTTGCAACCACGACCGCCCGCCACGAACCCACCGATCCACACGTCGAAAGAGCACAAGCAGCGATGCCGAGTAGGACCAGCGCCACATCAGCCAAGGCCGTGCGGGCCGCGGGGAAGTCGTCTCCGTCCCGCAAGACCCGCAAGGGCAACCTTCCGGGTAAGAAGCGCGACACCCCATGGGCCCTGATCGGGGCGGGCGTCGCCATCGTCGCGCTGGTCGGCCTGCTGGCCTACAGCTTGGTGCCCAAGTACATGGACCAGGCCGCGATCCGCGAGGCCCAGACCGACCTCAAGGAATGGGTGCCCTCCAAGGAGAACCAGGATCCGGCGATGAAGATCGACGGTGTCGTGAAGGCGGAGTACCCGGCCGGCCTGCACGTGACCGCCGAGCAGCGCGTCGCCTACGACAAGACGCCCGCTTTCGGTGGTCCGCACGACGGCGCGTGGGCGAACTGCACGGGCACCGTGTACGCCAAGCCGATCCGCATGGAGAACGCGGTGCACTCGCTCGAGCACGGCGCGATCTGGATCACCTACAACCCGGACAAGGTCGACGCGGCCGGTGTCGAGAAGCTGTCGAACTTCGTCAAGGGTCGCCAGTACTCGCTGATGTCGCCGTACCCGGGTCTGGAGTCACCGATCTCGCTGCAGTCGTGGGGCCACCAGCTGAAGCTGGACAATGCCGACGACGCGCGGATCAAGCAGTTCATCTCCGCCCTGCGCGAGAACCCCTACGCCTACCCCGAGGTCGGCGCGAGCTGCTCGAACCCGATCTTCGACGCCAACAACCCGCCGCCGTTCGACCCCACCCCGTACGGGCCCGAAGCGGTCCCGATGGACGGTAAAGGCCTGATCCCTGACGCGACCGAACTCGGCGGCGGCGGCACCGGCTCGGGCATCCCCGGCCTGCCGAACATCCCGGTGCCGGGCGGCCTGCCCTCGGGTCAGTAGTGAGTACGGTCGAACCCGACGACACCAGCACGCCCGAGCCGAGCACGCGACGCCCGGCCGGGGCAGTGCTCGTGCTCGGCGCGATCGGTCTGCTGCTGCTCGGTGCGGTGGCGGGCGTGCTGTTGCGGATGCCGCTGGAGAAGAACTCCGAACCGGAGCCGAGCGCCGTCGACGTCGGTTTCAGCCAGGACATGTCGGCCCATCACGCCCAGGCCGTAGACATGGCCGGAGTGGCGCTGATCGCCTCGACCGACAACGACGTGCGCCGCCTCGCCTACGACATCCTCACCACCCAGCAGAACCAGATCGGCCGCATGCAGGCGTGGTTGCAGCTGTGGGGCGAGTCCAACCAGAACGTCGAGGGCTACATGGGCTGGATGACCGACGAGCACGGCAACACCGGCCACCACGGCGGCAACACCGCCGAACCCACGATGTCTGGCCCGATGCAGCAGATGCCGGGCATGGCGAGCCAGGAAGAAATGACCGCCCTGCGCCAGTCCACCGGCCCCGCCCTCGACACGATGTTCCTGCAACTGATGCTGCGCCACCACCAGGGCGGCGTCCCGATGCTCGACTACGCCGCCGAGCACGCCGACACCACGGCCGTGCGCACCCTGGCCTCGACGATGTCGAAAACTCAGGAGAGCGAGTCCCAGCTGATGACCAGCATGCTCGCCACCCGCGGCGCCACCCCCCTCCCACTGAGCTGACCCCACCAGCCGGACCGGCCCAACCCCCGGTCCGGCACAGTTTTTGGCACACCGCACCACATGCGATACGCTGTCGTCGCCCGATCGCCTCACCGCGACCGGCATCTATCCCGCCCTCGTAGCTCAGGGGATAGAGCGTCTGCCTCCGGAGCAGAAGGCCGCAGGTTCGATTCCTGCCGAGGGCACACACGAAGAAGGCCCCCGACCCGCGATTCAGCGGTCGGGGGCCTTTCTCGTCGGTGCGATCAACCGGCGTCGATGACACGAGATGACACAACTTCCCCCAAAGTGCGGGAGGCCTCCCGGAGCGCTTCGTCCTGGGAGTGGGCGTAAATCCGTGCAGTGACACTGGCGTCCGCGTGACCCAGCCATGCAGCGATCACCGCCATGGGCACCTTCCGCAGGTGCATCGTGGTGCCGCAGGTGTGACGCGCATCATGCAGGCGGATATGCCGCACGCCCGCAGCCTTGGCCGCTTTGGCCCACTTATGTGTCAGCGTGTCCGGGTGGAACGGTTTGCCGTCCTCGCCACAGGCGACGTAGCCGAGATCCTGGTACGCCTCCCCTAGCTGTAGCTTGTCCGCGACCTGCCGACGACGGGCCTTTCTCAGCACCGCGACCATCTCGTCATCCATCGGCAACGTCCGCTCCCCCGCCTCGGTCTTCGGGTCATCCTCCACCGCCTTGCCACCCGCAGCGGACCGCCCGATGTGCACGGTGATCGTCTTCGCCTTGAGGTCCACGCCCGACCATCGCAGACCGCCGATCTCCCCACGACGTAGCCCGCACAGGGCCAGGAACCACAGGTGCCCGTTGCGATCGCCGTCCAGGCTGATCAGGAACTTCGACACTTCGGCGGCGGTATA
>JACIXH010000077.1 GCA_014360565.1 Nocardia sp.
CGCCCTCGCGCAAAGCCAGGTTCGCCAGGATCTCGGCGGTGGCGCAGATGATCGGGGCGTCGGCGTTGACCGCCGCGTCGCCGGTCACCATGCCGACGTTCTCGGCCCCGAACACCTCGCACAGCGCGAAGAACTTTTCGCTGACCAGGGCCTTGATCGGCGCGGTGTAGTAGCTGCGCTGCCCGCTGGCCATGGCGAACAGATGCGCGCCGACCGCCACCAGAGATTTTCCGGAGCCGGTCGGCGTCGCCAGAATGACATTGGACCCCGACGCCAATTCCATCAGCGCCTCGTCCTGCGCTGGATACAGGGGTGTGCCCTGCTCGGCGGCCCACGCCGCGAACGACTCGTAGAGCGCGTCGGCGTCGGTTCCGGGAATTTCGAGTAGGTCGGTCAGATCCACTCCGACAACCCTAGTCTGCGCGGAGGGTGAGCCCCGCGCCAGACCGGTGCGGGTCTGCGGTCAGTCTTTACCGCCGCCGGAGGTGTCGTCGTAACCGCCCTGCTCGGCCAGGAAGCGTTCGAACTCCGCGCCGAGCTCCTCGCCGCTGGGCAGCTCACCGTCGGCCGCGAGCAAGCTGGACTGCTGTTCCTGTGCGGTGACGAAGCTGTCGTACTGGCGTTCCAGTGCCGTGACGACCGTCTCCACCTCCTCGTTGCCCGCGATGTGCTCAGCGACCTGCTCACGTACGCGCGCGGCCGCCTCACCCAGCGCCGACAGCGGCAGGTCGAGGCCCGCGTTGTCGGCGAAATTCTCCAGCAGCGTCTGGGCGGCCTCGGGGTAATCGGTCTGGGCCAGGTAGTGCGGCACATGCACCGAGAACCCGAGTGACTCGTGGCCGTGCTGGGCCATCCGGTACTCGAGCAGCGAGGACGCGCTGCCGGGCACCTGCAACTCACCCGGCCAGCGCTGATGCTCGCCGATCAGTGACCGGTCCGAGGAATGCGCGGTGACACCGAGGGGACGGGTGTGCGGGATCGCCATCGGGATCGCCGACAGCCCGATCGTGCGGCGCACGCCCAGCTGTTCGGCCAGCAGCCGCACCGCGGTGGTGAACTTCTCCCAGCGCAGATCCGGCTCCAGGCCCGACAGCAGCAGGAACGGGGTGCCCGCGGTGTCGCGCAGCGCCCACAGGTTCAGCTCCGGCTCGGCGTAATCGGAGAAGTGGTCGGTCTTGAACGTCATCATCGGGCGGCGCGAACGGTAGTCGAGCAGTTCGTCGACATCGAAGGAGGCGACCAGTTCCGATTCGAGGCTCTCGCGCAGATGGGTGGTCGCCAAGCGCACGGCGTGACCGGCGTCGGTGAAACCTTCCAGACCGTGCACCAGCACGGGGCCCGCCCCGTCTTCCGAGGACAACTGCGGAGCCGGAAACTCCAGTTCGTACATATGCGACTGGTTATCCATCGCGTTTCTCCTTCCTGCGCGGTCCACCATCGCTCGCGGGGTGGGGAAGCGGATCTCCATTGTCCCCCACGCGAGCAGTGCCATCGCACACGGCCGGGGACGGCTCGTCCTCGTTGACAACAGCACGCTCGCGCCGCGCATTCCCATCCGGCGTGGCGTCGAGGACCCGATCGACGTCGTGGGGCACAGTGGACGGTGTGAACGTGGCGCAGGCGACACCGATCCGCACGGGTGACCCGGGCCTGCGCCGCTGGTGGCTGGGCGTGGCGGCGGCGTCGCTGGTACTGGCCGGATGTGGGAACAGCGTCAGCGGAACGCCGGTCGCCGAGAGCGCCGTGGCGGTACGACAGGTCGAGGGCGCCTTGGCCGATCTGCTGCCCGCTCCTTCGCGATTTCCGGCCCGGTACCCGGCGGTGGTGCTACCCCCGCAGGCGGCGACGGCCGCCGCGGGCGACCTGGACGGCGTGGGAGCGGGCGCGACCGTGCGCCCCGCCCAGTGCGCGCCGACCGATACCGAGCCAGGTGGCGAGCCCGCGGCGGTGGCCGTGGGGTCCGACGATGCGAGCCGTGCGACGCTGACCGTCGAGCTGGCGCGCAGTGCCGAACCGGTTTCGCGGCTGCGCGAGCGGCTCAGCGGGTGCGGGCAGATCCAGGTTTCCCGGGCGGGCGCGGGGTCCACCGTCACCACCGCACTCGACCAGATCACGCCGGGCGGCGCCGACGACGCGATAGCGTTGCGACGCACCGTGGTTCCCGACGTCGGCGGCGCCGGGCTGACGCAGACGATGCAGACGTCCATCGGGCAGATCGGCGATGTGCGCATCACGGTGACCTCGATGACTTTCGGTGCGGGACAACCGGATACGGCGGCCGTGGACGAGATGTTCGCGACAACCGTAGCCTCCGTGCACGGTAGCTGACGCGCCTACCACGAGGCGGTGACACACTCGCCCTCGGCGTATCGCCGGGACCGGGATCGCTCCACAGGTCCGGCGGTACTCACAGGGCGGGCGAAAGCCCAGGTCGGGCACACGGTGGCGCGACGGGCAACGGGCACCGTGGAGCCATGACTCCTTCGACGAACTCCACTCGCCGCGCCAAGCGCACCGGACCGTTTCCCCGCGCGGTCGGCTGCGCCGAATCCACCCCCCGCTACCCCGGCGGGCTGCCGCGCCCATCACTGCGGGTCGACGAACCCGGTGAACTCATCGCCGCCCTGCCGGCGATGCTCGGCTTCGTCCCCGAACGTTCGCTCGTCGTCGCCGTATTGCACGCGGTGGCGGGCGGGGCAGCCGACGCGATCGAGGCGGTGGTGCGCTTCGACCTCGACGTGGCCACCGACATCCGGCTGCTCGACCAGTTCATCGCCTGTCTCGGATCGATCTGCCTGCGCGAAGAAGCGACGGGGGTACTCGCGGTCTTCGTCGAGGACCGTGCGGAGTTCGAGGGCGAGGAGGTCTTGCGCGCGGCAGATCTGATCGAGGTGCTGGCCGAGGACGGGATCGAGGTTCGCGGTGCCTGGTCGGTACCCGCGATCGCCGCGGGCGAACGCTATTGCAGTGTGTTCGGCACGTTCGCGACCGGCCTGGTCGCCGATCCGTCGTCCTCGATCGTCGCGGTGTCACATGTGCTGGAGGGTAAGCAGATTCGTGGCTCGCGCCAGGAGATGACCGCGCTGATGATTGCCGACGACCTGCTGAGCGCGCGGGTGCGTGCCCAGCTCGCGGCGGCGCACGCGCGGTATCGAGGGGGACTGACGGCGGCGACGCGCGCCGGCAACGCGGTGGCCTACCAGCGGCGCGCTCTGGAATGGGTGCTGTGGCAGATCGCCGACACCGCATCCGGCGCGCCGCGCGCCGAGCGCGAACTCGCGCGATTGGCCGCGACACTGCGCGACCGGCCGATCCGTGACGCCATGTACGGGCTGGCGCTGGGCGATCACGCCGAGGCCGCGGAGCTGCTGTGGGCGCAGCTGGCCCGGGCGACGCCGGGCAGCGACCGCGCCGAGGCCGCTGCCCTGCTCGGTTTCAGCGCCTACCTGCGCGGCGACGGACCCTTCGCCGGTGTCGCGATCGCCGCTGCCGTGGAGGCCGACGCCGAACATTCGATGGCGGTACTGCTGGAGACCTCGCTACAGACCGGGCTGCGACCCGAACGATTGCGCAAACTCGCGCACTGCGGTCATCAGGTCGCCGCCGACCTCGGCGTCGACCTCGGCCCGATCGCCCGGTGAGGCAACCGATCCGGCGGCCGCTGCCGGCGATGCCGCGCGCGGTGTCGCCGATCCGGCGGCCGCCCTCGGTGATTCAGCGGGCGCTGTGGGCTTTCGTGCCGAGCGAACGCAGGAAATCCCAGGCGTCGGAGACGATCTCGTCGAGGTCGTTGTGCTCGGGCTGCCAGCCCAATTCGGCGACCGCGCGATCGCTGGAGGCGATCAGTACGGCCGGATCGCCCGCGCGGCGCGGTGCGTCGATCGTCTCGATCGGCAGGCCGGTGACTCGCTCGCACGCCGAGATCACTTCGCGCACCGAGAAACCCGTGCCCGAACCGAGGTTGCAGATCCGGTGCGTACCCGGCTGCGACGTCGACAGCGCCAGCAGATGTGCCTGCGCCAGGTCACGGATGTGGATGTAGTCGCGCACACACGTGCCGTCCGGCGTGGGCCAGTCGGTGCCGTACACGGAGATGGCCTTGCGATGACCCAGCGCTACCTGCAACACGAGGGGGATCAAATGTGTTTCCACGACTCGGTTTTCGCCGAGACCGGCATAGGCGCCTGCCACGTTGAAGTAGCGCAGGCTGGTCGCGGCCAGATCGTGCGCCGCCGCGTAGGAGGTGATGGCGTGATCGATGGCCAGCTTGCTCGCACCGTAGGGGTTGGTGGGGCGAGTCGGCGAGGCCTCGGTGATCGGGACCTGCTCGGGCTCCCCGTACACCGCGGCGGTGGAGGAGAACACCAGGCGCGGCGTTGCGGTCTCACGGATCGCCTCGAGCAGCCTCAGCGTCTTCACGACATTGCCGTGCCAATATTTCTCCGGCTGCTCCACCGACTCACCGACCAGCGACTGCGCCGCGAAATGCAGGACGCCGTCGAAAGATTCGGCGCGCAGCAGATCGGGGGCAGCGACGGCGATATCGCCCTCGACGAACCGGGCGCCGGTGGGGACACCGTCGGCATTACCGGTGGAGAGGTCGTCGACGACGACGACCTCGTGGCCGGATTCGAGCAGAACGGCGGCACAGCCGCCACCCACATAGCCGGCGCCGCCGGTGACAAGAAGTTTCACGAATCAGACCAGCCTCACCTGGACGGCATGCGCCATCTCTTCGGACAGTTCGAAACCGTTGTGTCCCGGCACTGTGATCAGCACCGCACCCGGTTTGGTCTCCACGGTCACGCGGGCATCGGGCACCACGCCCGCCTCACGCAACCGCCCGATGACCTCCGGGTCGGTCTGGATGTGCTCGGCCAGCCTGCGCACGACCACCGCGTGCAGCGAGCCGTTGGGCAGATCGGACAGGCGGATCAGCTTCTCCTCGGCGGCGGGCGCGTCGGCGAGGCCGAGTTCGTCCAAGCCGGGGATGGGGTTGCCGTAGGGCGAGGTGGTCGGGTGGTTGAGCACCTCGATCAGGCGCCGCTCCACCTCCTCGCTCATCACGTGCTCCCAGCGACACGCCTCGGCGTGCACGTTCTCCCAGTCCAGACCGATGATGTCGACCAGCAACCGCTCGGCGAGCCGGTGCTTACGCATCACCGACACCGCCATCGATCTGCCTTTGTCGGTGAGCTCGAGATGGCGGTCGCCGGCGACGAGCAACAGGCCGTCGCGCTCCATCCGCGCGACCGTCTGGCTCACCGTCGGACCACTCTGCTCGAGGCGTTCGGCGATGCGCGCCCGCAAGGGCACCACGCCCTCTTCCTCGAGGTCGTAGATGGTACGGAGATACATCTCCGTGGTGTCGACCAGATCCTTCACCTGATACCCCTTCGTCTGCACGAATTCTACCCACGCGCGAACGCCGGTCCGCCCGTCGGACCAGCGGCCCTATTTCTACTGCATGTCAACGCCGCACGGGGCCCGCTGCTTCCGGCTAGCGTGGCGAGCATGGTCACGTCGCCGCGCAGCGAACCCACAGGGACCGTCGTGTGGACCGAGCGATTCCTCGGCTACACCTGGAGTCCGGAGCATCCGATGAAGCCGGCGCGCCTGCAATACACCATGTCGCTGGCCGAAAGCCTAGGTCTTCTCGATGGTGTCGAGCCGCTGGCACCCGGTGCGGCCACTGAAGCCGACCTGATGCGGGTCCACAGCAGCGCTTATATCGAGGCGGTGCGCCGGGCGGGTCAAGGCCCGGCGACGCCCGAAGACGCCGTCTACGGGCTCGGCACCGCCGACAATCCGGTGTTCGCGCGCATGCACGAGGCGGCATCGGTGATCGTCGGCGGGACCCTGGCCGCGGCCAGGGAGATCGCGGCGGGCCGGACGCGGCGGGCGGTGAGCATCGGTGGGGGAATGCACCATGCCATGCCGGATTCGGCGGCGGGGTTCTGCGTCTACAACGATGCCGCGATCGCCATCTCGTGGCTGCTCGACCACGGCTTCGATCGCATCGCCTACCTCGATGTCGACGTCCACCACGGCGACGGGGTACAGCGCGCCTTCTACGCCGACCCCCGCGTACTCACCGTGTCGGTGCACCAGCATCCGGCGACGCTGTGGCCGAATACCGGGTGGCCGGAGGAGACCGGGGTCGGGGCGGCCGAAGGCACTTCGATCAACCTGCCGTTGCTGCCGGGCACGCGAGATGCTCAGTGGCTGAGAGGGTTTCACGCGGTAGTGCCCGGTGCGGTGGCCGCGTTCCGGCCGCAGATCATCGTCAGCCAGTGCGGTGTCGACACCCACCGCGAAGATCCGCTCGCCGATCTGGAACTCACCGTCGACGGCCAACGGGCGGCCTTCCTCGCGATGCGCGCGCTGGCCGACGACTACGCCGAAGGTCGGTGGCTGGCTATCGGCGGCGGCGGTTACGGCGTGGTGCGTGTGGTGCCGCGGGCCTGGACCCATCTGCTCGCCGCGGCGCTGGACCGGCCGCTCGCTCCGGAAACGCCGGTGCCCACCGACTGGATCGAACAGGTGCGAGCCGACGCGCCGCGAGTACAACCACCGACGACCATGGGCGACGGCGGCGACACCGACTACCGCGCCTGGGACGGTCCCGGCGGCACACCAGAAATCGGCGATGCGGGCCAGATCCGCGCCCAGCGCGCGGTCGACACCGCCATCACGGCCACCCGGCGGGCGAGTTTCGGCCTGCTCGGACTCGACCCGGAGGACCCCCGTGACTGAGCCACTGCTGCCCGACACCTCCGACACTCCCGCGAATCCGCCTGCGCCACCGCAACACTGGTACGGCGATGTGCTCGCCGCCGACGGCAGAGTGGTCCGGGTACGTCCGATCATGCCCGCCGATGCCGACGCACTCGCCGTCTTTCACGCCGGTCTGTCCGATCGCACCCGATATCTACGCTATTTCGGTCCGTACCCGCAGATCTCGCCGAAGGACATGTACCGCACCACCCATGTCGACTACCGCGATCGCGTCGGGCTCGTCGCGGTGCTCGGCACGGCGATCATCGGCGTCGCCCGCTACGAACTGCTCGCCAGACAGGGCCAACGCGCGGCCGAGGTCGCCTTCGTGGTCGCCGACGAGCACCAGGGCCGTGGGCTCGGCTCGGTGCTGCTCGAACACCTCGCCGGCGCCGCCGCCGAGAACGCGGTGGTCGCCTTCGTCGCCGAGGTGCTGGCCGAGAACGAAGCCATGATCACGGTGTTCCGGGAGGCGGGCTATCAGCTGCAACGCAGCCGCGACGGTTCCGAGGTGCACCTCGAATTCGCCATCGATCCCACCGAAGCGCTGCGCACCGTGCGGGATGCGCGCGAGGCGGCCTCGGAGGCGCGCAGTGTCGGCAATCTCCTTGCCCCGGGATCGGTCGCGGTGATCGGGGCGTCGCCGGAACAGACCCGCGTCGGCGGCGCCGTCCTCGCGAATCTGCTCGCCGGCGATTTCCGCGGGCCGGTGTTCCCGGTCAATCTGCATCGGCGTTCGGTGCGTGGCGTGCGGGCCTACGCCACGGTGCGCGAGATCCCCGACGAGGTGGACCTGGCGGTGGTCGCAGTGCCGCCCGCCGCCATCGGGGCCGTTCTCGACGATTGCATGGCCAAGGGCGTCAAGGGTCTGGTCGTGCTGACCGCGGGATTCGGTGAGACCGGGTCGGCCGGATTGGCCGCCGAACACGATCTGGTCGCGGCCGCGCGCGGGCACGGGATGCGGGTCGTCGGGCCCAGCGCGCTCGGCATCGCCAACACCGACCCGGAGGTCGGTCTCAACGCCACCCTGGCCCCGGTCCTGCCCCAGCGCGGACGAATCGGCTTCTTCTGCCAATCCGGCCCCCTCGGCGCGGCGATCCTCGGTGAAGCCGCGGCCCGCAACCTGGGCTTGTCGACGTTCGTCTCGGCGGGCAATCGCGCCGATGTCTCGGGCAATGATCTGTTGCAGTATTGGGACACCGCCGCCGACACCGAGGTGATCCTGCTCTACCTGGAGAGTTTCGGTAACCCGCGCAAGTTCTCCCGCTTGGCCCGCCGGGTCGCTCGCGGCAAGCCGATCGTCGCCGTCAGCAGCGGTCGCCTCGCCGCGGGCGCCGACATGGATCGCACCGTGGTCCGCGACCTCTTCGGCCAGGCGGGAATCATTCAGGTCGACTCCATCTCCGAGCTGTTCGACTGCGCCGCCCTGCTGGCCTGTCAGCCGCTCCCGAAGGGCCCCCGGGTCGCGGTGGTCGGCAACAGTGCCGCGCTGAATTGGCTGGCCATCGACGCCGCCCGCAGCGAAGGGCTACGAGTGCACCGGCCCGTCACAGCCGTCGACCGAGGTCCCGGCGCCCGGCCGACCGAACACGGAGCCCACCGCGCCGGGTCGCCAGAACGGGCCGGCCGGACCGGGTGGGGTGCGCTCAGTGTCCGGCGGGCCGTCCGTGGCGCGGACAGGCTCGGCGCCACGGAGCAGTCAGGTTCGTCCACGCGACCGGCAGTTCAGGCCATCGGGCCCTCGGAGCGGGGCGTGGACAGTACGGGGGTGGACGGGCCGGTGGATCTGGGCCCCGAGGCGACTCCGGCCGACTTCCGGGAAGCGATCCTCGCGGCGCTGCACAGCGACGAGGTCGACGCGGTGATCGTCGTGGTCGCGCCACCGGTTTCGGTGCCGATGGAGGGCTTCGGGGATGCCTTACGCGCGGCCGCCGCCGCGGCGCCGGGTAAGCCGGTGCTCACCACTTTTATCGCGGAGTCGGGCATCCCGCGACAGTTGGCGGTGCGCACCACCGCGGGCGCACCGGCGCGCGGTTCCATTCCGTCCTACCCGGACCCCGAGCGGGCCGCGCGTGCGCTGGCCAGAGTCGACCGGTACGCGCGCTGGCGTGACCGGCCGATCTCGCCGGTGGTGCGCCCACCCGGGATCGACACCGCGGCCGCGGCCGCACTGGTGGAAGGCTGGCTGGCCGAATCGGGCGGACGATGGCTCACCGACGAGGAAGCAGTGCGGCTGCTCGGGTGTTACGGCATCGACGTGGTCGAGTTCCGTGCCGTGCGCGATGCGCACCAGGCGGTTGCCGCCGCCGAGGAACTCGGTTATCCGGTCGCGGCCAAGGCAACGGGGGAACTGTGGCGGCGTCGGCCGGATCTGATCGGCGTGCGGCTGGATCTGTGGGGACCGGACGCGGTCCGTCAGGCCTACACCGACCTGGTGGAGATCTGTGGTGATCCGTTGCTGCACGTGCAGAAGATGGCGACCAAGGGCGTGGGCTGTGTCCTGAGCGTCTCCGACGACCCTTCCTTCGGATCCGTCATCCGGTTCGGTCTTTCCGGGATGATCATCGACCTGCTCGGTGACCGCGCCTACCGTGCGCTCCCACTGACCGAGGAGGAAGCTACCGCGCTCATCGACGCGCCGCGCGCGGCACCGCTGCTGTCCGAGGGGCCGGGCCGAACCGGGGTCGACAAGGCCGCGCTTGCCCTGCTGGCCCAACGTATCTCGGCCCTGTTCGACGACATACCCCAGATGCGCGAACTCTCCTGCGACCCGGTGCTCGCGGCCGCGGCGTCGGCCGAGATCATCTATGCCCGCGTGCGAATCGGCCCGGAGCCGAGCCGCTTCGACACCGGCCCTCGCCGCCTGGCCTGAGCAGCACCCGACCGCAGTCCAGCCATCGGTGCATCGTCTGACCGGCTCGGCGGACGCCGGCCACTCGTGAACCGCGGCCTGCACGGATCAGCGCCTGCGCGGCCAGAGCCAAGCGCCGTGGTCGGCCCGGGTGAACGAACAACGCCGACCGGCTCGCCACCCGGAGGGGAGGGGTGGGCGGTCGCCGGTCGGCGTTTCGGCAGACGGCCCCAGAGGAGCCGTCGAGTTGGGGATCAGCTGGCGTAGGCGCGCAGACGGTCGGCGCGGTCGCCCTTGCGCAGCTTGGACATGACCTCGCGCTCGATCTGGCGAACCCGCTCGCGCGAGAGGCCGAACAGCTTGCCGATCTGGTCCAGGGTGCGCGGCTGGCCGTCGTCGAGGCCGAAGCGCAGCCGGATGACCTGCTGTTCGCGCTCGTCGAGGGTGGCAAGGACGCTGCGCACGTCGTGGTGCAGCAGACCGGCGATGACGGCGTTCTCGGCGGAGGTGGCCTCGGAGTCTTCGATGAAGTCGCCGAGCGGAGCCTCCTCGTCGTTGCCGACGGGCATATCCAGGCTCACCGGGTCGCGGCTGTGGTCGAGCAGATCGGCGATCTTCTCCACCGGGATGCCCGATTCGTTGGCGAGTTCGGCGTCGGTGGCCTCACGGCCCAGCTGCTGATGCAGTTCACGCTTGATCCTGGCGAGCTTGTTCACCTGTTCGACCAGGTGCACGGGCAGCCGGATGGTGCGGCTCTGATCGGCCATGCCGCGGGTGATGGCCTGGCGGATCCACCAGGTGGCATAGGTCGAGAATTTGAAGCCCTTGGCGTAGTCGAACTTCTCCATCGCGCGGATCAGTCCGAGGTTGCCCTCCTGGATCAGGTCGAGCAGGGGCATGCCACGGCCGGTGTAGCGCTTGGCCAGGGATACGACCAGGCGCAGGTTGGCCTCGAGCAAGTGGGAGCGGGCGGCAGTGCCCTCGCGGACCAGAACCTGCAGATCACGCTTGCGTGCCGGCGATAGCCGCTTACCGGTATCGAGCAGGTTCTGGGCGTACAGACCCGCCTCGATACGCTTGGCCAATTCGACCTCGTCGGCCGCCGTGAGCAGTGCCGTGCGTCCGATTCCGTTGAGGTACACGCGTACCAGATCGGCTGCGGGGCTCTGGGCGTCGATATCGGCCTCGCTGGGGCGCAAACGAGTGGTGGCGGGGCTTGTCATGACTTGCCTCCTGTCGGTGGTGTCTCACTCCGATCAACGGACCCGACTTACAGAAAGTTCCCGATCTCGCGGTCGATAAACCGCTCTGAGCTGCTGGTTCCCACCCCAACGGCTGAGAAGTTCCTGAGAAGAGCGCCGTGGCCGGAACTCGCCCTCACCGACGGGCGCTTCAGACGGGCCGCACCAATCCGTGGCGCACGAGTCCGGCGACCACCCCGAGCGCCTGGGCGGCGAACTCCGGTGTGACCTCGTCGGCTCCGTCGGCCAGAGCGAGTAGTTCGATCAGTTCGTACAACGGCAGCCCGTCGGGGCGCATTCCCGCGACCAGGGCCACCGTCGACTCGTCGACCTCGTGCTGCCAGCGTGGTCCGTCGCCGCGATGCAGCCGGGCCACCTGCTCGGTCCAGCCGAACTCGCCGGGCAGGAACACTCGTTCCAGCGCGGTCGCCGGGCTGGTCGCGAAACGGGATGTCCACGCGAGGTTTTCGTCGCCGGCCACCGCGCGCAACCACGCCGAGCGCGCGAAATAGCCGGCCACCTCGGTACCGAGGGGGTCGTCGAAACCGTGGGTGAGGTCCTCGGCGAGCAGTTCGGTGGGGCCCTCGATCGCGCGCAGATAGACGAAGCCGAACCCGACGCCCGCCACCTCGGCGGCCTCGAAGGCATCGAGCCAGCGTGCCGCCTGCTCCTGGGCGGCCGGATCACGCGGGTCAAGGCCCGCGTCGCGCAGCCAGGTGCCGACGTAGAGGGCGGGGTCGGCGACATCGCGCTGGACGATCCAGGCGTCGACGCCGTGCGAGGGCAACCAGCTCGACACGCGATGGCGCCAGTCCTCACCGTCCACGTGCACCCAGGCCGCGAGCATCGCCGCGGTCCCGCCGGGCGCCAGCAGCGCGGGCGCCTGCCCGATCACCAGTTCGCTGGCGCCGTCCAAGGCGAGCCCGGAGTCGCGGTAAGTGTGTTCGATGCGTGCCGGGCCGACCACGAACGGCGGATTGGCCACCACCTGATCGAAGCGCCGCCCGGCCACCGGTTCGAACCAAGACCCTTCGACCAGTTCGATGTCGAGTTCGTTGAGCGCGGCCGTGGCCTGCGCCAGCCACAAGGCCCGCGCGTTGACGTCGGTAGCGGTGACCCGGCTCGCGTACCCCGCCGCGTGCACTGCCTGCACCCCGCAGCCCGTGCCCAGATCCAGCACGGTGCCGACCGGTTCGGTCGGCGTCGCGCGCAGCAAGGACAGCGACGCGTGCCCGACGCCGAGGACGTGATCGGCGGTGAGCGTGCGCCGTCGCATCGAGTCATCGAGATCGGACAGGATCCAGCGCGTACCCGCGCCGGCATCGAGCGGCCGCAGATCCAGTGCGGCCCTGACCTCGTCGCCGTCGCGGGTGAGCAGCCCCGCGGCCACCGCCGCGTCGATGCGCACCGGCGCCAGCGCACCCGCGACGTCGCGCTCCGGCAACGCGTCGGCGAGTAGCCACAAACGCACCAGCGTGCCCAGGTCACCGGCCGCCCGCGCGGCCCGGCGCACCGGCACCGGTTCCGAACGGCTCAGTGCCGCGTGCACATCCGGCCCCAGCACCTCGACCAGAGTGTCGGCGTCGTACCCGGCCCGCAGCAGCGCGGTCCGCAGGTCCGGGCACAGCGCGGTGAGCAAGGAGCCGGTCATCGTCGGGTTCGTAGGCACCCGACTACTCTGCCAGGGCCGTGAGCACCGCGATCTACCAGCAGGCGCTGCGTGTCGCGGGGCGCGGAAGCGGCGGCTCGGTGGCGGCGGCGACTCAGCCGGTGTACGGGTCTCTGGATGTCACGCAGTACAGGGCATTTCCGGGGTCCCGCAGAACAATCCAGTGTTCGGCGTCGGTGACTCGGGTCGCTCCGAGTGATTCGTGCCAGGCGGCCGTCGCGGTGATATTCGACGAGGCCAGGTCGACGTGCGCGCCCGCGGGGCCCGGATCGTCGAGGCGCTGGAGCAGAAAGTGCAGTGGCTGGTCGGGACCGCGGAGCCGGGAGAATTCCGGGCGCCGGCCCGGCTTGTGCGTCCAGGCCGTGAGTGCTTGCCAGAACGCGGTGTCGGCATCGATATCGGTGGGGGACAGGTCGAGACAGATCTGATCGAGGCGGGTCACCGTGCCGTCGGGTGCGGTCGATATCGTGACCGGCGCCGGGCCGGGACCAGTGTGCTCGTGGGCGGGAGTGAGGCAGAACGTCTGTCCGGCAGGCGATTCCAGCACGACGTAGCCCGATACTTCGGCGACAACACGGGCGCCGAGTGCGGTCGCGGTCGCTACCGCCGCGGGAATGTCGTCGACGTCGAGGTCGAAGTGGATGCCTCCGTCGTCACCGACTGCCTGCATCTTGATCCAGGCCGGTCCGGTGGCGGGCAGCAGCGTGACGAACTCGTCGTTCGCACCGCGCGGCGCGGAGAGGGTCGAATCGGTGACCTGCGCCCAGAATCGCGCACAGTCGGCGAACGTATCGACGGGCCGGTCGAGAAACGCCCAGGTCCAGCGAATCATGCTGTCTCCCCTCCGATAATCGGGTACCGGCCGAGCCGTCAGTGGTCGATCGGCCGACGCGGGTAGTCGTGTCCGAACGGTAGGCGGCGCGAGCTTCGCTGTCGACAGCGTTGTCTTCGCCGCGCCCGGCGCCGGCGCCTGCCATGAACCGCGGGTTCGCTGCGCGCAATTGGCGCGATATTGACGAAACGTGTCACATCGGCCACTCGTTCGATCGGTCGCGATCCGGCAGGCTGAGCACGTGACCGACCTGCGTGCGCCACTGCCGCCCACCGGCGACGATGCGGCCGAGAACCCCGACACCACAGCGGTATCGGTCACCGACGAACGCCGCGGCCTGCACCCCGCGTGGATCGTGGCCGGCGTCGGGTTCGTCGCACTGCTCGGCGCGGCCGCCTTCCGCTCGGTCCCCAGCGTCCTCATCGACCCGCTGCACACCGAATTCGGCTGGTCGCACGCGACGATCTCCACCGCCATCTCGCTGAACATGCTGCTGTACGGCCTGATTTCGCCGTTTGCCGCCGCACTCATGGATCGGTTCGGCATCCGCAAGGTCGTGTGCTCGGCACTGGTGCTGATCGCCGCGGGCAGCGGGCTGACGGTGTTCATGACGCAGGCATGGCAGTTGGTGGCGGCGTGGGGACTGCTGGTCGGACTCGGTGTCGGATCGATGTCGATGCCGTTCGTCGCCACGATCACCGGCCGGTGGTTCGTGCAGAGCCGTGGCCTGGTCACCGGGGTACTCACGGCCGCGGGCGCCACCGGGCAACTGGTGTTCCTGCCGTTGGTGTCGATGCTGGCCCACGAGCACGGCTGGCGGCTGCCCTCGGTGATCGTGGCGGCGATCGCGCTCGCGGTCGTGCCGCTGGTGTGGCTTTTCGTGCGTGACTACCCCAGCGATGTGGGCGTGCGTGCCTACGGAGCGCCCGACGGCTCGGACGCGGGCGTGCGCGTCCCGATCGCGGGCGGCGCCGATCGGGCGCTGAAAGTGTTGGCATCGGCCGCGCGCACACGGGGATTCTGGCTGCTGGCCGGCGGATTCGCGATCTGTGGGGCTTCGACGAACGGCTTGGTCGGCACCCATTTCGTCACCGCCGCGCACGACCACGGCATGCCGCCGACCACCGCGGCCGGACTCCTCGCGCTGATCGGGATCTTCGATGTGGCGGGAACCATCGCCTCGGGCTGGCTCTCGGACCGTGTCGATCCGCGCTACCTGCTGCTCGGCTACTACTCGCTGCGGGGGCTGTCGCTGTTGATCCTGCCCTCGCTGCTCGGCCCCCACACCGAGCCCAGCATGTGGGTGTTCATCGTGTTCTACGGCCTGGACTGGATCGCGACCGTCCCGCCGACCGTGCTGCTGTGCCGCGAACTCTTCGGCGCCGACGGCCCGATCGCGTTCGGCTGGGTCTTCGCCGCCCATCAGGTCGGCGCCGCTGTTGCCGCCACCGGGGCCGGCTTCATCCGCGATCTCCAGGGCTCCTACGACCTCGCCTGGTACCTCGCAGGCGCCCTCTGCGGCATTGCGGCCATCATGTCGATGCTGGTGCGACGACCGAAGGCGACCGCGTGACCGCGCGACGCACAGAGGTAAGCCGCCTACTCCAGAGTTTTGTGCCGCCCGGATTCCAGCGCGATCTGGTTCGTGCGGCCGTCCCAGCGGCTGGGTTCGTCCTTCGTGCGCGGCGGCCGGTCGTTGGCGATCAGCACCGCGATCCACGGCAACGGCACCGAGGCGGCGATGATCAGGATCGAGAGCAGCGGGTTCTCGAACGCGCTGTAGGCAACCGCGGCCAGGATCAGGCACGGAATCCGGAAAGCCATGATGAAGGTGTAGCGGCGCACCCTGGCGCGATGCTGGTCGTCGAGCGAGGGCGCGGCCTCGGTGATCAGCACCGCGTGTTCGGCGGCAGCGGGCCGGAAGAATCCGCGCGAGGGCGCGGGCTCGGGGGGCACGATCACGTCCGGGTCCGGCTTCGATTCGTCGGCGCCTGGGACATCGCCGTAGGACTGCATACCCCGAGTCTCCCACTCGACGTCATCGAGCGCACACGCGGCTGGTCAGCGGGGCGGGCATCGGATGCGGCATCATGGAAGGCGTGAGTACAGACACTCTGGTACGCCCGGAAGCCACGACCGACGAGACGACCAGCGACGACACCCCCAAATTCTTCCACTACGTGAAGAAGGACCGGATCGCCGAGAGTGCCGTGATGGGCACGATAGTCGTCGCCCTGTGCGGCGAGGTTTTCCCGGTGACGCGTTCGGCCAAGCCCGGTTCGCCCGTGTGCCCGGACTGCAAGAAGGTCTACGAGGGCTTGCGCAAGGGCGGCGACTGAGCGGAGCGCTCGGGCGATGACGCCGGTGCCTCGGGTGAGGCGTCGGCGGTTTCGTCGTGCGCGTCGTCGTCACCGCGTACCTGACTGGTGATCCAATCCTTGACCTGCTCGATCCGGGTGGCCCTGGCAGGCCAGAACTCCTGAACGGCGGCGTTGAACTCCGCGCCGAGGATCACCGCGAAGCCGAGGAAATAGGTGAACAGCAGGAACGCGATCGGGGTGGCCAGCGCGCCGTAGCTCACCCCGGTTTCGGTGATCCACGACAGATATCGGCGCAGCAGGTCGCTGGCCGCCATGAAGAACACCCCGGCCACCAGTGCGCCGCCGAAGAGCCGATGCCACGGCAGCGATTTGTGCAGGGCCAGCTTGTAGAGCGTGGTCAGCCCGACGATCAGCAGCAGGCCGACGATCGGGTAGTAGAACGTGTCGATCAGCCGCAATCCCGGTTCGCGCCACACGTTGGGCAGCACCCGCCCGATCCGGGTCGGCCCCAGCGCGACCATCGGCAGGATCAGCACCGCGGCCACCAGGAACTGCACGTACAGCAGCAGCGCGAAGATCCGTTGCCAGACCGGATGCCGGGCGTCCTGCTGCCCGTGCGCCGCCACGATGGCGTCGACGAAGGTAGCCATCGCCGAGGAACCGGCCCACAGCGACAGCACGAACCCCACCGACACCACCGCGCCGCGTCCCTTGCCGAGCACGTCGTCGACGGTCGGTTCGATCAGATCCGAGACCACCGACGGGCTGAAGAAGTCGCGGCTGAACGCGATGATCTTGCTCTCCACGATCTGCAGGGTGTCGGGCCCGAACAACCCGCCCACATAGCCCAGGCTGCCGAGCAGGCCGAGCAGCAGCGGTGTCAGCGACAGGGTCTGCCAGAACGCCGCGGCCGCGGACTTGTCGAAGATCGAGTTGTCCCAGCACTTCACCGCGACCCGGACCACCAGCCGCCACGCTGTCGACAGCCACCGCGACCACCAGGGGCGATCGCTGCGACGTTGCGGGACGGCGTGCGCGCCGTGCGCGGGCCGTGCAGGCGAGTCGCCGGGCGCAAGCGCCCGCGGCGGGTGCGTCGCTTCGGCAGCCGGGACCTGGTCGTTGTTCATCTCGATGTCAAGCATCCCTCACCTCCGTGGTCGGTGTGGTGCGGGCCGGGCATCGTGTCGGCGAGTAACAGGTAAATGGCCGGTGACCACGGGTGCGGCTGTGATGCCTGTCGCCCACCCCGCGTCGGTTTGGCGACACGCCGCATCGGGCGGCTAGGGTCGTCTGCGTGACTGGGTCGGGTGGCGCCGCTACGGCGAAGCAAGCGGGGACACCGGGCGAGACTGCCGCCGGAGGTGCCCCTGCGGGTTCGTTGCGCGCCTGGCAGCGGCGGGCGTTGACGAAGTACCTGGCCACCAAGCCGCGCGACTTTCTCGCGGTCGCGACACCGGGCGCCGGTAAGACCACCTTCGCACTGCGGGTTGCCGCGGAGTTGCTGGCTGATCGCACGGTGGACCAGATCACCGTCGTCGCGCCGACCGAGCATCTCAAGCACCAGTGGTCGGCCGCGGCCGCGCGTACCGGAATCCAGCTGGACTCGCGGTTCTCCAACTCGACCGGTGCGACGTCGGGCGACTATCACGGCGTCGTGGTGACCTACGCCCAGGTCGCCGCCCATCCCACCCGGCATCGGGTGCGCACCGAGAACCGGCGCACGCTGGTGATTCTCGACGAGATCCACCACGCCGGCGACGCCAAGACCTGGGGCGAGGCGACCGAAGAGGCGTTCGGCGACGCGACGCGCCGACTCGCGCTCACCGGAACCCCGTTCCGCAGCGACGATTCGAAGATCCCGTTCGTCACCTACGAGCCCGACGAGGGCGGCTTCCCGCGTTCGCGCGCCGACCACTCCTACGGCTACGCCGACGCGCTCGCCGACGGCGTCGTGCGGCCGGTGGTGTTTCTGGCCTACTCCGGCGACGCGCACTGGCGCGACAGCGCGGGCGAGGAACACACCGCTCGCCTCGGCGAACCGCTCAGCGCCGAACAGACCGCGCGGGCCTGGCGCACCGCGCTCGACCCCGCGGGCGACTGGATTTCGTCGGTGTTGCGCGCGGCCGACATGCGTCTGCGGCAGCTGCGCGCCTCGGGCATGCCCGACGCGGGCGGTCTGGTGATCGCGACCGATCAGGAGCGGGCCCGCGACTACGCCGAACTCCTCGAGCACATCTGCGGCGAGCGGCCATCGGTGGTGCTGTCGGACGACCCGCAGTCCTCGCAGCGCATCGGTGAGTTCGGTAAGGGTACGCAGGCGTGGATGGTCGCCGTACGCATGGTGTCCGAAGGCGTCGACGTGCCGCGCCTCGCCGTGGGCGTGTACGCCACCAGCGCGTCGACTCCGCTGTACTTCGCGCAGGCCATCGGCCGGTTCGTGCGTGCGCGCAAGCCGGGCGAGACCGCGAGTGTGTTCCTGCCGTCGGTGCCGGTACTCCTGGATCTGGCGGCCCAGCTCGAGTTGCAGCGTGATCACGTCATCGGCAAGCCGCATCGCGAGAAGGACGGCCTCGACGACGAGCTGCTGATCGATGCGAACAAGACCAAGGACGAGCCGGGCGAAGACGAGAAGTCCTTCGTGGCGCTGGCCGCCGATGCCGAACTCGACCAGGTGATCTACGACGGGTCATCCTTCGGCACGGCCACCATCGCGGGCAGCGACGAGGAGGCCGACTATCTCGGTATCCCCGGCTTGCTCGACGTCGACCAGATGCGGGCGCTGCTGCGCGACCGTCAGACCCGTCAGATGGCCGATCGCAGTGCGACCCCGGAGTCGGCGCCGCAACCCGCGGCCGTCGCCGAACGTGTCGCCACCTCCGACAAGCTGGGCGAACTCCGTCGCGAACTCAACAGCTTGGTCGCCATGCACCACCACCGCACCGGCAAACCACACGGTGTGATCCACGGTGAACTCCGTCGCGAATGCGGGGGTCCGCCCACGGCGTTGGCCAGCGTCGATCAACTGGGCGAGCGCATCGCCGCGCTGCGCCGACTCTGACCGAACCGGTTTCGCCGCTGCCGAGTGCCGCTTTCGGCTACCGCGTCGCGGCTTGCAGGGTGCACAGCGCGCTGTCGACCGCGGCGGTCAGTTCGTCAGGGCCCACGCCGTCTCTGGCCTGGATCGACAGTCCGTAGAGCACGGTGCTGTACAGCATGGCCAGCGAAGCCGTGTCGGTGTCGGGGGCGAGATCGCCGTCGATGACCCCCCGGTCGAGGCGGGCGCGGATGTCGGCCGTGGTGTGGCGGCGGGCGTCGACGAGGAATTCGCGGACCGCGGCGTTGCGGGTGGTGTAGGTCGCGCCCGCGAGGACCACCATGCAGCCATTGGGGAGGCCGGGATCGGTGTAATGGGTGATGTTGTCGCGCAGCATCGCCTCGATCGCGGCATAGGCGGTGGGTTGCTCGCGGAGCGCCCTGGCCGTGTGTGAACCCTCGGTGCGGCCGTAGAGCTCGACGGCGGCGCGGAACAGGGCTTCCTTGTCGCCGAAGGCAGCGTAGAGGCTGGGGGAGTTGATACCCATGGCGGCGGTGAGCTCGCTCATCGAGGCGCCGTCGTAGCCGAGTTCCCAGAACACCTCCATCGCACGGCGCAGCGCAACCTCTCGGTCGAAGCCCCGGGGGCGCCCGCGCTCTGTCATGGGAAACCTTTCTGTGCCGATCGGTAAATATACCGCGCCTCGGGCGGACGGGGCGCTCGGTGACGATTTCTGTGTCGATCGATATAAAACTCTTGACGCCAGGGTGCGATTGCGCTTCTCTATTTGTGTATCGACTACTACATAATTGGAGCGAACCTGATGACGAGCAGCAATACCGTGGCCCTGGTGACCGGCGCGAGCCGCGGGATCGGCGCCGCCATCGCCCGCGCGCTGGCGGCCGCGGGCACCGATGTGGCGTTCACCTACCAGCGCGACGAACTCGCCGCGAAGGCAGTCGCCGCCGACATCGAGGCACTGGGCAGGCGGGCGCTGGCGATCAAGGCCGACAGCGCCGATGCCGCACAGGTCGTGGCCGCCGTCGAGCAGACAGCGCGCGAACTGGGCGGTCTCGACGTACTCGTCAACAACGCGGGCATCTTCCCGGCCAAGCCGTACGCGGAGTTCACCCTCGACGAGATCGACCGCGCGCTCAACATCCACGCGCGCGCCGCCTTCGTCGCGGGCCAAGCCGCCCTGCCGCACCTCGGCGACGGCGGCCGGATCATCTCCATCGGCTCGAACCTGTCCGAACGCGCGCTGTTCGGCGGGCTGTCGCTGTACAACCTGAGCAAGTCGGCTCTCAACGGCTTCACCAAAGCCCTCGCCCGCGAACTGGGCCCGCGCGGTATCACCGTCAACCTCGTCCAGCCCGGTCCCACCGACACCGAGATGAATCCCGCGGACAGCGACCACGCCCCGACCCAACGAGAGTTCAACGCGCTGGGCCGGTTCGGCGCCGCGACCGACGTCGCCGATCTGGTCGTCTTCCTCGCCGGCCCGTCGGGCCGATCGATCACCGGCGCGATCCTCACCATCGACGGCGGCACCAACGCCTGAGCGTCGACGCTGATATGGGCGCGCCGACCGGCCAGGTCGGCGAAGCCTCGGGGTAGCCGACGTCGGCCCGCTGTTCGAGCCGGGCCGGCCGCATCGCCCGCGGCTGGTCCGGCTGTCGATGCCCGCCGAAGGCTCAGGAGGCCGGCAGGAAGAACTGGGTCGGGTCGAGGGTATTGATCGTGGTCCAGCGCGGTTCCTGGGTGGGGAGACCGGCGTCGGCCGTGGCGTCGAAGTAGCCGAGCAATTCCAGTGCCAGGCGCGGATTCTCGTCGACCTTGCGGGCGATCGTGTACAGCGTCGCGAACACGTGCACGCACCGCGCGGTGCGCGTCGAGCAGGAACAATCGGTGCTCAGCAGGGTCGGCGCGGGGGAGTGGCCCGCGTCGAGCAGAGCCCGGTGCATCTCGTCGGTGAGCACGGTCGGGTCGGTGATGGTGTGCCCGATCGCGGCGATCGTGGTCCGCGACAACGGCGCCACCTCGACGTGGGCGACCGAGGCCTGACCACCGCGATGCAAATGTGCTCGCACGGTTCGCCCCTCGATCTCGACCCGAGCGCCGTCGTTGCGGGCGATGCTGCGGGCGCGGGGCAGCAGCGGCTCCGGGCGGGTCTGGCGCAGCGGTTCGGCCAGGCGTACCCAATCTTTACCCCAGGGGGTGTAGCCGAATTCGTTGTCGGCCATCAGTTCTCTCGCTTCCGGCGCAGGATGTCGACGAGGGCGTCGTCGTCGAGGCGGGCAAGTTCGGCGATGCCCGCGGCATCGGAGAGGTCGGTCAGCGCGGATTTGCGGTTATGCATCGCCGCGATGTGTTCCTCCACCGTCGTGGCGCTGGTCAGCGTGGTGACGGTGACGGTGCGGGTCTGCCCGATGCGGTGCGCACGGTCCGAGGCCTGTGCCTCCACCGCCGGATTCCACCAGCGATCGAAATGGATCACATCGGCCGCGCGGGTGAGGGTGAGGCCGGTGCCGGCGGCGCGCAGGCTCAGGATCAGCACCGGTGGGCCGTCCGGTGCCTGAAAGCGGGTCACGAGGTCGCCGCGCTGGGTGGCGTCCAGCCCGCCGTGGAAGAACGGCGCTTCGATCCCGAACTGCTCGCTCAGGTGCCGCACCAGCAGATCGCCGGTCTTGCGGTACTGGGTGAAGATCAGCGTGGGATCGCCGGTGTCGAGATTGGTGGCCACGATGTCGGTGCACAGATCGAGTTTGCCGGAGCGGCCCGCGAGCTCTCCCAGGTCGCCGGAGACCAGCCCGGGGTGGTTGCACACCTGCTTGAGATGGGTGAGCGCGGCCAGTACTCGGCCCTGTCGTTGCAGGCCCGAGCCGAACCCCTCATCGAGGGCTTCGGACAGGACAGCGTCGTACACCCGTTCTTGTTCGGCGGTGAGATCGCACAGCAGATCACTGTGGATCTTCGCGGGCAGCGAGGCCGCCACCTGAAGCTTCTTGCGCCCGAGCACAACCGGCTCGACGGCATCGCGCAGCCGTGCCGCCGCCGTGGCCGAACCCTCCTCGATCGGTCGCACGAATCGGCGCCGGAACTGGGTGCGATGGGCGAACAGTCGCGGCACCGTGAGATTGAGCAGCGCGAACAGCTCGTCGAGATGGTTCTCCACCGGTGTGCCGGTCAGCGCGACCTTAGCCTCGGCATTCACCGCGCGCGCCGCCTTCGACACTTGCGTCCGCGGATTCTTCAACGCCTGCGCCTCGTCGAACACCACCGTGGCCCACTGCTCACCGGCCAGCGCCGCTCCGTGCAGCCGCAACGTCGGATACCCGGTGACGACCACCGTCCCCGCGCCTGCCGACACCGCACCGCCTCGCCAGGACACCGCCTTCAACCCCGGCGCGAACCGATCGATCTCGTGCACCCAGTTGCCCACCAGCGAGGTAGGGCACACCACCAACTGCGGCTTGTCGGCGCGCCCCTGCAGGAAACCGATCGTCTGCACGGTCTTCCCGAGACCCATCTCGTCGGCCAGCACCGCCCCGCCGTAGGCCGCGACCGTCTCGCGCAACCACCCCACCCCGCGGACCTGATAGGGCCGCAGCGTGGCATCGAGGACGTGCGCGAGCTCGCCGTCGAGCGCCTGCGTCTCGCGCAAGACCCGCGCGGCCCGCTCGGCCGACACGATCGCGGTCCCGACCGCGTCCGGCACGGCGTGTGCGGCGGCCGGCAGCGGTACGCCGGCGACATCGGGCGGGTCGGCCTGTCCGGTGCGGCAGCTCGACTGGTCGTGGCTGCCCGGGTCGGCGACCGGCGTGCCGGCAGCGAGCAGTGCGCGCCAGGCTTGGGCCGAGGGCGCGAGCCCGTCGACGGTGAGCCCCGCGAGTTCGCCGGGTGTCACCACCGCGGTCGCCACTTCGACGGATTCGATCGCGCCCCGCTCGCCGACGGGCAGCGCGAGGACGAGGTTTTCCGGATCGCCGATCCCCGTCGGCGCGGACCCGCTCCGGTGCCCTGTCCACGTCCACAGGGCGAACAGGTGACGGTCGGGAAGATAGGTGGCCTGGATGGCGAGCAGAGCGTTCTCCTGACGATCGGCAATGGGCAATCCAATAACGTACACTGTACTGAGTTTGTTCCCGAGCGCCAGGAAGCAGGTGATGCCGTGCCGACCGACGGCGACGACAAGTCAGCCGACGCCACCCGGATCATCGAACTCCTGTGGCGCCACGCACTGCCGGCCAAGTCGAGCGCACGCGGCCCGAAGCCCGGGCTCACCGTCGACGATGTGGTGGCGGCGGGCATCGCCCTGGCCGACCGTGACGGCATCGACAAGCTCACGATCCGCGCGGTCGCCGCCGAACTCGGCCTGCGCGCGATGAGCCTCTACACCTATGTCCCCAGCAAGGACGCTCTGATCGTGCTCATGGTCGACGCCGTCGCTGCCGCCGACACTCCGATATCGCTCGGTCCGCCGGTCAGGGAACGCATGATCGCCATCGCCACCCAGATCAGGGCCGAACTGATCGAGCACCC